>DASRZI010000410.1:0-11242 GCA_035686605.1 Candidatus Zixiibacteriota bacterium
AGACCGTATCACCGTCGAACGCGAATTGACTCAAAGAGAGGTTGAGAAGACCAGGTTGCGAGATAGAAGGGAGCTCAAATACGGTTACGAGGTAAAGCTGCGTAATCTATTTGAAGAGGAGGTATCGGTTGAGGTACAGGACCATATACCGGTTTCCAGGCATGAAGAAATCAAGGTAGGACTAGAAAGAGCGGTGCCGGAACCAACGGAACAAAGCGATCTCAATCTACTTAAGTGGACGATAGCAATTCCCCCTGAGGAAGAGAAATCGATACAATATGAGTACGTTGTGTCCTATCCACGCCAGATGAGAGTGATCGGATTAGTCGACTAGAATCGGAGGTTGTTATTACTAAAGAATTGCACGATTTAATTGTTCCAAAAGAAAGGGCTTATCTTGTAGGAGTTGGGCTTAAGAAATCGAGAAGTATGCTGACAGTCGGTGAGAGCTTGACTGAATTGGGACGTCTGGCGGACACTGCGGGTCTGCAGGTTGTAGGTCAATCGGAACAACATCTATCTCATCCCAATCAATCTACCTATGTGGGCAGTGGAAAGCTTGCCGAAATAAAGGAAGATGTTGCCGACCTGAATGTAGACGTGGTTGTCTTTGACGATGAATTATTGCCCCGACACCAGAGGGAGCTCGAAAAGAGTTTTGGCGACGAAGTAATGGTCCTGGATCGCACTGCCCTCATCCTAGACATTTTCGCTCTACACGCTAAAACGCGTGAAGGGATGCTTCAGGTCGAGCTGGCACAGCTGGAGTACCGCTTGCCGCGCCTGACCAGGATGTGGACCCACCTTGCCAGGCAGGCAGGTGGGCGAGCCGGTGGAGCAGGGGGCGGGGTCGGTCTTCGAGGACCCGGTGAAACTCAGCTCGAAGTAGACCGCAGGGAAATCGGTCGCCGTATATCATCGATCAAACGGGATTTGGATTCGGTCCGTGCCCACCGTGGTCGCCATCGTATGAAACGACGCCAGACCGAGCTCCAGGTTATCGCCATCGTCGGCTATACAAATTCGGGGAAATCAACTCTGCTAAACAGGCTAAGCGATGCTGATGTGCTTTCTGCTGATATGTTATTTGCCACTCTGGATCCCACAACACGAAGGGTCGTGATGCCCGGTGGTCGCGAAGTATTGTTCACGGATACTGTCGGATTCATACAGAAATTGCCTCCGGATATCGTTGCCGCCTTTCGAGCTACCCTTGAGGAGATAACCGAAGCAGACATGCTCCTCCATATCGTAGATGCCACCCATCCCAACGCCGCAGCCCAGATGGATTCGGTGGAACAGATACTTACCGAGCTGGAAATTGATGAAATGCCCACGATTGTGGCCATGAACAAAGTAGATTTGCTGCCAGATGATTTCAATCTTGCCGAAAAACTTCCGCAAACCGGTGTATCGGTATCCATATCGGCCTTAACAGGCGAGGGGATTGACACGATGCTGCTGGCTGTTGAGGCATCGATGGAACAACAATTCCTGCCAGTAGCGGTATTGCTGCCCTACGATCGCGGCGACCTGATGTCCCTATTCCACGAAAGGGGACAGGTCGACACTGAAGACCACTCTGAACATGGGACTACTATTTTCGGCCGTCTTCCACATAGACTCGTTCCCTATTATCGTGATTACGAAATCTCACAAGATTAGACCAACGAATTGAATCCATTTACAGTCAAAGCCAGCGGCATCACCCCGTCGTCTTCTATTCGTGCTCGAGCCGATTTGTTTTTCGGATTGGAATCACCGCCATCATGAAAAGCATCGCGATTGTAATAAAGGCAACCTTGGCCTGCGGGCAATCATGAATTTGGATGATTTTTACCACGCAGCAGATGATTGACTGAACATCACTATGAACGACACAAACCGCATAAGAGAAATCGCGCTGGACAACAAGGTTAGCAATGCCTTGGCATCGTTCGAATCAGACCTGCGAGAGACCCTTGATCTAACTATCGCTATACAGCAAATACCCGCACCAACCTTTCAGGAAGAGGAAAGGGCAACCTATGTAGAATCCCTCTTCACTGGGTCAAAGCTGGATCATGTTCATCGAGATAATCTCAATAACGTATTTGGACGCCTTCCGGGAAAAGCTTCCCAGCGTCCTGTCGTCGTATCGGCCCACCTGGACACCGTCTTCGCGATGGATACGGATTTGACCGTCAAATTTAAAAGACCAGAAGAAAAGAACATTCGGGTATTTGGCCCTGGGATAGCCGACAACTCTCTCGGTGTGGCAGGATTGATTACCCTAGCCAGGACTCTTATTGCATTCGATCTAAAAACCGAATCAGAGATCTGGCTTGTGGCTAACGTCTGCGAGGAAGGATTAGGCGACCTGCGGGGTATGAGAACCGTAGTCGATAAGTTTGGACCAGATGCCACCTATATAGTGGTTGAAGGTGGATCTTTCGGACTGGTTTTCCACGAGGCCATCGGCGTAAATCGATTTCTAATCGAGGTCAAAACGCCGGGCGGTCACTCCTGGGGGGATTTTGGCAAGCCAAATGCCATCCATATTCTGAGTCAGTTGGTCGCCGAAATATCTGATATCGACGTTCCGCGCGTCCCGAAAACATCATTCAACGTGGGTGTCATCAAAGGTGGAACTACCATCAATGCCATTGCCTCGGAAGCGAGCTGCCAGTTAGATCTCCGCTCTGCTGAGAAGGATCTTCTATCCGAGTTGACCGATACAGTACGCAGTCTTGTCGAGCAGGTGAACGAAAAAGAATATGTCGATGCTGAAATGACCCAGATTGGTAGACGACCTTCAGGCCGGCTCTCGCGCGACACGACAGTTGTAAGCCTTGCGGCACAGGCCTTGGAGCACGTGGGCTGTTCTTCCGTCGATTATATGGCGGGGAGTACCGACGCCAGCGTTCCAATTGGCCTAGGTATACCTTCAGTCTGCATTGGCTTGGCTAAATCGGGCAATACACACCGCCTCGACGAATTTGTTGACATAACTCATTTATCCCGAGGTCTGGGTCAATTATTACTTCTCACTTTGGCGACCGCAGGTTTTTCAAGAGCATAAGTAGAAGCGTTTGCTCAAACCATCAGGTCGAAAATACTTACTTTACATAAACTCTGAATTAAGAGTAGTTGATAAGGAGGGACGATGGATTTTCAACTCAATGAAGAACAATTGATGTTTCGCGATCTCGTCCACGATTTCGTGGCTAAAGAAGTGAAATCCAAGGCTCGAGAAACAGATGAGACGGGGGAATTCAACTGGACTGCTGTTCGCAAGATGGGTCCTCTTGGATTACTTGGTTTGGAAGTGCCGGAGATATATGGTGGGGCTGAGGTCGATCCAATAAGCGCGGCCATCGCCGTTGAAGAATTGGGTTGGGGATGCGGTTCGACAGCTCTGGCCATCGCCGCCCATAACACCCTTGCTCTTGGACCGATCGTTCGATATGGATCTGAAGCCCAGAAACAGAGGTGGCTGCCTTCCCTGGCAGGCGGAACGGGAAAACTCGCCTGCCTGGGCCTGACCGAACCAGGCGCCGGCTCTGATCTTCAAGGTGGTGTTCGCACGAATGCGGTCAAAGAGGGCGATTCTTGGATCATTGACGGCAGCAAGATGTGGCTGACCAATGCCTCCATTTCAGACGTGATGGTATTGCTGTGTAAAACCGATCATACTCCTGGAGGCCGCACCCTTAGCCAGATCATTGTACCCACAGATACCCCAGGTATTTCAATTGGACCAGCCGAGAAGAAGATGGGCCTAAAAGGTTCACCAACCCACGCCGTCAGCTTTGATGAAGTGCGGGTGCCGCTTGACTATTTATTGGGTGATGAAGGGAGAGGTCTTCACCAGACTCTAAATACTCTCGATGCCGGTCGTATTGGAATCGGCGCACTATCAGTTGGGCTGGCCCAGGCGGCCTTCGAAGAAGCCATTGCCTACTCGAAGGAACGTGAGACTTTTGGCAAACCGATCTCCCAACACCAGGCCGTTCAATGGATGCTGGCCGATGCAGCCACAGAGATCCAGGCAGCCAGGCTGATGGTCTACTGGGCGGCATGGCTCAAAATGGAGAACCAACCCTATACCAAAGCCGCGGCCATGGCAAAGTTATTCGCGACTGAGATCAGCGAACGTGCCTGCCGCAACGCGATTCAAGTACATGGTGGCTATGGTTACAGCAGTGAATACCCAGTGGAACGAATGTATCGTGACACCCGGCTCATGACCATAGGTGAAGGAACCAGCGAAATCCAAAGGTTGGTGATTGCCCGGCATATACTGAATGCTTAGATGAGTGGGCATGAACAGGGTGGTGTTGTTCCGCTAATGCCTGGAATACGACCAGCTTAACCCTGACCGTTTTGCTATCGTCAATAGAACAAGAAAAGGGCGTTCCCTGGTTGGGGAACGCCCTCTGTTATTAGGCTATGATGGGAGCCAGGCTAGTTATTTGTCTTTCTCCGCCAGGTTAGTGTCGCTCCAACCAGCAAGACAAGAACAAGGAGTGACATCCATATCGGCGTTGATCCGATGGGCTTCAGTTCGCCAAAGGATGAGAGAGCAACGCCCGTAGGCGGCGCAATCGTTACCGTGGCTGTAGCCGTGTCCTCTGTAGGTCTACCATCCGGTTCGACAGCGGTCCAGGTGGCTGTGTTGACAGTCGTTGCCGAGATAGTGGCGCTGAAAGTCTCACCCATGGTAACCGTATCAATTGACTGCCCTGGTCCGAGATCGTAGTCGACGTCAGTAAACAGTGTGCCGAGCTCGGTGTCGACCAGCGAATGCGTCGATAAAGTGAAGACGCCATTGTTGGTTACCTCGTAGCAATAGTACACCACAACCCCACCAGCAGGGACGCTGATGCTGTTGGTGGCTGCACATGTCGCCGAATCGAGACCCACTGTCTTAACCAGATTAATCGCGATTTCCGGTATCTCTAACGTCACAGGTACGCGCACGAGAGTGCCATAGTAATCGTTGCTCTCGATACAGAGAGTAGCTGTATACGTGCCCACTGACATTCCTGTAGAGTCAAAGGTGACATCCACAACCTGACTAGCTCCAGGAGCTGTTGTACCACTTGTTGGTGCGGCGCTCAACCAAGGAATATCAGACGGTTCACATCCAGGAGCCATGAAAGTCTGCGTAGAACCCTCGAACTCGCCAAGCGGATTGTTGACCGACAGTGGCGTTACCGCACCCGTTGCCAGATCGACCGTACCATAGGTATTTGTGCCGCCACCTTGATATGACCAAACGTAGAGCGTACCATCGGCATTGTCGAAGTCCATACCTTGGGCGAAGTTGGAAGCCAAACCGGTAGGTCCAACCAGTGTTGCAGCGCCTGTCGACGTGTTAATCGTGTATATAGAATCCGTTCCGATGTCATGGCCGTACATTACGCCCTGCGGGCCAATTGCTATGTCTATCAACAACGGTACCGTAGCATCGGTCCCGATGAGGGTTGCCGCACCGGTGCCCAGATCGAGCATATACAGATTCATTGTCACGCCGTCCACTGTTGAAACGTACGCTGTACCATCTGCAGGATCGATAGTCAAGCCGCTTATTGTAAATGTTGACGGTATTCCTGACACGGCGGCGATGCTTGCGAAAGTGCCATCAGCCAGATTTAGCGTTCCTAACTCGCGAGTAGTGTTGTCAATGCCATACAGTGTTGTTGCTGTCTCATCGAAATCCATGGCGAAGATTGGGTGAGCATTTGGACCCACGATCGTCTGGCCTGGGAAGTCGTTAAGCAGGTGTGAAACAAAGTTGCCATTGCGCACATCTAGTGCGTAGGCCATATCGGTTGGATCTACAGAAGGATTACGATGCACCTCTTGTGGCGCAGAATCCAATCCAAGACAGACCTCAGCATAGCCAATGGGCTCAATGCCGGCATAGTTTTCATATACCGCACATTGTTCTCTCGATGTGACCACCTCTGGCGTATACGCCCGCGACACATCAGATGGACTTGAAGGAACGACACCTACGGGCGATTCCTCGAACAGCTCCCAATCGAGATCGGCATCTCCAACGTTGCTGATAGTCAGTGGCAACGTAACCTGGACATCAGGTGCCTGTTGGCTGAACATGCTCGCTGGATCAACTTCAATCTCAGGTGTGAAAACAACATTGACAGTCGCGGTATCAGTGCCTGACACCAAGTCATTGTTCCCCGGATTATAGGCCGTCCAGGTCGCTGTGTTGACTGTCGTTACATCGATGGAGGCCGTAGCTGTCAGGAAGATTCCAGTGCCTAATCCCAGGTCATATTGAAAGTTGTTTAAGATGGTTCCAATTTCACTGTCAACCAGGTCGTGTCTAGTTAATGTTACAGTGCCGGTGTTTTGAACCGCGTAGCAATAATATACGTCGGTTCCAGCGAATACATCTATAGCATCATCGACGGCACAGACAGACGGGTCAAGACCTACTGTTTTCTCGAATTCGATCGCTGGTCCAGAGAAGCAGCTCAGGGCTACGTCGTCAATCTGGGCATACCAATCTGTCGAGGTGGCAGTTCCTGGATCATAGTAATGCCAGCGAAGGATCGCCTCATCTTCAAAGGCATAGTCTGAAAGGTCGACGACGACCGCTTCTCCAGGAGTACCCTGGAAGGTTCCATGGTCTTCGTTCCAGCTCAGGAGATTAGTCCAATTCGAACCGCCATCTGTGCTGATGTCGAGGTCCAAGAAGTCTACACTGGCGAAGTTCTGGTAGTTGGCGAGGTAAGTCAGAGTAATCTGGCTTGTGCTGCTCAGGTCAATGGGTGGTGACCAGAGCTCCGTATCATACATGGCGCCATCCTGAAAATCGCTCGAGGCGCATGCAGCTTCGCCACTTCCACCGGTGAAATTCCCACTTTCTCCACAATCGGCCACGCTGGCCCAATTAACTGTGTTAGTTATGACATTGTTGACAACAGTCCAGTCTGTTGGAATACCGACGTCAAAACCAACCGTCGACCCATTGCAGACGAGCGGAGCTGGTTCGTTGACATATACTGTCGCACTGTCAGTGGAGGAAATCACATCCGTGGGTACTTCATTTTCATTGTAGGCGGTCCATGTTGCTGTGTTCACGGTCGTCTGTGAGATAGTAATTGGACCCGTATAGGTTGACGAATTCGAGCCTGGACCTAGCGTCAAGGAGTAACCATCCAACAACTGGCCTAATTCGCTATCCACCAGATCGTGCATGGTAAAGGTGATATAACCTGTATTTGTAGCCTCGTAGCAGTAGTAGACCGCGGTTCCAGGATCGACAACCATAGTGTCGTCGCCAACGCAGTCGGAATCCAATGCAACAGTTTTGTCCAGTTGAATATTTAAGTCGGCAGGGGCAAACTCTATCGCCAGGGTATCGGTGATGGAATCCGCCGTGTTGCATGAACCATAGGTCAGACCGATGGTGCCGTCACTGTTTTCGATGCCTGTCGTTGATCCTGAGCCAAGTTCGTCTGATGCGTCGGCCATTTGAATGATGATCGAGTCATCATCAAAGAGAATGATCTCGAAGGTCAAATCGTCGGCAGGACCGGTGGAAACCCAATGATACATTCCTTTCCATTCGGCGATAAAACAAGCACCGGAGTACGAGTTGTATGGACACGCGCCGGGAGCGTACGATTGGTACCAACCTGTGCCTATAGGCGTACCTGTATCGTTGTCTAGGTCGTCCCATATTCCTGCGATAATGTTTTCATTGCCGCTTGTTCCAGGCAGCGGGCAAACATTGGTGAGATCGTTTGCGCCAGGATCAACAGCACCAATTGACATCCATCCGTTAGAACCTGCCCAAATGTCTGTGAAATCGGCTCCATAGAATTTGAACGAAAATCCTATCGGAATCGGACCGTGTCTTGTGTCATCACCGAATGTTATGTTGTTGGTACCGGTTATCTCGATCCACTCGTATACCGGGCCCCCAGCCTCTGCCGAGTCGACATAGGTATAGCCAAAGACATCGGGACCTCCAGTATCTTCGGGACCATGAGCAGGCGCTCTTGGGGCTTTTTCCGCTGCCTCCGTCGTCTTTGAACCATCTTGCGCTCCCGCCGCAGCAAAGGTGACCATCAACAAGACCACCGAGAGCAGGAATACCATCGCTAAATACAAATATCGCTTACGCTTCATCATCAACATCCCTCCAATTACTCTTCATAAGCGTGAAAGTGAACCATATTCGGATTATTCTTCTCGGATGTCACCTCCTCTTTCTAGTGGATCGCGATCGCGGTGATTAGTTTGTTAACGGTATCAACTTAGTTGCCAAGCGCCCAATTATATATCTGCATGGTCATGTCTCGTCCCGTTTTTGATGGCTGGCAATATACAGATCCAATCCGGCTCCAAATCATTAAGATTAGTCTGAAGTGGCCGGCGCGGCTCTAAGCATCGGTCACGTGTACGAGATACGAATCTCACAGATTAATATTACATTAAAAGAAGATGAATCACAAGGGCAATTTGACTGAATTTGTCGAGCAGAATAGGAGGATGTTAGCCGGCTTCAATATGAGGATTACTAGAGCGAGAAAGATGAAAATGGAACTAGTGTCATTCTCTTTCCCGATGATTTATCATCTTCGGTCGACATCTGAAAATATTCGCCCCAGAACCAAGGTGAAACCAGGTCATCGTAATGAGGGCTGCCCAGACTTCCCGCCTGACCGGGTGCGTACATGGCTTGGGAATTTCGCAGGCTGCCTAAATCAACAATCTGGCGATATGAAGGAGCAACGGACGGTATGGCCCTCGGATCACCTGGTGCTGAAGCCGTCTGCAGCACGGTGTTCATATCGCCACCGATTGGCCTAGGACCCAGGCCAAAAACATGATCGAGGGGAGGCTGCTGAGACATCAAGTGGTCGAACGAGATTTGATGCAGCGCACCCCAAATCCAAGTCTGGCTGTCTGCACCTAACAACGAACGCAATGTGCTCGTCGTCATGGTAAGGCACCTAAGTATGGTGCGATGAAAACCCCCTGGAGCAACCCATAGCTGCGAAGAAGGATTCTGCAGCGTATGTAGGAGGGTTGGCATCCATTGGCCGTGGAACTCGGTGACCGGTACCAAGACTGGGTGGGGGCCCGTTCCCAGGAATTCATCAGTTAACTCTAGGCCAAGAATGGGTTCGAGCAGCTCTCTAGAAAGATGGGCAACAAAGACCTGGTAGACCGCTCCGCCAACGCTATCAGCGCCGAGCCATCCATCCCACTGCCTGAGTAAGTCTAGCGCCTGGCTCGCATCACCATCCAGATCCCTGAAATCATTGAGACAGCCAACCAGAGCTATCCCAGGGATCGATTCAAGATCCATCTGTATAGCAGCACAGTCAGATATCGATATCCGGTCCTTTTCCATCAGCAGCTCTGCTATGCGCTTAGCCCGATATCCATTCATCCAGAGCGAGCCGAGGTAGTGTGGGTAGTCATCACCAGTGATACGATTATTGGCCGAAACTAGAAATCCATCCTTTGGATTTAGGCAATGGGGCATTTCTTCAAAAGGTAAAAATCCTTTCCAGTCATTTTCGCTTTTCCATCCGGGAGAAGGGACTAGGCCCAGGCCATTCGGGCGGATCGGGACCTTGCCGCTAAGAAAATAGCCAATGTTGTCGTCTACGTCGGCGTACAACAGATTGAGCGACGGGCTCTCGATGAGCTTGACAGCTCCCACGAACTCATCCCAATTTCGCACTTCGTTAAGTTGAGCAAAACCCTCAAAGCTCTCGTTTGGCAGCAGAGCGGTTGATTGAAGCGCCAGAGCCATCGCTCTCTCATCGATTACCGGGGAAATAACCGGTCCATGCCGAGTAATGAGTACACTCTCGATATGGTCGCCTTCCCCTTTTACTTGGATTCGTTCTTCGCGAACTTCAGCCTCTGCCCATGTATTGTCGACTTGATAGTATCTTTTTCTGTCAGGATCAAACTGCTCGATGAACAAATCTTCACAGTCTACGAACGACAGAGTTGCACCCCATGCGATATGATCGTTATGACCGACAAGAATATACGGTAGACCGGGCAGCGAAACTCCAGTGATATTCAGCGCCGGACTGCCTGAAACACTATTTTTCAGGCTCAACCGGTTGTAATACCAGAGAGACGGTGTTGTTATCGGCAGATGGACGTCGTTACAGAGGATGGCGTGACCGGATGAACTTTTGCCGGCCCCAATGATCCATCCATTGCTTCCCCTTCCGCTGCCTTCCATACCCCTAGACAAAAAAGGACCTGACGCAGCTTGCATCATTCCATCGATGTCCAGGTGATTGAACTCTATCCCCGAGGGCAAGGTGAGAGGATTTTCCGCTGGATAGCTAGGTTCTAATTCAGCCGCGATTTCTGGTCCAGCCTTTGTTTGGACGCGAGCCCTGGTTAATTCCCCGGCCCACCCATGGGACAAGGTCCACAACATCAGCCGGGCGAATGCCGCGCTGTCAAGCACATCCCAAGGACCTGGTTTGTGACGAAGCAGCGAGAACTCAATTGGCAATGGGTATTGGTACTCTATGTAGGCATTAACACCGGATGTGTACGCCTCTACGTCGGCTCGCACCTTCTCGCTGGTATTGTCCCATGTCTGGGAAGCAATCTGTCGAAAGCCAAGAGTGCGTGTCAACCGGTCGGTCTCGAGAGCCATCGGTCCTAGAAGTTCGGCGAGTTCTCCTTTGGCGGCTCTGCGGTTAACTTCCATCTGCCAAAGACGGTCCTGGGCATGAATGAATCCCTGAGAAAAGAAGAGATCGTTCCGGTTCCTGGCTTCGATGTGGGGAATTCCCCAACTATCGTGATGGACCCTGACCTTATCTAGAAGACCTGCAACATAAATCCGGCCCTCTATTTGGGGAAGCCGGTTACGGCTCCAAGAACGAATGCCGGACCTAAGAACGGGCCCGAGGAAACGATTCAGTGCATCCATGTGATATCTTGAGATCACCACTAATCTGCAGGATTAAAGAGATCAGAAGTTTATCTTTGAATGGTATCGTCTGAGACCAACTTTTGGCAAGGCGATATAGAGATCGTCTCTCTGACGGGCCGCAACTCAATTCCCGGTCAGCCGTTGCGAGCTAGTTTACCCATGCGCTTTGCATATCGTTCCGCTTGCTCAAAGATCCAGAGTCCGCTCGGCACCATCACTAACGCTAGCACCAAGGTTGGCCAAATGTATTGCCATAGTTCGACAATGCTCGCTTTTTCGAGGATTGCTGCCCTCGCT
>DASRZI010000411.1:0-5357 GCA_035686605.1 Candidatus Zixiibacteriota bacterium
CGAAGAAGTTGACGCTGTGTTATCTACCACCGCCTTGCATTGGCTGCCAGTGGAGCGTCTAATCTTCCTTTATCACCAGCTAGGCCAACTTGTCCGGCCTGGTGGTGTGTTTCTAAACGGCGATCATATGTCCTTCGCCTCCAATATGTCGCGATTCGCTGATGTCACAATGGCGTTTAACGAAAAACGGCGAAAGCATTCCTTCGACGAGCTGGGAATTGAGAAGTGGGAGGATTGGTGGGAAGCTCTCAGGAAAGAACCTCAACTGAACACGCTATTTGAAGAACGAGACCGCCGCTTCTCTTGGAGAGACGAAGCCTGAGTTGATCTAGGCTACGAATTGCAGGATGCTGCGCTTAAGGAGGCAGGCTTTGTCGAGGTGGGAACCATTTGGCAGAATTTCGACAATCGCGTCCTAATGGCCGTCCGGTGAAGCTGTCCTGACCTACTCCTGGCTCAAGGGTAGGAAGATGGTGAAGTCAGTCCCTTTCCCTGGGGTTGAGGATACGTCAATTGTCCCACCATGAGCCAACACAATCGATTTGGCGATAGCCAGTCCAAGTCCAGATTCGCCATTTTGCTGGCGTGACATGTCGCTTCGATAGAAGCGATCAAAGATATGGGGGATATCCTCAGCATCGATACCCGATCCATCATCGCTTACCTTCAATCGAATCATGTCAGCATCCCTTTTGGCCGATAGAATGATCTCTCCACCCTCGGCCGTATACCTTAGAGCGTTGCTAACCAGGTTGCCCAATACCTGGGCCATTCGATCTGGATCGACCTCCACCTCGGGCAGCTCCTCGGTAATCTCAACCTGTATCTCAATCTTATTCTGTTGAGCGTGGATCATGTAGGCTAGAGCGGCATGTTCCAGTAGAGCTGCCGGATCTGTCGGGCGGACCGTTAAGGTCAGTTCGCCCGCATCTGCCAGGGCCAGGATTCGAAGATCATCTATCAAGTGCTGAAGGTGCACGCCCTTGGCATAGATGATCTCAAAAGTTTCCGGGGTCGGCTCAAGTTTACCGGTGGAAAGCGACTCCATATAGCCCAAAATGACGCTTAATGGTGTACGCAGATCATGGGCGATATCGGCTGTCATTTGACGCCGCTGCCGGTTAGCCCGATCCAAATCGACACTCATTTTATTGAAAGATGAGGCGAGTTCGCCGAGCTCGTCTTTTGTGCGAACTGGCACCTGGTATCCCAAATCGCCCTCTGCCACAATTTGCGTTGCTTTGGTCACTTCGCGAACTGGTCGAGAAATAGTCCGGGCCAAAACGACTCCGATGAGCAGGGCAATCGCAACAGCGATCACGGTGCCTAAAAGGACAGCCTGATTGAGACTATCCAGGAATCGTGATTCCGGTGACTCAGGTTGGTTGGCGTAAGGATTGGCCGAATCAGCGAACAACACCCATCCAACAATCTCATCGCCAACCTCAACTGGGACGGCTTGATTTAGCTCGTCCGCAGAAAGCGATTTACCAACTCTATGCTGTAATCCTCCAAAGACAACAGTTCCGTCGACGTCGGTCAAGGTTACAGGAGCGGGAACTGGCCCAGCTGCCCTCCCATACCGGGCAGGCGCGTGCGCCACTATCCCGCTGAACTCATCCCAACTGCCATTGCGCTCGTAATAGGCTGAGAGATCCTCAAGGAGATCTACCTGGTATCGATCGAGGACGAACCGATCGAATTCGCTCTGCGTTCGCTGGCGAACGATGAAAGCTACCAGAACCACGCCAACGACGCTCACGAACAAGAAAGCCAGGGTTAGTTTTAGAGATAGTGATCGCATCTTATTGCTGGCGATTTGGAGAGCGATCCAGGTTGGCCAACCGGTAGCCAAAACCAAAGACAGTCTCTATATAGCGGGGATTGGCCGGATCAGGCTCGATTTTTGTGCGCAGACGGCGGATATGGACATCTATCGTGCGTTCATAACCTTCGTAGGCGGTGTCTTGTACTTGCCTGAGCAATTCCAGGCGGGAGAAAGTACGTCCCGGGGCGCGCATAAAAGTCGCTAGTAGTGTGAATTCGGTGGGAGTCAAATCAACCCGACTATCTTCGATGAAGGTGATGCGTCCACCTACATCGAGGGTGATATCGTCGGCCCTGAGAATCTCAGTTTCGACGCCGGGTGTACCTGAGCGCCGCAATACGGCTCGTATCCGGGCAGTTAACTCGCGCAGACTGAACGGTTTCGTCACATAGTCGTCTGCACCCAACTCCAGGCCAAGGATCTTGTCATTTTCTTCGAGCCGGGCCGTTAGGATGATGACCGGTATGTCCGCCTCCTTGCCGTAGACTCGAATGAAGTCATATCCACCCATCTCTGGCATCATGAGATCCAGAACGATTAGGTCGGGATTTTCTTCCCGGGCCACGAATAGGGCTTCCCGGCCGTTTGATGCAGTTACAGGCCGAAAACCTTCCTCAGCCAGATATGATTGCACCAGCTTTCGCAGTTCGAGATCGTCGTCAACGATCAGAATTGTCTGTGTCATTTCGGTCTGGTATTACCGCTTGTTCGTAAAAGTGTGTCCATGACCTGGTCAACAATCCGTTCCTTGGCGCTCGCTCGCAGTTAGGTCGGATCGTTGTCCAGGTCATAAAGAGAAATCGTTTCCTGATTTCTACACCTAATCTGTCCTACGATCAACAAGCCGGCTAATCTTAATTTTCCGGCCTATCGCCCAAGGTGAGAGGTACTACTATCTTTTCCCCATCTCGAATGACAGTCATCTCAATGGTCTGGCCAACGCTTGTGTGAAAGACCAGGTAGCTGTTTAGATCCGCGAAGTCGTCGATAGTTACGCCATCGATCTCGATTATCAAATCGCCACCTTTGCCAGTGCTGGCGCTGCCTGGAATTAGACCGGCGTTGTCAGCCGGACCCCCAGGGGTAACGCTAACTACGTATGCGCCTTGGGTCTGGGAAATACCGTAGGCGCTCTGATCGTTCAGGGTGATTTCTCCGTCGAAAGAGACTCCCATATAAGGATAGTTGTAGGAGCCATCTTCGATCAGATTGGGAATGATGCGAAGGATCGCATCAGATGGAATTGAGAATCCCACGCCCGAATTTGTACCAGTTGTGGTCCTAATGGCTGAATTCACACCTATGACTTCTCCATCCAGATTAAGCAGTGGACCGCCAGAATTACCAGGATTGATCGGGGCGTCGGTCTGGATAACCTCTGGAAGTGAGTAGCTGCTTCCACTCGAAGTGTCGCGCTGGGACGATAGACTGCGGTCGAGACCGCTGATAATACCCAAGGACATAGAACCTTGTTCCCCGAAGGGATTACCGATGGCAGCTACGAATTGACCTACCTGTAGGTCGGCCGATGATCTGATGGGGAGCGGTCTGACCGACGGGGGCAGTTGGTTGACCTGGATCACGGCCAGATCGCTGTCGACATCGCGGCCGACTAGTTCTGCGCTTCGTCTCTCGCCATTGGAGAATACGACTTCAAACTCCCGTCCTAATTCGACAACATGATTATTTGTAACGATGTGTCCTTCGCTGCTAAAGACAAACCCACTGCCGCTGCCTAGAGGCGGGACGATAATGTAGACCACGGCCGGGTTAGTTTTTCTATATAAGTTGATAAGCGTGCCTTCCAGATTTTCAATCTGGAGCGGATCATCCATCAAAGCGACCGGATTGGGCTCTTCATTCTCGGCCAGGTACTTCTCCACCTGCCCGAGAACTGCGCTGATAATTTCATCCTGGTCAAGCTGGACCTCTTCTTGCACCGGATCCTGGCCGATGGCCATTTTTGCTTCAACTTCGGACAAAATCGCCGCTGCAATTTCGTCGATATCAATGGTTGCCGCTGAAGTCGTCGTCTCAGAAGTCGTCGTCTCAGAAGTCGATGATTCTGAAGATGGCTGGGCAGAATTATCTATGAGCTGGCTGCATGCCGTTACGAGAAAGATCATTACTACCAACAATGCGATGGCGGTTCGATTTGCAGATCGTGTCACGATTAGCCTCCGTTCGATAAGATTGCTGTTGATCTAAGGAAATGAAAGAACGGGGAGCGTAGAACACTCTACGCTCCCCAATTACTAGGTAAAACGATAGTTATGTGGTTGATTAAATCAGGCTACAGGCTGACTCCGGTGGGAGCTTGATTACCAGATGGCGCCCCGAATTCCCGGAAGCTACCGCCGTGATGAAAGCCTTGACCGCTTCCGAAGCCGTGTTCGGCATCGAATCCTCGCATACCGCCCATTCCGCCCATTCCGTTTTCACACTCGAAGCCGTGCATGCCGCCGAATCCTTGCATACCACCGAATCCGCGCATTCCAGCGAAACCAAAGCCTTTTTCGAGTATCAGTGCGGCTTGATCACCATCGATGACACCTTCGTTAACGGCATCGTTGACCGCGTTTTCATAAGCGTCCTGTACGGCTGCCATAAGATCCTGGATCGTGATGCCTTTTTCCTCGAGTTGTTCCATCAGGGCCCGTGGGTCCATTTTGCCTTCGAGGGCTTCTTCCGCGTCAGGGAGTTCGATACCCAGTGAATCTGCGGCCTGGGCCATCAGTGCTCCATAATCGATGTAATCTTTCAGAGCTTGTTGGGCTTCCATCAGGCTGAGTTGTTCTTCGGTCACAATACCTTGTTCAACGAGCTCAGCGATCATGGCATCTTTGACAGCTTCTTGGGCCGCTTTTAGCTCCTCGATGGTTACGCTGATTTCTGCCAACGCATCCGATAAGTAGCTTTCAAATTCACCGTCAGCTTTGATACCACCATGCCCTGGAATTCCCAATACACCGTCTTCCCGGGCAGCTTCAAAAGCAGCTGAGAAAGCGCCTCGTAAATCTTCAACGGCTACTCCTAGCTCGCCGGCAATCAGCTCGTCATGGGAAGTAAGGCCTTCCATTTGACCGCCGAATCCAAATCCTCGTTTGCCCGAATGATGAAAGGGCACCTCCCCGGTTTCGGGGGCGGTATCAGGATCTTGATCGGTCTGGGCAAAGACAGCCGTGACGCCCAAAGCCATTGCCAGGATGAGGATGGCGCCTACCAGAATCATAGTCACATGTCGTTTTTTCATATTTGTATCCTTCATACTATGTCTCCTTCATACTGCTCGGCAAATGCCGTTGCTTGTCATTTCCGCAAAACTGACTAGGCCAAAGTCAAGCAAATAATAGCGGAAAGTTGTTTCAAAGTTATTAAGGAGTGTTTGCGAACTTATTGAGACCAGTACGGCGGTTTAAGAAACATAGTTGTCCGGTCCCAAATAATCTAAGCCCTTATTAATATCTGTATCGCTGCGACTATCTATCAAGGCTGCCACACATATGAAAGCGGCTTCCAGCATTCAATT
>DASRZI010000412.1:0-11578 GCA_035686605.1 Candidatus Zixiibacteriota bacterium
AATCCAGATCAAATACGTGGACAGGTGTGCCCGCGCCCATGAAACATGATCGTTGGCGATAGGGAGTGGCTTGGGTCCCCGCTCTATCGTAAAGATTGACATCGCGATTTAGGCCTGCTATGGCAGTGGTTAGCAGATCGGTGGTAACCCGGACCATTTGCGAATCACGATCGACCCGGAAGCCAGCTCTTTCGAGCCGGTCAAGGGCGACCGGATCAGGTACGCAGAAACCAACTTCATTGAGGATCTCAACCGACTTCTCATGAACTAAGTCGGTTACTGAATCCGTGCGTCGGTCCGCAATCTGGGTCACGCTAATATGTCCGTCACACCCCTGAAACAAGTTGAAGTAATCTTTTTTGGACGCGTCACGGAGTCTGTGCTCAAACCCTGACGCAAGCTAAGGTAATATATCATAGGCCCGAGCAAAATAAATAGTTAGGGACAAACTTCGTGGATCAGATATGACATTTGTCATTAGAATAAACTGTCCTTGAATAAACAGGTATTGCTTTGTCTTATTTGATTGCCCATTCTGACAAGCCAGTCAAGAATCAGATTGATATCCAAACAGAAGATCAGGAACGCACTCGCTCGTTTTTCGGATCATACATCGGGCGAAGCGATGCCATGGCTGGATAGCGCACACTAGAAATTTCGATTTCGAATTTGCCGCTCTTGATGAAATCAAGAGTCACACCTTCTCTATTTTTAACCTGTCCCAGGCCCACCGAACCACCAAGTGTGTGTCCGTACCCTCCGGCCCTAATGTAGCCTACCCGTTTGCCGTCTCGAATGACAGTCTCGCCGCCATGCAACAGCGGCTCTGGGTCTTCTACCAAGAACTGGACCAGCCTGAATTCGAGTGGTCCGCTTTCCTTCTGCCGTAAAAGTGCATCTCTCCCGATGAAACCCCTGGGTTTGTCGAAATCCACGAAAACACCGAGACCCGCCTCAAGGGGAGTGTCCGTGTTGTCTATATCGTTGCCATAGTCCCGGTAGCCTTTTTCGAGCCGCAGTGTGTCTAAAGCGCCTAGCCCAGCGTGTTTCAATCCTACCGCATTTCCCGCTTTCACAAGGAGATCATAGACATGAAGAGTGAACTCGGTGGGCACGTAGAGTTCCCAGCCCACTTCGCCCACATAGGATAAGCGTAGTGCTTTTACAAGCGCATATCCCATATCGATCTCCTGCATATTACGGAAGGGAAAGGCCTGATTCGACATATCGGCGGTCGTTACGCTGCTGAGAAGTTGGCGCGATTTTGGTCCTTGGATGCTGATAATGTTGTATGCTGACGACACGTCGGTGACAAAGACATAGGCGTCAGCAGGTATGCGCCGGTTAAGCCAGGTTTCGACATGGGCGTGGATGGCGGGCGACAGAACCACCAGATATTGGTCCTCGGCTAAGCGAGTCACTGTCAGGTCCGCCTCGATCAGTGCCTGTTCATTGAGCCACTGGGTATATACGCAGCGACCGACTGGCACGGATACATTGTTGGCGCAAATTTGGTTGAGGAAATCTTCTGAATCCCGGCCTTGGACCAGGATCTTGGACATCAGGGTCAGGTCCATCAAAACGACGCCTTCGCGAGCAGCTTTATGCTCGGCCGCCGAGTATTCAAACCAATTCTGTTTTCCCCACGAGTATTCAACCTTGGGTTCCACTCCTTCTGGCGCGAACCATTCAGGGTACTCCCATCCACTATATTCGAAGAAGCATGCCCCAGCCTCCGCCATACGGTCATGCAGGGCTGACTTACAGGCGTTTCGGGCTCGGGTCGCCTGATAATTAGGCCAGGTCGTAAACATCCATCCCAAGACTTCCACAGTCCGATCGTGCAAATACTTTGGATTGTTCTGAAACGGCACCATACGCTCGATGTTGATCTCACTGACATCGACAGGCGGCAATCCATCCGCTATCCACTGGGCCATGATCTGACCAGCGCCGCCGCCGAGCAAGATGCCCAACGAATTAAAGCCTGCGGCGACATAGTAGTTCTTCAATTCAGGCGCTTCTCCCATCAGGGGACCCAAATCGGGCGTGAAACTCTCTGGACCACAAAAAAGGACGTGGATCCCGGCGTTCATGGCTGCTGGAATTCTGCCCATTGCCGTTTCTAGATAGGGCATCAGGCGATCCCAATCAGGCGGAATCTCACCGAATCTGAAGTCCTCTGGGATCCCGCTTCGACCACCTGGTCCGGTCATCGCCCACGGACCGGCGACTGGTTCAAATACTCCGAGCAAGAGCCCGCCCATTTCCTCGCGAAAGTAGGTATAGGCACTCGATTCTTCGACAACGGGCAGATCTGGATGCATACCTTCGATCGGTTCGGTGATCAGGTAGTAATGCTCTGCGGCATGCAGCGGCACATTGACCCCGGCCAGCCTGCCGAGTTCTCGGGCCCACATTCCCGCACAATTAACCACGTATTCCGCTTCGATTTCACCTCTATCGGTGACCACCCCAGTTACGCGCCCATTCTTTTTCCGGATACCGGTAACCTTGGTCTCTTCAAAGATGCGAGCTCCACCCATCTTGGCCCCTTTGGCCAAGGCCATTGTAGTATCAACAGGATTAGTGCGACCATCCTGGGCCGTGTAGATGCCTCCTAGAACGTCGCTGGTGTTAAGTAGGGGCCACATAGCCTGGATCTCGGAGGGTGAAACTTCTTCGATATCGATGCCAAAACCGCGGCCGAAGTCTGCCGCTCGCCGGACTGAATCAAGTTCCTCCAAGCTGCAGGCGAGCTCTAGATGGCCAATGGCCCGGAACCCGGTATCCTGGCCCGTTTCCGCCCCCAACTTAGAGAACAGCTCAACGGTATACTTGGCCATGTTGATCGTGGTTTCAGTCCTGAAACCACCGCTGCTAACCAACCCCGCGGCGTGCCATGTGGTACCGGCTGTTAGTTGTGTACGTTCCAGCAGCACGACATCCCGCCAGCCAAGCTTGGTCAGATGATAGGCAACGCTGCAGCCAATGATCCCGCCGCCAACAATCACAACCTGTGCATGGGACGGCAAAGAATCGCCAGAATTTTGATTTGGTTGGCCAGTGGTCATGTCATTCTCCTATGCCGGTCTATGTTACACTCATCTAGCTGGTTAATCTCTTTCCCAAACTCAGCCCCTCCGCCCGCCGGTAAACGGCAGGGAGTATGGCAGCGTATTCGCCCCAAATGCCAAGAGCGATGTACAGGATTATCTCCTGCTGGGACTCACGCCCAGGCGCACGACCAGCGATGATATCCGGCCACTCGGCGTGGACATCTCTATGGCTGAAACTGCCGTTCTTTATCAATTCGACAAGTTCTGGGACTCGATAGCTGACATACGCCCAGCGATCCACCACCAACTTGTCGGCCTGCAGCAGCAGATCGAGCTCAACTTCCTGGTAAGAGCCCATACGAGCTACAAGTGCCCCCGGCTTAAGCCAGGCATGCTTTACGTTCACGGCGCTGCCCGTTGTTACGGTCACAACCAGATCTGCATCGCGCACCGCCGCTTCCGGTGAGGGAGGTGTCACGATGGACAGTCCCGTTTCTGCGCTCATTTCACTGGCAAAAGATTCCGCAGCTTCCGGGATAATGTCGACCACACGCACCTCGTCCAGGTCAAATACCTCATTGAAACATGAGAGATGCGTCCTTCCTAGTCCACCAGCTCCAAAAATGGTCAACACTCTACTGTTAGAGTGGGACAGATATTTGGCCGTCACGGCAGTCGAAGCTCCGGTCTTCATCGCCGTAATCCAATTCGCTTCCATGATGCAGGCCGGTAAACCAGTGTTCGCATCAAAGAGAATGACCATCGAATCAGTGACTGGCAGATCCTTTTCCCTGTTGCCTTCAAAGAAGGTGAAGGTCTTTACAAAGCCATACTCTTCACCAGCTAAGTAACCGGAAAACGGTTTAATAAAACCACCGTCACCGACATTCATGTAATACTTGTCCCCAGCTACGTCACCAGCTCCGTCAGCGGTGATGCCTTTTTCAGCTAATTGGACTGCAAGTTTGGGGGTCATACATTTGGCTACTTCAGTCTCTGTTAGATAGAGAATATCTCTCGGGATCATGCATCATATTCCTTTATGTATTACAGTACTTGTCGGCTGTGGAAAGCGCTTCATCAAGCATTGCCAGGCCTTCCTCTATTTGCTCACTATTTACGATCAATGGCGGCGTACAGAAGATCCAGTCCCATTTCACCAAGGTGCTCATGCCTAGGTTCCTAAGGATGGATCCAACTTCCCTCATAGGTTGGCTGGCAGGACGATTCCATCCGCTCATTGGTTCTCGCGTATCGCGATCCTTGACCAGTTCCACCAGCTGTAGCAGTCCAGTACCCCTTACATCTCCCACAGAGGGATGACGCTCCGCCAGGTCCATCAGGCCCTTGCGCAAGACCTTTCCCATTACCTTCGCCTGCTCGATCAAGTCGTCTTGACGATACACTTCAATATTAGCGATGGCAGCAGCGCAGGAAAGAGGGTGTGAACTGTAGGTCAAACCAGCCCATAGGGTGTTGTCATCGAAGTGGGCGGCGATTTCGTCAGAAACCATTGTCGCGCCCATGGGAACATAGCCGCTGGTCAATCCCTTGGCCATGGCCATGATATCCGGTTTGACATATGGGTAGTGATTAACGCCAAACCATTCGCCAGTTCGGCCAAAGCCGCTCATCACCTCGTCAATGATGAGCAGAATGCCATACTTGTCACAAATTGCCTGGATACCTTTCCAGAAAGGATCTCCTCCCTGGACGATTCCGCTGGTGCCGCTGTAACCCTCCAGTAAGATGGCAGCTACGTTCTCGGGTCCTTCGAAGAGGATTGTTTGCTCGATCAAATCAACTACGATCCCGTCCCCTTCAGCGGAGCTAAGACCACGGTAGATCGGGCTGTGATATGGATCGGGTCCATGCACCCTTACGATCCAGGGAACACCGGGCTCATTAGCTAGTCGTCGCGGACCGCCGCCAGCCGTCATCGCTCCGAAGGTGGCCCCATGATAAGAGCGGTAGCGGGTAACGATTTTTTGCTTGCCCGAATAAAGACGAGCCATTTTCATGGCGTTTTCTACAGCGTCAGCTCCACCCAATGTAAAAAGGCTCTTGCTGAGACACTGTGGGGTAATATCGCGGAGTAGTTCACCCAGGCGGGCGCGTGGTTCAGTGGCTATGCCTGGGTAGGCATGTCCCATCTTAGTTACTTGCTCCTGGATCGCCTTGACCACATGGCTATTCCCGTGACCGACATTGACGCTGACCAGCTGTGATGACCAATCAAGATATCGTTTGCCGTCTGCGTCCCAGAAGTAGACACCCTCGGCCCGGGACATTGAGATCGGATTCCAGGCGCTCTGGGCTGTCCAACTGGACAGGGTAGTGTTTCTATTTCGGTTAACCAACTCAGAATGATTCGATCTCATCAGTTACGCCTCACGAAACCAATTGATTTTTGCGCCAAAACTCTCATTGGTCTGGCGTTGAAACGGGACCCAACTTGAATCTAACTCGGGCAAATATCAAGCTGATCTAGCTGTTGTTTCACTCTAGATCCGCCAATCATGGTTAGCAGCCAGGCGGAATTGGATCGGCCTTCTACAATCGGCACGATAATCAGAATTGGCACGACAATCAAAATTGACACGCCGATCTAAAATCGGCGAGACCACTCTCTCGGCCAGCGTTCTACCACAACCTTGGTCTGGGTGAAGAACTCAACAGCGTGGTTTCCCTGGCCATGCAGGGTGCCAAAGAAGCTCTCTTTCCATCCGCTGAAAGGGAAAAATGCCATCGGGGCTGCGACACCCACGTTGATGCCGATGTTGCCCGCGTCTGTTTCGTACCGGAATTTGCGTGCTGCTGCACCGCTGCTTGTGAACAGACAGGCCATGTTGCCATAGTTGCCGCTGTTGACGTACCTGATTGCTTCGTCAATGGTATCAGTGTGGATCAGGCTAAGTACAGGGCCAAAGATCTCTATTTGGGCGATGGTGCCGGCTGGGTCCACGTTTTCCAAGACGGTGGGCCGAACGAAGCTGCCGTTTTCGTAGCCAGGAATGGTTGCGGAACGACCATCTACTATGGCCGAAGCCCCTTCTTCTACTCCCTTCTGGATCAATTCTTCGATCCGCTTCATGCTCTGACGGTTTATCACGGGTCCCATCTGCACGCTCTCATCCAATCCGTAGCCCACCACGCGCGCAGCGGCTTCTTCTCTGATGGCTTCGGTGAAGGAGTGGCGAGCATCACCCACTGTCAGGGCTACAGATGCTGCAAGGCACCGTTGACCGGCACAACCAAAGGCTGAATCGGCGGCGATCCGCTTGGTCATCTCCATGTCCGCATCTGGAAGAACGATGATCGGGTTCTTTGCACCACCCTGGGCCTGCACGCGCTTACCATTGGCCGAGCCCCGGCTGAAAACGTACTTGGCTACCGGCGTAGAGCCGACAAAACTGATAGCCCGGATATCTGGGTGGTCCAATATGGCATCGACCGCTTCCTTCGCGCCGTTGATCATATTGACCACGCCCTTGGGGAATTCTGCTTGCTCTAGCAATTCAAAGATTTTTTTCATTGCTAGCGGAACTTTCTCCGATGGCTTGACGATATAAGTGTTTCCGCAAGCCAAAGCGTAGGGCATAAACCAAAAGGCGATCATGCCGGGAAAGTTAAAAGGAGCGATAGCGGCGCATACACCCACTGGCTGCCGGATCATCATTTCATCGATGCCCGGTGCGATATCTTCGGAGAAGTCGCCCTGCATCATCATGGGAATGCCGCAGGCCACTTCCACATTCTCAATAGCCCGCCGCATTTCACCCCTGGATTCACCTATCGTCTTGCCACATTCCATGGTGATGGTACGGGCGATATCTTCAAAGTGCTCTTCCAGCAGGTTTTTCAGACGGAACAAATACTGGATGCGGCTGGTCGCCGGAGTGCGCCGCCATTCTTCATAGGCTCGTGCGGCGGCTCTCGCAGCTTGGTCGACTTCAGATGCTGGGGACAGGGGAACCTGCGCCAACACTTCGTTTGTAGCCGGGTCTATCACATCCAAGTAGTCGGCCGCTGCTGATGGCCGCCACTCTCCATTGATATAGTTAAGCAATCTGCCATTCGTTGCCATCTTCAAACCTCAATGTATTTGTTTAGTTCTTGCTCAGGGCAAGCTTTAGACCGTCCTCAAATGCCTGAAGAGTTTCAGCCGCATCTTCTTCCGTATGGTCAACGCACAAGAAGTATGGCTCGAATCCATCGGGGTCAGGCATGACGCCCTTTTCTATCATGTAATCGGTGATCTCCTCATACAAGTCCCAATTTGCTTCGAACAGATCGCGCCAATCCCTTGGTTGTCTGTCCATGATCGTGATGCCAAACATGCCAGGCACACCGTTAATGAAATGAGTTACCCCGTGACGGTTGAGGATCTCCCCGATACCTTCCATGAGAATCCCGCCAACTTTGTTTATTTGTTTGAAGACCTTTCCAGTCTGAATGTACTCAAGGGTGGCGTCGGCAGCCGCTGTCGACACCACGTTGCCGGTATAGGTTCCGCCCTGGAAAACCTTGCCCGGTCGTATCGACATCATCACCTCTTTCTTGCCCCCGAAAGCAGCAATCGGGTAGCCATTGCCCATGGCTTTGGCGAATGTCGATATATCAGGAATCACACCAAAGTATTCGCCAGCGCCTCCAGGAGCCAGGCGGAAACCTGTCTTGACCTCATCGAAAATGAGCACAATGCCATATTGGTCACATTGTTCGCGCAGGAATTCAAGGTAGCCCGGTTGGGGCATCAATCCGGCCCCATTGCCGAGCATTGGCTCGACGATGATGGCCGCGATCTCTTCGCCGCGTTCCTGCAATATATCTCCCAATACTTCGACATCGTTCCAGGGACATAATTGGATCAATTCCCGCATGAGCTCTGGTATGCCGATGCTTTGCTTGTAAGCTAGGGGATGCTCGCGATTGCCAACTTTGTCGATATTTCCGCTCGCGGTTGACCATAGGACATAGTCGTGTGCGCCATGGTAGCAGCCCTCAAATTTCAACACGATATCCCGGCCCGTGTGACCACGCGCCAATCGCAGGGCGTGCATAGTGCATTCAGAGCCTGTGTTAGACAGACGCACCATCTCAACACCGGGGCACATGTCAACGATCCTCTCGGCGACCTGCACTTCGTAGCGCTGGGTAGCGGCGAAACTGAGGCCATGATCGATGGCCTCTTTGACCCGGCCGTTCACGAATGGATCTGCATGCCCCAGAATGATGGGACCGTATCCTAGCCTGTAGTCGATATACCGTTTTCCATCAAAATCGTAGACGTAGCCATCATGAGCGTCAGCTACAACTAGGGTTTTATCGTCTCCGGAGTATCGGAAATTGGAGTTGACGCCATAAGGGATTACTTTTAGCGCTCGCTCAAAAAACTCGTGTGATTTAGCTCCATGCTGTGGCATTATACACCTCTCTTAATCATTAATTAGGAAACATTGAAATACCGTATTTTCAAGGAAATGAAATGACCTCATCCATTGATAACAATATCCTGTTATTCGTGAAAATCAAGTCATATTCCTACGATTTTGCCTACATTTTAGTGTAGATAGTACGTTTTTCGTATTTTGAACTTGCATATTACTGAAAAATCGTAATAATAGCAAGTTAACTCTATGGATGCACTAGATCGTTCAATCGTCGGCCTCCTGCAAAAGGATGGCCGGATGCGATACACACATATCGCCCAAATTCTGGACATTACGGAGGGGACTGTACGCAATCGCGTGGCCAAGCTCCTTGACGACAAGGCTATCCAGATTATTGGCGTTTTAGATCCGCACAGGATGGGATATAACGCTCCGGCCATTATCGGGGTATCGATTCAACCACCTCAATTGGAAGCTGCCGCGGCCGAGATCGCGACAATGCCAGAAGTTAGCTATTTGATCATGGTCACCGGCGAATACGACCTGATCGTCGAAGTTTTTTGTCGCGATCGGGAGCACTTAGCTGCTTTCCTTAAAGACAACTTGCTCCAGGTGGCCGGTGTCCTACGAGCCCAAACATCCTTTATTTTACACACTTACAAGGTGGCGCACGGCGCCAAAACCGTTATGGCTCACAGCTCGCCAGACGATAGCTCATGACTTCGTGATCTCTGAGCAGTTCCCATATCCCGAATAGCATAATCCCGAAAGGAGAGGTTCCTATGAGCCTTGAAGAAAGCAGACGCTTGGTTGAATTGTTGACCAAAACCCACTCTACTACCAGCGCGGCGGTGGACGGGATCGATTTAGAAATGCAAATCTATCCAGATTCGGGTTGGCGAATCCGGGACATTCTGGGGCATGTTGCAACCTGGGATCGACAAGTGGCAAGATCTTTATTGGCCTTTAGGAATGGCGAAGAATATTCAATTCCCGATCATAGTGAGAACGCTTTTAATGAGCAGGACATCTTGCGCCAACAAGCGATGACAACGCAGGAAGTCTATAGTGAATGGGAACGGTCGCGTGACGAATTCAAAGAGACCGTCGAGAAAATTCCACCCGAACTTTATCCTGGCGATGTTCTCTATCCATGGGGGGACGAACGCGGTACTATCGCCCACCTTGTCGAAACCATGGCCGAACATGATGTCGAGCATCGAGATGAAATTGTGAAAGCGATTCAATCTGGGAAATGACAACTACTAATCCTATGAAACACAGAGTTCAAGTCGAGACGATCAGCATAGAACAATTAGCCAAGATCAAAGAAGCAACCCTACATGTCTTGGAGACTGTAGGCATTCACTTCCCGTCGGAACAGGCCTTGAAAGTCTTTGCCGAACATGGCGCTCAGGTAAATTGGGAGAGCCAGATCGTAAGGCTTTCACCGGAACTGGTTCTCGAAGCGATGAGTCATGCACCTCGTACCTACACTCTATCGGGGCGTGCCGATGGAACCGATCTAACCCTGGATGGCAAAAACAGCTACTTCGCAACGGATGGCTGTGGAACCGAAACCATCGACATTGAAACCGGCGAGCGGCGCAGCTCAAGCAAGAGCGATGTGGCGATGATGGCTCGCGTAGCAGACTACCTATCGTCGATAGCGTTCTACTGGCCGATGGTCAGTGCTCAGGATTTTGGACGTGTTTCCCCTTTGCACGAGCTAGATGCCAGCTTCAACAACACGGTCAAACATATCCAGAGTGCGACCATCATAGGCGAAAAAATCGCTCACTATTCTTTACTCATGGCTGAAGTGATTGCTGGAGGAAAGGCGCAAATGCGTGCCCATCCTCCACTATCTAGCCTGGTTTGCACGATCGCCCCCCTGGGACAGGATAAAGATGGCATCGAAGGTGCGATGCTCTTTGCCAAGGCGGGAATGCCCGTGGGATTTATGGCCATGCCAAATATTGGCTCTACGTCGCCAGCGACCATGGCCAGCGCCCTCACCATTGGAAACGCTGAAGTTGCTAGCGCGATGACCCTGATGCAGTTGGTCGCCCCAGGCGCGCCGGTCTTTCATTCGGTCCTGGCCTCGGTAATGGATCCCCGTTCAGGAAACTACCTTGCCAGTTTGCCAGGAAAATATCTGTGTAATGGGGCTGCGGTCCAGATGGCCCACGATTGGGGCGTTCCAACGCTGGCCGGGGCTTTCGGTGTAGATTGCCGAGAACCGGCCTCTTACCAACTGGGACGGGATAGCGTGTATACGGCTCTGCTGTCTCCCATGTCCGGAGCGGACTTGGTGGAGGGTCTTGGCTTGCTTCGGGCTTCAACATTGCTGCTGCCTGAGCAAATCATCTACGACGATGAGATGGTAAACACCAACCGTATTTTGCTGGAAGGAATTGACACCAGCGCTGACCAATTGGCGTTGGATGTCATCGAGGCTGTAGGGCCTGGAGGTCATTTCATGGCCCAAAAACATACTCGACGAACTATTCGAGATATATGGATACCCGAACTCACCCATCCCGCTCCATTGATGTCAGCCCAAGCTGGACCCGATATCCGCGAGCGGGCCAGGGAAACCTTCAAAAGAATCTTGACTGAACACCAACCGACGCCGCTCTCAAGGGATATTCAGCTTGAATTGCAAAATATTATGAAGGCGGCTGCGGAATCGTTCATCTAGGCAACCAACCAGATCAATCGAAAATCGTCAGTCCACACTTCGCCTACAGCAACGCTGCTGCTTCATTGGGATTGAGATTTGCTCGTCCTGATATTGCGGATCATTGAAAGCAAGGATCCATTGATATAATTGAGGTCGTCACAGTCACCTACCAGGGGCCGCACACCCCGTCCATCATCGATACGATGCCAACAGGAGGTTGAAGTATGTCCGAGATTTTGCGTGAAATAGGTCGTGTCAAGCTGGTACAGGTGCAGCCGTCAGGATTGATCATCGAGACACCATCCGGATACTTCTACGATGTTTCCCGGCGGCTGGAAGTGGACCGCCTATTAATCACATCCTTGGGTATCGAGGCCGAAACACCTGAAGGTGAGCATGTCCTCGATATACATCACATTTCTCACCCTGGAAAAGCGTAC
>DASRZI010000413.1:0-2024 GCA_035686605.1 Candidatus Zixiibacteriota bacterium
GGCTTTGCTGGATTCCAAATATTGAAAGGATTGTGATAAAGGCTGGACCGCCTCGAAACAGGCGATTGCAGTTAGCGGAAGCAGGGCCAGGTACACGCCGTTCAACTCGCCCCCGGTCACCAGGGGGATGGCCAACCACAATACGGTCAATCCAGCCAATCCGACAAATAGAGCTGCTAACCCATTCGCCGCTCCCCGTACATGGGCTAGACGTTCCTGGTATCGGTTCAGGTCATCTCCCAGATCAGCTATCTGGTTTAGAGTTCTTGCTTCTTGCCCAAAAGATTGGAGGTCGGCGAGACCCTGTACCTCGTCCACCAGTGCCACATTCAATTCTGCGCGAAGGGCGACAGCTTGCGCAGCCGGCTCCTGGCTTAGCCATCGAGTGGTCAACGGTAAAGCAACTCCCGTTAACAGCAGAAAACCAGCCAAGACGACCCCAAACCAGATATTGAAGCTGCCGAGGAGAAGGCATCCTACGAGTGAAACCAAGGCCGCCGCCAGTGGGGGGACGATGACCCGGGCATAAAAGTTCTCCAATGTTTCCAGGTCTGCCATGATGCGAGCCAGCAAATCGCCGCTTCGATGTTCCTGCAGCCGGGCTGGAGCCAGGGGTTCGATCGCTATGTAAAACCAAACCCGTAATGAAGTCAGAATGCGGAACGTTGCCGTATGGATTACATACCGTTCGGCATAGCGAAAAGCCGCCCTGGATATGGCAAAGACGCGCACGCCAGTGATGGCCAAGGTGATTTGGGAAACTTCCGTAGCCAGTGCGGCTTTGGAGATGAGATAGGCGGATACGGCCATTAAACCGACGCTTGCCCCGATGGTGGCGAAACTCATCAGCACGGCCAGGATGATCCACCAGCGGAAAGGCGCTACTAGCTTCACCAACCGGCCAACAACCCCAGCACCGTCGCGTATGACGGCGCCATGCCTGTCGGCGTCATTGGCGAAGGTCCCAATTCTATCGCTCACGAGACTCACTGCGCTCCCAAAGCGCCATCGGATGATGATACAAGGCGGCTGTAGGTGCCCTGTAAGGCCATTAATTCGACGTGGCTGCCTTTCTCCACCCCACGACCCTCATCAAGCACTACAATACGCTCTGCGCCGATAACGATGGCCATTCGGTGGGCGATTATTAACACTGTCCGGCCCTCTGCCAGCCGGGCCAGAGCCGCCTCGATAGAATCCGCGCTTTCTTTATCGAGATGGGCGGTTGGCTCGTCGAGGATCAAGATAGGCCCATCTTTGAGGAAGGCCCGGGCGATGGCGATACGCTGTTGCTGGCCACCACTCAAACGCGCACCCCGTTCACCCACGGGGGTATCATACCCAAGAGGTAATCCGCTGATGAAGTCATGAGCATCGGCCGCCTCCGATGCGCTCACAAGATCTTCCCAGGAGGCATCCGGCCGTGCCAGGCGAATATTATCGGCGATGGTCCCCTGAAAGAGATGGGGTATCTGCGGTACCCAGGCTACCATCGCGCGCCAGGCGCCGGCATCGATTCTTTCCAGGGGTACATCTCCAATCATGATCCTACCGCTATCTGGAATGGCGAAGCGCAGCAGAAGCTGGGAGACAGTCGTCTTTCCCGCTCCCGTCGGTCCCACCAGGGCCACTGTTTGACCTTGCGGCAGCACCAACGAAAAGTCCTTCAGGGCTTGCCTCTCTCCATCTTCATAGGCGAAACAGACCTTGTCAAAGCAGATGTCCAGCCGCTGAGGAATCTGACCTTCGCGGACACGTTGGGCCTGCTCTCGTCCTCGTGGCTGCGTATCAAGGATGGCATAGATTCGCACGGCCGCCGCTTGGCCAGCCGTGCCTGCATGAAACCGCAGGGCATATTGCCGAATCGGAAGGAAAAATTCTGGCGTCAACAAAAGAATCGTGAGGGCCACCGTGAAGGTTAGGTTGCCGCTCATCAGTCGCAAACTGACTTCCAGGGCAACCATCGCTGTGGCAGCTGTGGCCGCCCATTCCATGACCAGGGAACTTTGGAAGGCTGTGTGCAG
>DASRZI010000414.1:0-5964 GCA_035686605.1 Candidatus Zixiibacteriota bacterium
GACAATGTGAGGATTGCCATCGCCATCGCTAAAAATCCCGTTCTTACCTGCTATCCCACTATCCTCTTCCGTGGCATCGGCTGACTCGCTGTTAGCGGGCGTTATGGGGACGGTCTGAGCCGTTCCGTTACTTTGCTTCCAGTTGGTTCCGTCCCACTTGACATAGGAGATGTTATGATTGGTTTGCGGTCCAGTAGGAGAATTCCTCCAATGCCATCCCATGTGCATCCATCCACCAGATCCAAAGTCGGCGTCGAAGCATGGCGTATAGAGATAAACACTCTCGGAGTTGTCCTTGCCAGCGCACAGCAAACCCGCAGTTGTGCCTGCAGCACCGCTCCAAGCCGGCGTCGATTCGTCATAGGAATACATATAGGTATCGGCATCACCAGCCAGGCCATCACGGAACATGAAATAGAGTTTGCCAGCCGGATCATTGAAGAACACCGGATAGCAAAGCTGAGTCTCATTAGTACCCAGCATGGAAGCCTCTGCTTCTAAAGTCCCGTCAAAGGTGGCAATGGGATTGCTAGACACTCGATAATTCAAAGGGTCGTTGTGATGGTTGTAAGACAGATGAAGATATCCATCCGGGTCAAAAGCAAGGACGCAAGTATGATGATCGTCTGTATCATCACCAATCTCGATATCCGGCAGGCCCCCGGTGCCATCGTAATTGTATTTTGTCCAGGCCCCGCCAATCTCCCTAACCGCTACCTCCATCTTGTTAGCTGTATTAGTCCAGTAGATGCAGGCCTGGTAGGTCGTCTCCCCGACAACAAAAGAAGCAATAGCATTGTCTCGGTAGGGCTGCCCGTTTTGGCGTTGGCGGCCATGGCCATCGGCTGTGATCGTCGTCGTGCTAAGATCTAGAGAAGAGGGAGGCGTACAAGCCATATTACGGTATCCATTTCGCTATCATGTTCGTTTCGATGGCTCCGCGATCAGCATCTGATAGGGCGGTCTCAAATATTATTATCTCGGCCATGACCCCATCGCCATCGTTGTTGAGATCTTCATTATGCGACCGAGCAATAGAGGGATTCCGTGTGAAAGAACTAAGCAAGGTCGCGGCGTTATCTTGCGTGGTATACGCTGGCTCTTCGCCGTTTATCCATAACTGGATAGGGCTGCCATTCGATGCCTTGCCTGTATAGACTATGGTATCTGTAGGATCAAAGGTCGTGGATGAGCGACCTAACAACCCAGAATCTGTGCCTCCAAACCAGAACATAAGGACATTTGAGCTTCTAACCCTGAACATAAACTGCTGTTCGTCGTTGTCTATGTCGTACATACCGACCATCGTCTGGTGGACATCAGCGACATCGCCCTTGTAAACGGCGAAAATAGTAATGGCGGCCAGGCTTGCTATCGCCGCATCTGGCAGGTCGATATTGTCATGCCGGGTATCCCCATCAATAACGAAGGCAGGGCAGCTGTTGAGACCCGATACGTTGTAGATGGGCTGCTCCCCGGTTACAGCCTGGGCGGCATCATGCCCGTTGCCGCTCTGGTCATACCAGGTGACGAGATAGGCGGTGTTGCCACCAAGCCAAAGCAGGATCGCGGCTGTGTCGAGGTCGCCATTGGCATCGAAGCCAAAATCGGTCTCGTCATCATCGCTGCTCCGTCTCAGCTTCACGCAATCGCCGGTATAGGACGTCAGCAGCCTGCGCGTACTATAAACGGCCCGAGGGGTGTCAATGCCATCGAGAGGAAAGCTCACGGCGCTCCCGCCTGCAACCTTGTTCAAACCAATTGAGAGTCCGATCATACCCATAGAATCACCTATAGCTGATATCTGGTCGCCAGCTGGCGACAGACCATCAAGAAAATGATGTGTAAAACCCAGACAAAACGATCGTTAGTAGATGGCTACGATATTCGTTGCGGTTGTCCCGGTGCTATAAACACGAGTGCAGGAGATCGGGTGAATGATGCCGGCACTGATGCCAACAAAAGTGATGGCGTTGCCATCGAGGGAATCGACTTTGAGATCGCCACTGACGCCGACATAGATACCGCGAGTGGGGGTTAGATCGTTTGTGTCGTGCGGGGTGACGTCGTCGAATTTTTCGGCTGGGATAATGCGGTTGTCGAGCATTGTTAACTCCTGGAGATGGGGGCTGGGGCCTGGGGCCTGGGGATCAAAAGATTGCCTCCAGAGCTGCTATGAGCTGGTCTCGGGTCATCTTGGACCGGCCCGCAATATGATATTCGCGGGCGAGCTTTCTCAGATCGGAGACCGGCGTATCTTCAAGCTGGTCAATCAGACCAGGATGAAGACGTTTGCCGGGAGGAGGCCAGATGACGATGGAACCACCATATAGGTGCAGCTCAATCCGATCTCCAACGACCTTGTAGCTCATGATGGGCTTGTCGATGCCCAGCTTGATGGCTGCTTCCTTAACTCTTGAATCGATATTTTTTGGCATAGGGACCTCTGAAATTGTTATGAGACTACTTATCAAACCGGTTCACATTTAACACTCCGTCGCTCGCCAGAAGGTGGGCGCCGGCCGGTGGAGGGGGCCGGCCGGCGCAGCGGAGAGGAGAAGACGAAAGATCTTCTCGAAAGAAAACAACTATGGAACACCGATAACGAGCCAATGGACAACAACATCTGCTTCAGTCGAGGCTGTCACAAAATCATCTTGCCAGATGTCCACGGTAACCACGTTACCTGAAACGGACACCGTACACATAGCCGCGTCAGCGCCACTGGACTCCGGGTCTTCACCCAGGGTACAGAGAGCAAAGGTGACAGTAGTTAGGCCGTGGGCTGCCGATTCCGTTGTTGTAAAGGTATCTGTTCCAATCACCATCTGATAACCACTAGACCCATAACCCAAAGGATAGGCGGCACTGCCCAGTGTAACAGCTCCGGAGAGCGTACTAGCACCAGTGACAGATAAAGCGCCTCCGATGCTGGCATTGCCGGTTGTGGCTAAGGTAGTGAAAGTAGTGTCATCCTCCAGAGCCGATCCGAAATCATAGACCTGCTCATCGGAGATAGGTGGAATGAGATCGCCGGTGTCCGGAAGATTGATACCGAAGAGATCGGCGAGGACGATAGACAGGACGACCAAGGCCCAGACAATGTACCTGACGTACTGCCGCTGCTTTGCGCTCAGAATGGGCTTATTTTCGTTCATAGGACGTTTACCCCTCGTAGAACCATAAGACCACCGAAACGTTCGCAGAATCGTTGCCGTCGCCGCCGTTATAGTCGATCGTGACAACGACTTCATCACCATCGCTGATGTGCGGATATTGATCGTCGACGAAATCATCACGATCATATTCCGTAGTAGTCGCAGTAACGCCGGTTACGGTCACGGCATCAAGATAGGCATCGAGATCAGCTGCAGTGCCGATGTCAAGAATGAAAGTCAAGGCGTTGTCGCAACCTGCAGTCACCTTGACGAGCTGCATGTCGAACGGGGCCTGAAAACGGAAAGAGACGTCAGCAGTCAACGTACCTGGTACGCAGATTGGAAGTGCAAACATATTTCCTTGCATGTTACTTACTCCTTTTGTTAGGGCCGGCCAGCTCAGAAACCGAAGTATTCACTAGCTGCGGGGTCATTTTGCGCGCTGACCGGCCCATTTCTATGCCGCCACGCGGCGAGTAATCTAGATAATCATCGTCTAGACGATGTGGGCCCAACGTATAAACACCGTTTATACGTTGTGCTTGTACATTCCTCTCCAATCCACCGGACCGACCGCGAAGAAGAAGCGGACCTTGACGGGCAAGGTGTCATTGCTGAACATCAAGCCGGCTGTGGGACTGGCGACACTGAATATCTCAGGCGTCCGGCCAAAGCGATAACCAAGGCCGATGGAGGGGTAGAGATTCGGATCAGAGATTGCGGCCCAATTGTTCGTATCCGTCCAGAGTTCGACGACAATGACTCGCCTCCGGGCACTCTCGATGAGCGCGTCCCGGGCGGCCCCTTCAGCAAATGGGTTGATGTCATTGTTGGCGACGGCTGGTTCTTGAGCTGAACCAAGAACTTGGATCGCCGTGGTCTCAAGATCTGGAGGAACCATCAAGTATTTAGGGGCAGTTAAGGCTCCTAAACGCTCGCTGCTGTGGAGTTCCGTCTGTTTTCTCATCGCCGTGCGGGTTGCCTCCCAGCCGGCGAATGAAAGCGTGGTAGTTCCGAGGTTGCTGTGGCTGGCATTGAATAGAGCGATGCTATCGCTCATGGTCGGACCAACGCCAGATGAATCTGTGAAGATGGCACTAACTGCCTTGGCCAGGGTAAGCCAGGCACCTTGGGCCAGTGCCCGGGGAGCTGCGATTACCTTCCTGGTATCGTCCTTGTCGATGGCCTCCAGGGTGAGTCCTAAGTACCCACCTTTCTTGACGAAGGCATCGGTTTCCGTCTGGTCGTCCCAGGTTAGCTCGGTGTAGGCCGCGCCCTCGGCGACTGTCGGCAGCTCGCCAACTCCGCCAAGAGTGATCCAGCGGACATCCTGCAGGTTGCCGAAGTCCTCTTCGAAGACGATGGGCAGCCACCACTGCGGGTATTGCTGGAAGAGATTCACGACCCGTTTGTTCAGGGCATTGGCGACCAGTCCGGCCATGGTGGAGCTGGTCACGTTGGCAAACTGGACCCTCTCCGGCTGGAAAACACCGGTCAATTCGTAATCACCAGACAGAAGTAGATATAGCTCGCGGATCCCGGTTAAGGGTTGGAAATCGTTCGATGGCCTCTCGCCTGAGAACAAGGCATCAGCAGCAGCACTGATCCTGTCAAGGCTGGTTCGCATCGAAAGCTGTCCAGCACCACGAGGATGGCTTCCAGGAAGCTGGATGACACTGTCTTGGGCCAGCGAGGCGAGATATTCCCGCTCATCAGCTATCGCCTGGCGCAGTTCTTCGGGAGAACGACAATCAGAACGGACAATACGCATCCTGGCTGCCTCGGGCAGACCTGACCCCGCCAAAATAGCGGGTACTGCAGCGGCCTGAGCAGCTGCAGCCCAATCATTGACTAAGTCAACGACTGGATTTTCTGGATTCCCGACCACCGGGGTCCGCAGCTCTTCAGGGGCCAGAGGGGTTGTGGATTCCACATTTTGGGTTTGCTCTGTCATAAGGACCTCCTTTGCTAGAGCATAAGTAGAGAGAGCTTCTAAAATCCGGCCATCAGCAGCCGGTGAAAAGACGATATCAGCGGAGTCAATTTTCTTGAGTTCCTTGACTATTCTTGGATCGCTCCGACCCTCCTCCCATTCCGGCCAGAAGACGATGCTTACTCCAACATTAGGGATGGGAATCTCGTTGTTGAAATCGTCTAGCATCATCTTAAGGATGCCGGCGATGGTGCGAGCCAGTCCAACATCCGCGCCGGCCTCCTCATCATCGTAGAATCGGATGGTGGCCAGGACGGAAGCGGTATCGGGATCAAAGTAGGAATCGTAGGTGACGCCAACCAGGTGCTTGACCTGGGCATTTTCAAGAAATGATGGGTGGTCGGCGAAAACGGCCAGCCCTTCGAAGAGATTGTCCCTAGCCGCTGCGAACAGAGTGGGAGCTGGGATCTCGATGGGGCCGGGAGCACCATCAGCCCGTTTAATTCGACCGGCTCTCACGAGACGGGCATGAAATTCAGAGCGACCTTGCTCGGAAGTGGTGTATAGATCTATGGGAAATACTAAACGGACTGGTTCCATACTGCGTCCCCTTCTGTATCCAGATGGCTAAATTGGCCGTTGCTGCTTGCCTGGTCTTCCACTTCCTTCTTCGGCTCCTCATCACGGGTGACAATGAATCCTGCCTCGTCCATGATGGCGTCCAGGGCTGTCTCAGGCAGTGGTTCACCGGCGAACTTGAAAATGAGGTCCATAACCCGGCGAGTGAGCGTAGGCGATGATTGGGGCTCGACCACGCTGAAAAGCTGGAAGAACGCGGATGTCAGATCCTTGGCCGCGTTGGCCAGGGCCTCG
>DASRZI010000415.1:0-4764 GCA_035686605.1 Candidatus Zixiibacteriota bacterium
CCAGTTAGTTCCTAGTAAGTCATTATTGGCTCTAGCCCATTGGCGGTGCAGTACGGCCGAGATGTATGCCCTGGTGCGCCAGAGCGAGAACCCTTTCCAGGCCTGGCAATTATTTGTCAAGCGGCGTACCCACCTGTTCAAGGTTCATGGACAATCTCCATTGGATCCCGGACAACAAGCTTCTTTCCGGCAGCTAACCTATTATCCTTACGATCCCGCTTTCCGGGTTATGGGCCATCTTGATCATGGCGTTGAAGCTATGGAATTGGTCATCGATTTAGCCAAAGATGGCCTGCTTAATCTCCGGCGGATCGCGGCCGTCCATTTTGAGCTAACAGGCCAGACAGCCTGCTTAAATTTGTACTGGGTGGAAGGTTACGGCGGCGGTCTTTTTTTACCCTTCAAAGATCAGACCAATCAATCGGAAACCTATAGCGGCGGCCGCTACCTCTACGACACTATCAAAGGCGCCGATCTGGGGGCCGGTGAAAATAAGATATTGTTGGACTTCAATTTTGCCTACAATCCTTCCTGCGCTTATAGCCCGCGCTGGGTGTGCCCGTTGGCTCCCCAGGAAAACAATTTGAATTTGCTCGTTGAAACCGGAGAACAAAGATTCGCCGCGGGCGAGAGGGTTAAAGGATAAACAGCTAGATAAATAGAGACCGGTGTTGAGCGGCGGAAGCCTTGATTAGAAAAAGAGACCTTCGGCGAGTGGCTAACCCAGGTAGCTCGCCGCAGCGACGACTGACTTGGACCAATAGACTATGGTTCCGCAAGATATCCAGTAGACGGTCTCGGCCGACCATATAGTTCAATCGCCAACCAGGTCTGCAATTCTTGCCACAATTTGCACATGCCCATATAGGGGTGGCGCAGGCACATCTGCCTGACCTGCTCGTAAACCGCTTCTTCCATCTCTTGCCTGACCAATCGCCGCATCTGGTCCAGCGAAACACCCTCCTCATACTCGGAAACCACGTGCTTCTTGAACCCAAGACTTTACTTTTTGATGGTGGTTTCAGCCATTTTCTCCATCCTGACCTTCCATGTTTTTGAAAACTATTGTCAGGATTACACACTCAATTTAGGTAGCTGCGCAGTTTCCCCTGCTTCCTTCAACTACAGATTCAGATGGCGGCTACACGCCGACCGCAACCGACTGGTCCTTCCCATCGCCGCCAGCGACCCTAAATGAAGAGGTCTAGAACGGGATCCGTCAACTCCCACAGCGGCTCGTCGAAGCCCGCGGCCAGTATCTCTATCTCGCCACCGACGATGGCCCAGGTGGCCGGAGATGAGTGGGTATCCAGGCCACATTCCAGTATGGGCAGCATACTGAATTGGCCCGACATGGCGATGTCTTGGTCCATATAATCGCCCGGAGCTCTTAGCAGGGAAATGGCCGAAACCGGGACGCCCCAAAAGGCGCCCGGCCAATGGTCGGTACGAGGGCCGGTATGCTGGTCGGCATCGATTCAGTTTGGCAAGCGGCGACAAAAAGAATTATCAGGATAATCAGAGAGTTAGCATTTCTTCAAGCGCTCGACCTTTCTATGAATCACTACTGTAATGATACTAGAATCACGATCCCCGGACGATTAGGCACAAAGCGATCCCCGAGTCAAGTATCCTGGCGCGGTCTAACAATCATGCGATCGCCGGCCCCAACCAGGCAGTTCGGACTCGATGCCCGCGATTGGCAGGCCTGATTCTCATAGAAATGATTGAGTTAAACGAAATAAAGAGGCTCCCGAGGTCAACCGGAAGCCTCCTCATATTATAATTATAAGCTAATCGTGCGTCCGGCTGTAAATCACCGGAGCAGCGCGGCCGATCTACTTAGACGGGCGAACCTCCACCTGCATGAAGCTGCCTCGGGCGCTGATCGATTTTACTCGGATTTGCGTGCCCGTGTTCGGGTTTTTCACACCACCGGTAGGATTAGCCGGGTTCCAGTATTGGTTGTTGTCATCAAACACTGGCACCGCCGCCTGGCTGGCGTGATAAGACGGTTCGCTTAGCAAGTGCAATGTAATCTCATCAGTCGCTGACAGTCCGAAAGTCGCATCGTAGGTCTGGACGCGGTTCCGCCACACCCCACCAAGACCATCGATCATCACCTTGGGGTGGGCGTCAATCGGTAGAATCAGACCCTCGCCTGGATGGCTAGCGGTATTGTTGTTGCTCTGGGAAGTATCCCAATAGCTAATGAGCAATCCATCCTGGTACGGGAAATGCTCGACCCAGTTGCCCTTAACGTCGGTGAAACCAAAGTTATACGGCCCGACCTCTAGTACCTCATCATAGTCCCTGTATTGCCGGAACTCGGCCAGGTAGTAGTTGTTGTACAAGGCAGTCTCGACACCCTCTGTCACACGGAAACCATTGAAATTCCAACCGAAATCAGATTCTGCGTCATCGAGTGGTTGATCTGAGATTAGAATGTCATCAGCCATAAAGCCGGCCTCAACAGCCGCGCCATCAGTCCAGTAACGGAAACCGATATCAACTGTCTGCCCAGCGAAAGCGGTCAGGTCAACTGTGAGAGGTACCCATCCACCACTGAAATCAGTAATGCCAACTAAACCAAAGTTTTGTCCATTAGGATTTGTATTAGTAGAGAGACTGGTCTCAACTTCGACTCCATTTACAGTCACGTAAGCATAATCCCAATCGGTCTCGATCTCGTAATTGACCATAGCGGTCAAGGAGGGATTGACAGCCGGTAATGTCACAGAGCGAGTCATCGTATTATCCAGATCATTACCAGAACCGCTGTAATAGAAGTAAACACCGGAATACGGATCTCCAATTACCTCAGTCACTTCTTTTTGCGGCAGAACTACAAACAAGCCCTGGGCCTGCTTGGTATTGGCCGTGGACGGGCCAAGCTTATGCTCGCTCTTGGCGCCGGCAAAGGCTACTTCGTAGTTAAGCCAACCCAGTTGGAATTTTTCCCAGCCGCCCATATGGCCCGGCATGGTTCCGATATCAATTGTTCCGTCGCCTAGCCAGGAACCGGAAGACATCAGCGTCCAGAAACCAGTCGAATTCTCAGGGCCGTTACCGGTGTTGTATAGATCCGGCAGGCCAAGATCGTGGGCGAACTCATGGGAGAATACGCCGACGCCGCCATTTTCTGGCTCAATCGTGTAATCGCCAATCCAATAGTCGCTGTCCCCTATCTGGACGCCGCCCAGCAGGTTGAACGCAGGACCGGCAACTCCAATCAGGTTAAAGTATGTATACCAGCGGTGGCTCCAGATAGCTGCGCTGCCTAGCGCGCCGCCACCGGCTTCTTCGCCCTCGCCGGCATGAACCGACTGGAAATGGTCGATGTAGCCATCGGGTTCGTCAAAATTCCCATCGCCATCATAATCGTATCGATCCCAGACGTCATACTGGCTCAAGTAATCGTTGATCTGGTCAGCAGTCATGCTGACCAACCGCTCGTCGTACCAGCCTCTGGTCGAGTCAATCAACAGCTGCCATAGAGCAAAAGCACCGGCATCATCATCATAACTCACAGCAGTACCTGGAACTGGGACCCAATCCGTCACATCACCATCAACCGTGTACCGATTCGAGGACAGATCGATGTAGAAATTACGCATCGAATTTGCGCCTGGAGCCTCAGAGAAGAGCATCTCTTCGAAGTGCTCCTGGCTGAAATCCGGGATCCAGTAAGTGGTGTTGTCAACATTTCGGTCGGGTTCGGCAATGTTATTGTGTGGGAAATCGCTGAACTCGGCCGTCACGGTCCAGATCAAGTCTTCGCCTGTACGTTCGAGCTCGACATATTGGCCTTTGGCAACCTCGTGGGTTTTCCCTTCAGTCTTGCCGGCTAGCTGCGCTTGCAGTCCCTCCTGGCGCAAAGCGCGTTGTTCCTCGCCTAATGGGTGAGGCTTGTCATCAACTTTGCTAACGCGATAATCATCAGCTGCACCCTTGCTGATTTCCGATTCGGATCCCGCCGAAGCGACGGCCGATACGAGCACCAACAGTACGATGATCATCAACAACACACTGAATATTCCTTTCCTCATTTACCTTACTCCTTATTCATATATCTTTGTTTCTATCATTGTCATCAATCTCAATGAGCATGATTTTTTCAGATAGGTCGACTCACTCACACCTCCTCTATATTATTGATTACTACATTTCCTGGGCGCTTTTATTTACTGACCGCCTAAACCAGATGTTGAAGCCCAATTTGATAGCAGAACAACTGCTATCAATCTAGACTGGATCCGACTCTGGTGGTTGCACGCCCACACCGTCGAAGAGGGGATCTTCCCTCAGGGCTGCACTTGCTATTGAAACGATTCCAACCAAAAATGGAGAAAATATTAGCAATGTCCGGATATATTTTGCCTTCATAAACTGAACTCCTTTTCTATCCCTGACAATGTTCTTATCTAACCTGAGATCATTATGATCACTTATAAGCACCTTGCCCCCAATCGACATTTTAATCCTTGGTCCAGTTCTCAGCTTTCGTTAATCACCTCCTTATGTGCCAAAAACACTCGAGATCCGGGAGGTGTCGGATTCAGACCTCGCTTTCCACCAAGCAACCGGCCACAACCCTAAACTATCCGTACCCGGCCCAGATTGAACTCCGAACCAGACGGCCGTTGATGATTTGTCTACCAGGGCATTCAAGTCACGTATATGTTTTACTGTGGATTTATTGAGTTTGGTCGCGCCAAGCGGAATCCCGCTTATTATGCTTTAGACGATTCACATATTCAGCGG
>DASRZI010000416.1:0-3171 GCA_035686605.1 Candidatus Zixiibacteriota bacterium
CCTGTTCTACCACAACAACATAGCAAATATTGGCTCAATCCTATCGGGAGCCAATAACAACGGAGCCCAGTCGGCAAATGGCATTACAGCCATGTTTATCGCCACTGGACAAGATGTGGCCAACGTCTCCGAATCCTCGGCCGCCATTATCTACACCGAGCTGACGAAAGAGAAGGACTTCTACGTTTCAATCACCATTCCCTCTCTGATAGTGGCCACATACGGAGGGGGAACCGGGCTGGCCACCCAGCGTGAGTGCCTGGAACTTCTGGACTGCTATGGCAAAGGCAAAGTGAGGAAATTTACCGAAATAGTTGCGGGTGTCGTTGTGGCGGGCGAGCTTTCCCTGGGTGCGGCTGTCTCTTCATCTGATTGGGTATCCAGCCATGAGCAATACGGAAGAAACCGCTAGCGCCAACTTACCGGCAATGTATAAATTCATCCATCGGGAGCCTCAGTCCCTCCCGAGCTCACGAGTCGGCCTTTGTAGATTCAGGTCTGTGCTATCAAGATCCTGGCTGGCTGTAGACATAACTGCACTATCACCTGAAAATTGGTGTCATTAATCGCAGATGAGGGAAGCCCGCACCTTCTGACGGTTTGAAGAAGAAGGCCAAAATACCCATCGCGGGAATAATAAATGTGAGGTAGTATTTCAATACTCAATATGTAGTGCCATATATAGGAGAAGAATCAGGGGTTCGGAACAGACTTTTCTGAGCCGCAGATTTGTATTAGGAACTATCTTGGCTCTGCTTACGTCTTTCTGTAAAGTCAGTGTGATTAAAGACGGATTGCACCCGCCATGGTAAGTGGTGCATACTGTTGGCGACATTGACCTTGGATTGATGCGATAATTAAGGAAGTATGCAATGAAACGCAAATCAAGGGTTAGCGAAATCGCCCTCTCATTTCTACTCATCGTGGTGGCACTATTGGTGGTAGCCTGTGTTCGTCCGGTCGACAAAGATTCAGCAGACGAACTAGAACTGGAAGAAGCGGCCGTCTTTAGCCCCACGATCAGCCCAACTGAAGTCCCCGAACAGCCAACATCGATTCCACCGACAGAAGTGGTCGAGCTACCAACGAACGTCGTGGAAGCAACGCCCACACTTGAACCTACACCGGAACCAACACTTGAACCTACACCGGAACCAACAGCCATCCCATCTTCCATCATCATCACGACTCCCCTGGATGGTTCACTTCTGGATGTATCCGGCGACCTTGCCATCAGCGGGACCGGGGAAGGACTTCGAGAAGGAAACGTATCTCTCCATGTGATAGATGATGAGGATAACATCCTGCTTTCCACATCCACCGTCCTTATCGGTGACAACGTCGGTACCGGTGGCTCGGGGACTTGGACAGTGACAGTGACGGTAGCCATAGATTTAGACCAACCGGGTTCCATTTATGCATTCTCAGCCTCGCAGGGCGACGGGACTATCGTCGCAGAGGACACCATCGATGTTTTGTTTTACCAAAGCGTCCGCGAGCCATTTATAGAAATAGATAGCCCTGTTGAAGGGTCCGTCGTTGTTGAATCTCCCTTCATCGTGTCTGGTCGGGGAGGAGGGCTGTTTGAGGGCAACGTCGTCCTCAATGTAGAAGATGTGAATGGGTACATCCTTATGACACAGTTCGCCGTCCTAGAGGGTGAGAATGTCGGCATCGGCGGCTCCGGTACTTGGGAAATGAGCATCTCGTTATCTGCCTTCCCTGGATCACCAGTCCGTATCGTCGCCTTTTCGACCTCACCGGAGGATGGGTCTGTGATAGCCTACGCCACCGTTGATGTAATTTATGGTGAGGCCACCGGTTCTGTCATCCATCTTGTTCAACCCGGAGAGAACCTTTACCGCATATCGTTGACATATGGGGTATCCATGGAGGCCATCATGGCTGCAAACGGCCTGCCCAGCGCCGACAACATCTACGCCGGTCAGCAGCTGATAATCCCACCTCCGTCGCCATAGAGATCGTTTCTCTGCTGCTAACCACAATTCGGAGTTGTAGGTTTTCGCCCTAAAAGTGTGGAGGCGGTCAAGTTCGACAACCCTTATCCTGAACTGTACTCTTATTCCTGACCAAAGAATCGCCTATGCTCCAGCGTAGCCTCTAGTCGAGGCGTTTGGTAGGTGTCAAAGGATTTTCGAACTACCGCTCGGTAAGCAGTGACGCTTGCCCCTAAAGCCGCTTTGCGCGCTGGGTTTCGTCGATCAGTTCGATCAGCTCATCCCCCAGGATCATGAATTCTGCGAAGGTCTTCTTAAGACGCTCCTGGTTCGGCGGCTCGGCTTTTTCGATGCATTCATCGGCTGCGGCAATTGTCAGGCTCCTGTATACCTCGATCGTCTCAGGCAAAGGAAAGACTCCCAGCTCTGTAAGCAGCAGATTAGCACATCTCTGGAATTGACGAATGCCATCGCACCGGCGACCCAAGTAACCGCAGCAGACCATCAAGGTCCGGTGGACTTCTTCTCTGAGGGGATCGATCTCCAGGATCTTGTGGCATGTATCAATCGCCTCTTCATAAGCTCCCCGCTCCACCAAGCAGTTTACTAATTGACCCAGGGTACGCAGAAGAAGTCGTGCCAGTCGTTCTCTTTCTATTTGGCACCAATCGGAATAAATCCCTTCGAGCAAGTCACCAGCGCAAAGGGCTTGGGCAGCGAAGAGGAGAGATTCTTTCTCATCCTGGGGAGCATCCACGGCTGCACCAACAAAGTGATGGAATAGGTTGACATCAATCAATGTCTTCCCAACGGCTAAGAAGGTTACCGATTCACTCCCTGCCTGCAGGTATCTCTCAGGGGGTATATCAAGATTCTTTAGCAGAACACGGATTCGCCAGAGGGTCGTACTCAAACGGCTGCGCCCGCTATCCGCCGGACCGCCAGGCCACAATACTTCAATCAGTTTGTCGCGACTCTGAGGAACGCCCTGATTTAGCAGCAGATAGGCTAGCAGCTCTTCGACTTTTCGGGTAGGGAAAGTTGAGATGGATCTATCAGCGCAGCGAATCTGAAGTCGTCCAAATATCTTGACTTCAAGCATGGGACCACCATCTGCGTTTAGCAGACTCCCAACTTCTCGCAAATGCTCGGACTGCACTTCGTGCATTCGGATGCAGTCTAAAGGATCCCAGCTCAGTACACCCAAAACCTA
>DASRZI010000417.1:0-2329 GCA_035686605.1 Candidatus Zixiibacteriota bacterium
TGAAACAGGTCAATGCACTCCTTCGTGAGTGTTTGAACGGCCATTCGGTGACTATTACTAATGCCAGCCATATACATGGGCTGGCTGCTGGCTTTCGGCACGGTGAAATCCACATTCAGAGCCCCGCCGGTGACTACTTGGGAGTGCTTAACGACGGCGCAACTATTAAGGTAGGGCAGAGCGTCGGCAAGTATGTAGCCGATAATATGACCCGGGGAGAAGTAATCATTAAGGGCGATACCGATTATGGCGCCGCCCAGTACTGTTATGGCGGAACAGTCGTGATCTATGGCAATGCCGGCGACTTCACGGCGACCATGAACAAGGGTGCCACAATCATCGTGGCGGGCAATGTAGGAGATGAAGCTGGTACCTACATGCTGGGCGGTGATTTAATTGTCACTGGAAACGCGGGGCAAAACTTCGCCAACTATCTTATCCGCGGGACCGTTTATATCGGCGGCTCGTGGGAAAGTCTGGGCCATAATACTGAGGGTGTCGCTCTTGTTGATGAAGATATATCCAAACTGCGTTCGTTATTAGAAGAATACAAAATCGCAGCCGATCCCGCCGGATTCAGGAAAATCGTCGCTGCGTCAACGAAACCATTTTATAAATAGGAGAACATCATGAGCGTTGTGGGTGCGTTTTGTGTAAGTGTTAACCGACAACTCTGCTTAAACGCTCAGATGCCGGGCAAGTGCGCCACCTGTGCTGAGGTCTGTCCTCACGGGGTTTTTGGGTTTGATCCAGTGGCAGGACAGATGACCATTCAGAACTATAATGCCTGTGTTGGATGTCGGATCTGTGCAGAATTCTGTCCGGTAAACGCGATACGAATTAATCCGGCCGAGTCCGAGTACATCAGTCGGTATCCCTGGACACTTGGGGCGGTCGAGGAGATTCACCACAAGGCACAGACAGGTGAATACTTACTCCGCGGGTTCGGCACCCAAGGACCAACACCTAACTTTGACATGATCACAGTGGTGCCAAGCCAGATTGCCAGCCATGCGCCCCGGGATAAGTATCGCGAAGAGTGTAACTTAGAGGTGGTTATCGGCGAGGAGACTTGCGAGGAGCCCATTCGCCTGAAACTCCCCATTGTTTGGCCGGCGATGTCTTTCGGCGCCCTGAGCAAAGAGGCTAAGATGGCACTGGCTATTGGGGCAGCAATGACCGGAATTGCCACAAACACAGGCGAGGGTGGTGTACTGCCTGAGGAGACCTGGCTCTCTAGGGGCTTTGAGGATGAAGAATTCTACCATCAGCGATGGCAACCTGGCGGTTACCTTATCGTGCAATGGTCTACAGGCCGGTGGGGTGTATCGGCTGACTATGTACGGTGCGGTGATGGTGTGGAAATCAAGATAGGTCAAGGTGCAAAACCAGGCATGGGCGGTCATCTTTTGGGAGCCAAAGTAAACGAAGAGGTTGCTCGTGTACGTGGCATACCTGTTGGCTCAGATGTACTCAGTCCGTGTCGCTATTACGACGTACAATCGTTGGAAGACATGAAAAACATGGTGGACTTCTTGCGGGATGTAACCGAGTACAAAAAGCCGATCTTGTTCAAGCTAGGGCCTTCCCGACCCTATGCTGATGTTGCCGCATGTATTGAAGCCGGGGCCGATGCCATTAGTATTGATGGCCTTGTCGGGGGCACCGGATGTTCGCCAGATCTAGTCACCCAGGGCGTTGGGATCCCAACCATCGCTTGTATCCCGCGTGCTGTACAGGCCCTCAAAGATTATGGCGTACATCGTAAGGTTAAACTAATTGCAATGGGCGGCATACGGAGCGGACTGGATGCCTTCAAGGCCTTGGCCATGGGTGCCGATGCCGTTGGTTTTGGTAGTGCCGCCGAGGTAGCTATGGGCTGCCGTGTCTGCTACGCCTGCCACAAGGGCAACTGTCCATATGGCATCACAACACAGAAACCTGAACTGAGGGCGCGGCTGGACCCTGTTGAAGCTGGACAACGTCTGGCTAACTTTGTTCATGCGACGGCCGAGGAAATCAAGATCCTGGCTATGCTTTCCGGACACGATACTATTGCCGATCTGAGCCCGGAGGATCTGCGAGCCATGGACATGAACACGGCCGGTTTGACTGGCCTTAAATTGGCTGGCTATGACCGTCCTCTGCCTTTCTGGGAAGAGCAACAACCCGTTGTGTCTGGTGATGGAAATGGTCAGAAAAAAGCGGTGCCGCTGCCAATGAGAGGGGGTCAGGAAAAGAAATAAGCCACTATTCGATTTCGATTCTCATAACGCAGATCTTGTGGTCCTGAGCTAAAGTTTCTATCAACAGATTTGGTCATTAGGGG
>DASRZI010000418.1:0-14758 GCA_035686605.1 Candidatus Zixiibacteriota bacterium
GTGACCCAGGCAGACTCCTAACACCGGTGTTTCTGGCCCCAACTCACGGATGACTTCATTGGATACCCCACCATCTACCGCGGGGTCACCTGGACCTGGGCTGATAACGATCCGGTCGGGCGCCATTTCTCGTAGCTCCTGCAGCGTTACCTTGTCGTTGCGATAGACGACGACCTCGGCTCCCAGTTCGCCAAGATATTGGACTATGTTATAGGTGAAAGAGTCGTAATTATCAATTATCAACAGCATCGCGTCCTCCAGATCCAGTCAATTGGTCGCAGCTTTTTCCATCTTTCTCTGCCGGTCTCTAGCTTTGCGACTGATCTTGTTATGTAAACCTGTAAAGCCCATGGCTTTCTTCATCATCGCCAGCGTCTCATTGGCGATTTCGGTTGTTGCCAAGGTACCTTCATACAACACCTGTTCGGCTAGACCCTTGTCTGCTTCGACATCGGCTCGCTTCTCCCGAATTGGTTCCAAAAAGTCATTGATCACCGTGGCCAGCTTCTCCTTGACCTCCACATCTCCAACACGCCCTTCTCGATAGCGAACCTTGAGATCCTCGACCTCAGCCTTGTTCGGATTGAAGGCATCATGATAGATAAACACAGGATTGCCTTCTACATTCCCCGGGATATCGGCCCGGATACGGTTGGGGTCAGTGTACATGCCGTGAACCTTCTTTTCAACGGTTTTGCTATCGTCGCTGAGTAGAATGGCATTTCCGAGACTCTTACTCATCTTCGCCAGCCCGTCGGTTCCTACCAGGGTGGGAACTTCGCCGATCATGACGTCCGGGATGGGCAATGTCTCGCCGTAAAGGTGGTTGAACCGACGGGCTATCTCGCGCGTAATCTCGACATGGGCTTCGTTATCCTTGCCGACTGGGACAAGATGGGCGCGTGGCATCAGAATGTCGGCCGCCTGCAAGACGGGATAGCCCAGGAGACCAAAAGGCATCTCATTCAGTTCTGCGGCTTTTGCCATATCTTTAAGAGACGGCAGCCGGCTCAATCGAGGCACCGATACCAGCATCTCAAAGATAAGGTTCATCTCATAGACGGCGTGGATGGCGCTTTGGAGATAAATGGTGCTCTTGAGAGGATCCACTCCGCAAGCCAGGTAATCCGTAACCATTTCGATCGCATTTACCCTGATTTCGTCGATATCTTCCCGCCGGTTTTTTGTGGTCAGCAGATGCAAATCGGCGATGATAAAATAGCTCTCATACTCATCTTGTAAGCGCACCCGGTTGGCAATGCTGCCAACATAATGGCCAATATGAAGCTTGCCGGTTGGTCTATCGCCAGTTAATAGTCGTTTCTTCTCCATCATATCCTCCAAATAATCGAACTATCTGCTCGATGGAAATAGTCTTATGTAAACTAATTCTTTCTTCGTTGTCTGATTTTTGGCCCAAAGGCTGAGCATCTCTGTATTCATACCGGAGAGTTGTTTCCTTTCACCTTTAGGGCCGCTTATTTCTTAAAAGAATCCCTGTTCAGCTTGTTCAACCGCGACTGCCAACGCCTGGGCTTTGCTCATACACTCCTGGTACTCGCGTTCAGGATCACTGTCGGCGACGATGCCTGCCCCGGCCTGGATATAGACGGTGTCGTCCCTGACCAGCATAGTGCGGATGGCGATGCAGGTGTCCATGCTTCCATCATGGCTGAAATATCCAACAGCCCCAGCATATAGACTTCGCCTTTCCTTCTCCAGGTCCTCGATGATCTCCATCGCCCGCACCTTCGGCGCGCCGCTGACCGTGCCCGCCGGGAATGTCGCCCGCAGTAAGTCATAGGCGTCGTATTCGGGACGCATCATCCCTTCAACCTGGCTGACGATATGCATGACGTGACTGTATCGCTCGACGTTCATCAACTCGCGAACAGAGACGGTTCCATAATCGCATACCCGGCCGATGTCGTTTCGACCGAGGTCGACCAACATGACGTGTTCAGCCAGTTCCTTCTCATCGGCCAGTAGGTCTTGTTCAAGAGCGTAGTCTTCTTCTTCGGTTTCGCCCCGCCATCGAGTGCCCGCGATAGGTCTCAGGCTGGCAACGCCGTCCTCGAGACGCACATGCATTTCTGGCGAAGCGCCAATGACCTGGAACCCCTCATCGTCGAAATCGAAGTAAAACATGTAGGGCGATGGATTCAACATCCGTAAGGCCCTATAGATGGCGAATGGATGGGCATCGGTGGTCTTACTGAGACGCTGGCTCAGTACGACCTGGAAAATATCTCCAGCCCTGATGTGCTCTTTGGCTTTGGCCACAATTGACTCGAACTCAGCCTGATCCCTGTTTTCGTCGAGCATATCTGCCGGGCGCCCATTTGTAGCCCGGGACCACCTTCGCTGGGGTATGGCTGGGAGCGGCCGAAGCAATCGTTCGCTGACTCGCTCGATGCGCTGCACCGCGTCGAAGTAGGCCATTTCCACATCTCGCTCCCTCTCAGCCGAATTCGAATTGCCGAGAAAGGCATTAGCCAGGATCATGAGCTGATGCCTGGCGTGGTCGAAAACGACCAGGGTATCTGCCAGGAGGAAGATGGCATCGGGGATATCGATCACATGCTTCGCCGTCTCCGGCAGCTCTTCAAAAAAACGGACCACGTCGTACCCCAGGTAGCCGACGGCCCCACCGCTGAAGCGGGGCAGACCGGAGATCGAGGCCGGCACATAGCGGCTCAATTCTTCCTTCAGCACGCTGAGGATATCTTCATCGCCGGCAAGGTGTCTCGTTGACTTGTTCCCATTATCGGTGATCGACAGTTCGCGTCCCTTCAGAGATAGCTTTCCTCCGGGTTGGATCCCGACGAAGGAGTACCTTCCGACCTGTTCACCACCTTCGACCGATTCGAGTAAAAAGGATGGTCCTAAAACCTCGATTAACTTTATGTATACTGTAACGGGCGTCTCAAGATCGGCCGGGAAGGTCCTGATTACGGGGATCAGATTTGCCTTATCCGAGGCCAGCGTGCGGAACTCAGCCAATCCCGGCCTGTAAACGGCCTGCTTTGATCTCTGCTGCGCACTATTCATCTCATCCTCCAATCGACTGCTGTTCAAAAACATCATGTTCACCGCAATTAAGCATATCGTCAACCGCCGCAGCAAAAAACGCCCACGTCCCTGACGACCACAATATATTTGTGGTAATTAGGGACGAGAGCGTTCGTTCTCCCGTGGTGCCACCCTGTTTAGGCTGTAAAAAAACAAAAACACGCCGGTGATGGCGCGTTTGCGTTGGCTTTGTATGGATCTGGGGCCAGCCTCACTCATTTCAGTCCGATACCATCAAGCAAGTCGATGGTATGAGACCTATGCCCTGATAACGGTGGCATCTCCGTCTTGGACTACTGGGCTAACAAGTTAATCCTTTTGCCCAAAAGACTCCTCGGTCCATTCACCTTCTGCGCTGCTGTCGATGTTCCAGCATATAAATCGACTCTCTCAAACCCGCTTCGAAGGATACTAGTCCGAATCTCAGTCGTTCTGATATTTGATTGGGGCCATGTTAACATGGGGTATGATGGTTGTCAAGAAATCGTACTCTTCTTGTCGTACTCTTCTTGTTATCGTACTCTTCTTTCCTGCTCGACTAGAAGAGGTAGACGGTGCGCGATCTGGTTATCAATCCACTGAATCTTTACCCGCGTTCCTGAGAATCTCCTTGGCTGCAAACCGCCCAGGCGCTCCAGTTACACCTCCACCAGGATGCGTCCCAGCTCCGCACAAATATAGATGCCGGTAAGGCGTCTGATAGCGAGCAAATCCAGGAACCGGCCGAAGCGACAGGAGCTGATCCAGCCCCATCTTTCCATGGTAGATTTGACCTTCAGTCAGTCCGTACTCGGCTTCGAGATCCAGAGGAGTTATTACCTGGCGATGCAGAATCAACTCAGGTAAGCCTGGCGCGAAACGTGATAACGTCGACACGACTTTATCGCCAAATGCTTCGCGCTCTGCCTCCCAATTGGACTCTTTCAGCCAATATGGGGCGTATTGAACGACCGCTGACAAGATATGATTCCCTTCGGGAGCCAGCGTCGGATCGAGAAGAGTCGGTATTCTGGCGTCGATGGTGAGCTCTTTCGATATCCTACCGTACTTTGAGTCGTCCCAAGCCCGTTCTAGGTAGTCCAATGAAGGGCTGATGGCTATATGCCCTTTGAGCTTATTCTCGTCGCCGAGCTCCTGGAATGTTGGCAGGCCACTGAGGGCCAGGTTTATTTTCGCCGTTGAGCCACGGTAGCGGATATTTATTATCTCACGCATGAATCGAGGCTGCAGGTGTGCTCCGCCAACTAATCCTACAAACGTCCGCCTCGGATCGGCATTCGCGACGACGATCCGGGAGTTGATAATCTCGCCATTGGCAAGCTGTACGCCAGTCACTGCGGTTTCATCTTTATCTAGCAGAATTCTATTGACCCGGGCGTTGGTTTGAATCTTCACCCCATGGGAACGGGCCGCGTTTGCCAGGGCAGCCGATAGTTGGCCGATTCCGCCACGAACATAGCGGCTGGCACGAGCTCCACCATTGACGTCACTTCCTTGCTGGTAAAGGAGCATGAGCATAGAACCGGCACCCTGGACACCTGGCATCCCACCTGTTATTCCGGGTCCGGCGAGCACTCCCTTAAGCCGGTCGCTCTCGAACCATTCGTCCAGGTACTCTTTGACGGTGAGTGGAAGAATCCGCATAAATTCCATCAAGCGAGATCTTCCCTGGCGTCTCAGCTTCAAGCCCGGACGAAACCAGGGCAGAATATCGCCGATTTTCATTTCGCTGGCTTCGGGAGGCATCTGTTCGAGAATGGTTTGCAGCATTGATGCCTGCCAGCCAAGTGACTCTATGAAGTTGGGATATTTCTGGGCATCGACGGGCGAGAACCGGCTGACCTCTTCCGCGCTGGCGTCTGCATCTCTCCACAAGGTCAGTGATCGTCCGTCATCGAAAGGAGAAAAAACGACGGCTTGGCTGTCAATATAGCGCAATCCGTGCTGTTCTAATCCCAGTTCTCGGACAATATCCTGTCGGAATAAGCCGGCATCGTGCGAGCCGGTATCAAAGTGAAATCCTGGATAAAGCTCTTCCGTCGCGGCCGCTCCCCCGAGCACATCGCGTTTTTCCAGAACAAGAACATTGCGACCCGCCTTTGCCAGGTAAGCGGCGGTCGTCAGCCCATTGTGCCCGGCTCCGATAATGATTGCGTCGTACATCGAATCTAACATCTACAATTCACTGAAAATCTACCAAAGAAACACAATGTCATGGGCCATCACCCAATATTTCAAGAGCCGCTAATCTCCCTGGAGCGCCCGTAATACCTCCCCCGGGATGGGTTCCAGATCCACACTGATAATACCCCTTAATTGGCGTGCGGTATTGAGCCAGGCCGGCTGCCGGGCGTAGGAACAGAAGCTGGGATAAGGAAAGTTCGCCCTGGAAGATATTTCCCTCGGATAATCCGGTCATACGTTCAATATCGAGCGGCGTTACCACCTGGCGATGGAGGATAATCTCTTTGAGACTCGGTATGTACTGGCTGAGTGTTTCGACGACGCAATCGCCAAGGGCTTCTCTTTGGTCTTCCCAGGTTCCTTCGGCCAGATTGTAGGGTGCGTATTGCACAAAACATGACATGATGTGTTTTCCTGGAGGAGCCATACCGGGATCGATCATCGATGGCATGATTATGTCAATATAAGGTTTGGTTGAGAAGCTGCCATATTTCGCCTCATCGTAGGCTGTCTCCAGGTAATCGATGCTTGGGCTGATGGATATCGCCCCAGCCAAATGGCGACCGGTGCCCGGCAAGCAGGCAAGTTCCGGAGCCTTGTCCAGGGCCAGATTGACTTTGGCCGATGATCCTCGGCTTTTGTATTTTCCAATCGCTTCAATAGTCTCAGTGGGAAGCTGTCCGGGTTCAAGCAGGTCCAAGAACGTTCGGCGGGGATCCAGGCTCGATACGATAACCTTGGCCTCATATTCGTCCCCGTTTTCCAAGGCTACTCCTGTTGCTCGACCGCTCTTGACAATCACGTTGCTCACCCGGGCGTCAGTCCGTATTTCTGCGCCATGATGCTGTGCGGCGCGGGCGATGGCCATGGCAATGCCGCCGGTTCCGCCCTTCGCAAAACCCCAGGCTCGGAATTGACCGTCGATCTCGCCCATGTAGTGGTGCAGCAGCACGTAGGCCGTTCCTGGTGAACGAGGACCTAAAAATGTGCCGATAATGCCGCTGGCGGAGAGTGTCGCCTTCAATGGTTCCGATTCGAACCAGCGCTCAAGAAATTCCGCGGCGCTCATGGTCATCAATCGGACAAGTGTATGGAGATCCTCCTCAGATAGACCTGTGAAATGCCGGTAAAGACCCAGCAGGCCTCTGAGATCTTTGGGCCGGAGACTCGTCGGATCCGGCGGTACGATCCCCAGGATATATTTGACCGCCTTAGCCATGAAATACATGGTCCGGCCGTACTCTTCATAGGCCTCAGCGTCTCTAGCTGAAAATCTGGCGATATTCCTGAGTGTTTGAAAATGGTCGCCATCACGGTAGAGGTAATCCCCATCGGGAAGGGGGGTCAAAGTGCTTTCCAGGGGAAGAATTCGCAGCCCATGTTTTGGTAGTTCCAACTCCCGGACGACTTCCGGACGCAAGAGGCTGACCACATAGGACATCACCGTGTAATTAAATCCAGGGAAGATCTCCTCGGTCACCGTCGCTCCGCCAACCAAGTGCCGGCTTTCCAGGACCAGGACACGCTTTCCAGCCCGGGCTAAATAGGCGGCGTTGACCAACCCGTTATGACCCCCACCAATGATTATGGCATCGTATTTTCTATCAGAATTCGTCATGTGGTGTCAATAAGTGGAGTCAATCTTTCTGTTAGTTGACATAATGCATATATCACTAGATCGTCTCATCTGGGCTGAATCCTAATCATGCTCAGAGTTTGATTCCCTTACAATCCGGGAAAGCGAATTCTTAGGCTGAATTTTCCAGTCTGTCTCATTCGCGTTTGTGAGGCGGGTTATAAAAAGGCAGCTTTACCACCTTCGCCGGGACTTTCTCCCTGGAAAATTCTACGGTTATCTCTACTTCCACGTGTGTGCCTGGCTTGGCATAGCCGGTTCGCAGCGTCGCCAGAGCGACATATTTCTTCAAGATGGGTGAGAAGGTTCGGCTGGTCACCTGGCCGATCTGTTTTCCCTGTCTCTCATAGACGGGTACTGCCTCGCGTGAGGCTCTTCCAGCCACCATCGGTGGCAGATCCTGTTTTGCAAAAAGCCTTTCCAGGACCAGCCAGTCAATCTCCAGACCCACAAACGACCACTCGGACCCAGATTCGAATTCCTTGGCAAGAGATCTTCGGCCGACGAAGGGGCCTTTGTTCAAAGCAACGGCCCAACCGAGACCCGCTTCGTAGGGAGACGACTTTCGAGCTTCGGTAAGAGCTCTTGAAGCGGATATATAATCGACTTCTATCAACAGCAGACCGGCTTCGATCCGGGCAATGTCAAGAGCCACCATGCCGGCAGGAAGTATGCCGTAATCGCTTCCCACCTCGACCAGAACATCCCACAACGATTCGGCCTGCTGGGCATCAACCCAGATTTCGTAGCCAAGATCTCCCGTGTACCCGGTCCGGGTCACCGTTGCTTCAGCGTTTGCGCCGCCAGAAGTGACGAGATGACCATGTCCCAGTTGGTAGTAGCCGATTCCATTGATTAAATCACTCGAGAATACTCGACTGAGGATCCTCTTTGAATTTGGCCCCTGCAGCGCTAGAGCTGCTAAATCATGGCTGCGATCGATTACCTCCGCCTTCATTCCAAATCCGCAATCTTGGAGCCAGCGAAGGTTTGGATCTGCGGCAGTGATACGGTAGGCGTCCTCGCCGAGACGCCAGAAAGTGCCGTCGTCGATGATCTTGCCATCCTCGTCACACCAGGGCGAGTATTTTATCTGGCCCGTGGCAAATGCGGACAAGTCGCGGGTAACGACCTTGTTGATGAGTCGATGAGCCTCCGGTCCAACCACATCATATTTAAAGAGGGGGGAGATATCGATCAATCCGGCCGCGTTCCGGATGGCGTAATATTCTCGCTCATGGTTGGGCTCGTAAGTCCCGGCAACCATGTATCCTGACCATTCTCGCCAATCATTACTCTCGCAAAGGGAGGCAGTTCGCTTATGGAAGGGTGTTGGAATAGGCATGATTCAATCTGGCAGCGGAAATCGGATTTCTCATTCAGGCGGATTAATATTTCTGTACTTCTCACCAGGCAGATTTGGTGAGAAAAAGCCCGGTCGAATTGCAGCTGAGCTGTGATAAGACCGGGCTCTAAAGTATCAAGTTGCTTCTGGAAAAACGTTCTTTATTCGGACTTCAGGAAAACGATCACGGTCGCCCGGCTTACATCGCCGCCAAAATCACTTCCCAAGGCGAGAGAGGTGATAGGTCCTGACAGGCTGGTTACTTGATCAATTTCACCGCCCATCATTTCCGCCGCTAAAGCCAACGAATCGGCTAAACCCTCGACGTCGATGTATAGGATCGGCGAGGTTCCACTTGGGAACTCAGACCAGACAGCTTTGTATCGATCGCTGTTTGCAAGAGACGACTCGCCGCCGAAAACATCCTGAACGGCGTCCTCGCCCGAAGCGATAAAGAAGTACCCGTCACCGACACCATAGGCCCCTTCAATTCCGCTGAATTCCTCAGAAAAGGTATAGACAGTCAGGCCATCGCTGCTTTTGGTCTCTACTGTCATGAATTGCTGTTCTAGCAGAGCATTAATATCGCCTGAGGTCGCGTTTAAGGCTGCTTCATTGCCGGTTCCCGCTAAGGCCGCAAAGGCCAACGTGATCCCAGTTGTGTCGGCGAGGATGCCGCCGGAACCGGGCCACAAGCCGATGCCTGTTTCGCCATCCAGGAAAACGATCAGATCGTTGACGACATCAAAGCCGATCTCATCCTCGAGTTCAGCCATCGCCTCTTCGTAATCGGGCACAGTCGCGACCAACGCATCCCAGTATTGGCTAACACTTTGTCCGGTAAAAAAAACGACTGTATCTTCGGGGAACATATCGGCGGTCTTCGCTTCGGATCCTTCCAGCGCCAGTTTTTCCTCTTCGCCTAGGCTATCGACATCGACAGCGCTGAGAACATCGAAGCGGATCCCAGGATCAATAAAAGACAGCGTCATTGCGACACCCGACATGCCAATTATCGGAATATCCTGAGGATCTATTGGGACGACGTTGCCGAATCCCGCATTGGAAGCTTGGATAAAATCTCCGCTAGCATAGACAGTGATAGCCCGATCTGCGGACATCTTGTTCTCGAGCTTGCTGTATTCTTCATTGTCAGCCAGCGATTTGCCTTTCGCGGCCTCAACTCCATCCTCGATTGCCTGAGCGCTGTTTGCGAAATACACCAGGTCCCCTGACCGAGCAACGGCGAATCTTTCAGATTCATAGTCGGAATCGAGTTCGTGGATCGTAAGGCCTTCGTACTCTACATCTCTGAACGAGTACCCAGTAGAATCTTCAAGTCCGGAGAGCAATTTCTCGATGAAATCATCCGTGGCCTGTGAATCGCTCGTTTCGGCGACGACTAATATCTGCGGTACATCCAGACTGCCATATTCACCAATCTGGTAGTCTACAAGTCCGATGCCGACATTTTGTCCGAGCCAGGGAAGGATGTCATCGGACAGGTTGAAGCCGGCCTCAGACTCAAGCTGAAAATCAAGCTCTTGTAAGAATTCCGCGAACTCTTGATAATCTAGGGTCTGGTCTTCCGCCAAGAAAGGATCGATAAGACGTCCCAGCTGCGCTGGTGTCAGCTGGTCCATGTCCAGTCCGACGTAGAAGTCGGTGTCCTCTGGCATGGAAGCGACGGCAGCGTCGCCACCCCCGCCTAGAAAGCCAAACAGGTTCCAATCAAAGGGATCTGCAACGAGCCCAGCGATAAGGATTACGCAGCAGCACATTAACACAAGTAGTAACACTACCGCCCCAATAATGATGGGCGTATTGTTCCTTGGACTTTTGCTCTCGGCTGCTTCTTGGTTGTCGTAAGTCTCCATGATCTCTCCTTTTTTTCCTCTAGATGGTTATTATACTACGCCCTGGCGTCATTCGTCCTTAACTGGAGGTGGCTCGATATTAACGATCCTTCCGAAGTCACTGAAATCAACCTGCCACACGGTTGATTCTTCCCCCTCACGGTTCGGATCGGTAATGATGACTCTGTGCAGTTCAAATGTTTCAGGAGCTACCCACAATCTGACATCCATGTCTTCTGGTCCGATCAAACCATAGCTCATTTGACTAATCCGGTCACCAGTGAGCTTTCCCTCCAGGACATATAAGATTGTATCCGATCCGTTATCTAGCTTCTCGGTTCCTATGAGCTTCTGGTCAGTCAGATCAGCCAGCAAGATGGCATGGATCCCTATTTCTGAATCAAACAGGACCGCCGGGTTGAATCCCCAATTTGGTGGCAGTTGGTTCCATTCGTTGGTCAGCAGATTGGTCTCCCACTGAATCTCCCTGATGCTCACCACACTAACATCTGTGACAAAACCCGGGGCGATCACCCGGACTTCGGCGATGCCTCTATCTGGTGCCACATAAAAACCCGTGGCCTTCCTTAACGATATTGTCTCATCCGGATCCAGATAGGCGGGCAAGCCGGTTCGATCAATGTCAAACCGCAGGCCTTCCAGGCTGCTCATTCGAGCCGCCGACTGCTCGACAATAACCTCAGGGGGAAGAGGTTCGGGCGGCGGCTCGCTGCAAGCGGCGCATATGGCCGCGAAAACGATTAATAGGAATAATAGGCGACCGATAGTTCTTCTCCCTTGGGTACAGACGATAGTTTACTCTGACCACCATTGACCTGCAACCGCCTGATACTCCTAGCCTCATGCGCCACCTCTGGCGCCGCCTCTGGCGCCATCTCCTGTTCGATCCTTTCGTATTTTGGATTTATACTTGTCTACCTATGAAGATAGTGGAGGGTCATCTTCCGGAGGATAGATCATGGCGAACGTTGGTCATTCTGTCCCCTGGCGAAGAGCTGGGCATTACCTGGAGTCTTGGATTAAGCCTGGCAATAGCCAACGGAGGAGAGCTGGTCACGGCAGTGATCATCCCATCGGCGGTGGAACCTTATCTCACCGAAGCCAGGAACGCACTTTCTCTGGCAGAGGATGCTGCGGCGTCTGATGAGCCAGTCTTCACTGTAATCATTGAGTCCAATAAGTATGAAAAGGCCGTTCGCGAGCTAATTCGGGAAGGTTCTATCGACTTACTGTTAGCCCGGGCGGATGCGCCAACCTGGCACAGCTTGGAGCGAATGCCTTGTGCCGTCGCAGCTGTGCGAGGTGAGGCTTACGGACCTAAGGATGATGATAACGGTGACGGTGAAGATGATTCACGCCGGTTCCAAGGTCGTATCCTGGTTCCAACCTCTGGTGGACCAAACAGCGTCTTCGCCCTTAATGTGCTCTTACCCCTCACCCACCTGGACATCGGCGTTACGGCCGCTTATATCGCCCCAGAACACCTTGGAGAGAACGAAGAGGCCTTGGGCAAAGCGCGTCTTAGACGGACGTTGGACTTCATTGATGGCCAGGAGAAGATTGAGTCCAAACTAATAACCTCACGCGGAATCATCGATGGAATCGTTCAAGAAGCAAGCGAAGACTATGACCTGGTTATCATCGGCGCCTCCAGGGAAAGCTCGATAGATAAGATCGTCTTTGGCGATATCACGGGCACTGTGGTTCGCGAAAGCAAGAAGCCGGTCGTGGTTTTCCGACAACCAACAAGCCGGATCGGCCATCTTTTTACTGATTTAGACTGGACATTGCAGCGCATCTTGCCAAGATTGAGTCTCAAAGAACGGACCGCGGCATATGTCCGGATACGGCGAGATGCGCGGCCCAATATTGATTTCTATGTGCTGATTGGCCTTGCGGCAGCCATCGCCGCTCTGGGGATGCTGGCTGATAGTGCGGCCGTGGTTATTGGCGCCATGCTGGTTGCTCCCCTGATGTCGCCAATAGCTGGCACAGGGCTGGCCATGGTCCAGGGAGATGGCCGCTTTTTAAGATTGTCCGTAGGCGCTGTAATCAGAGGCTTTCTTATCGCCTTGTTTATGGGATTGCTAGCAGGGCTGATCCCTCTCAAGGATCCGATGTCCGAAGAGGTGCTATCTCGAGTTTCGCCAACATTGCTCGATCTGGGAATAGCCTTGCTGTCAGGCATGGCTGTTGCTTATGCATTGAGTCGATCATCTACTATGGCTGCCTTACCTGGTGTGGCCATCGCTGCTGCATTGGTACCTCCACTGGCCGCGGCCGGAATAGCGCTGGCTAATGGCAACGCAAGCGAAGGTTTTGGCGCATTGCTCCTGTTTCTGACAAACTTCATCGCTATCAGCGTCGCCTCGGCCTTTGTCTTCCTTGTTCTTGGCTTTCGACCATTACCAATGCGCAAGGACAGAAAGGTTGCCAGGGCGAGAAGCGCCCGAGCCGCCATTGCTCTGCTCATACTTATCACCGCCATCCTGGCCTATACGACCGCCAGGCTCGCCCAGGAATCCGCCCTTGAAGCCGATATTCAGCAGCTTGCTACTGTTGGAGTAGAGGAAATCATAGGAGCGGAACTCGATGAGATTGAGATCGATCGCCTGGAAGGAGGCGGGCTGCAGCTCGATCTGGTAGTCAGGTCGCCCAGATCAATTCCCTATAATTCGGTAGTTGAGCTGCAAGAATACCTGGCCTCAAAACTGCAGCAAGATCTACGGCTCATCCTGACCGTTATTGACACGGAGAAGTTAGACGCCCTGTCTCCTCCGACAAATACGCCAACACCTACTTCGACCAATACGCCGACGCCGCGTCCGACTCTGACCCCCACGCCTTCAGCAACAAACACCCCAACCGCTACGCCAACTTCCACACCTACTCAACTTCCCTCATCGACGCCTTTTCACACACCGACCTCTTCGCCAACGCCATCTCTCACCCCGTCACCGAGCCACACCCCGACAGCTACACCTAGAATCGCCATTGTTAGCTACGAATACGGACTAAACTTGCGAAAGGAACCTGCAAGTAATTCGGAATTGAGCGGCTTTCTACCTTTTGGAACATCGGTCATTCTTCTCAACGGGACCATCGAGAATCTCGAAGGAGCTTGGCAGCAGATCGAGATCGAGGGCGTGGTCGGGTGGGTCCTGGGCGATTTTCTAGGGAGAGACGAGAGCTGACGACGGACCAAGTCTTTGTTTTCTGCTAAGTCTTCTCTGAGTGGCGGTTTTTGATGAAAGTCCGGACTGAGTGGCGTCTGATGGGAAAGGTCAGCCGGTCGACGCAATTAGCAAATCTTAGCTTCTTGACCTCCCGCCCAATCTGCCTCTCATGACCTTTGACCTGCTCTTCGAATAAGGCCTGACCATATTTGTACAGCTCAAGGTCCAGCACATTGGCATCTTGGACCAGGGATAAGGTCTTCTCACTTAACTCGCTTCGGTCTGGGCGGGAGGTGGAAACATTTTCGCTGTGATAGCGGACGTCCTTCCATGAAAACGCCCACTTCAGCAGGATCAGCGATTCGTCGAATCTCTCTGTCAGTCCCACGACCTTGAACTTATCTCGTAGATTCGTTTTGGCCATCTCCAGGTGCTCGAGCGTGCACTGGCCCGGCCCTGGGCCATACCAGACGCCAGAAAGCAGCCGGGTATGGGCATTGAACAGCATCGTGTCCAGTTCGAGTTCGATCAACTGATCGAGTGATACACCATCATCTCGCAGCTTGCTCGCCAGGGGATGGCCCGTCTTACTCTTGAGGAAGTAATAATGGGAGATTGTCCGTTCAATGGGATGCCTGAGGAATGTGAAGTAGGCATATGGACCATCCACGTAGTTATGGACGCCATATGGTATATGACCTTTAACGGCCTGGTATTTGGCTCTCTGGACGGGGTCCATCTGTTGGAAGGCCAGGTATGATCCCTGGATGTCCTTCTCCACTCTGTAAATCGCGTCCGCAGGGAACTGCCGGTGAAGGACCAGGTCGATGGTCTGTCCGGCCGTCTTGGGAACGTGGATAAACAGCAGCGTTTGATTATTGTCTTGGTTCACTTCGGGCGGTCCAATCGGTAGACATTTTCCTGAAGTTACCTCCGGGTCTTCACTCCGTCAAGCTAATGCGCCACATGAATGACGCCTTTGGTTGCAATCTTGGGGTCAAATGGAGATAATTACCCTAACGCAGTTGCTTGAGCAGCTGCTTTGAACTTCGCTTCCGTAGCTCAATTTGGCAGAGCAGGCGACTCTTAATCGTCTGGTTTTGGGTTCGAGTCCCAACGGGAGCACTCGAGGTAGAGAGAATAGAATCCCGCCCTTATGTAAATGTGGTGGGATTTTTTTTGCTTATAATTTGCTTGGAGATTGAAAAGTCTCAAAAACAGCAAAAACGGCTATTGACATAATGTCACTAGCGTGTATGTTTGTTTTGATTTAATCGTAACACTGCAAAGCTAGTTTTTTCTAGTGACGGATCCTTGCTGGAAACCTAATTCCTAATTGCCTGGCCGGCTGACGTTGTTCCTCGACATATTCCTTCAGATCGCTTTCCAAAATCCGTACATTCTTCCCGATTCTTATATGAGGAAATTCACCCTTCCTAATCATGGAGTATAGTTTAGATTTGCAGAT
>DASRZI010000419.1:0-3667 GCA_035686605.1 Candidatus Zixiibacteriota bacterium
GCTTGGTAACAGCCATTGTCATGGAAATCAGCGAAGAGTGGCAAACTGGTCGTATCTATCTTAGCCTTGATAACGGTTTTTGATTGTTAATGTTCGGGATTTGCCTGAGATACACTTTTACAGAAAGAATGTTGCTTTATCATCGCTATATCGAGTATTTTCCTAAGTGTGAATACCATGAATGATCTTGAGGTAACAATACAGCGCCTAAGAAAACATGAAGATGCCGAGCAGGCTTATTGCTGTATGACCGAGGTACCCACGCCCTGGCCAGTTGCGCTATGCGCTTGCCGTGATTGGATGAGCCAAAACCTTGGTCGCTACGTCGAGGGATATCACCTGCAGTTAAAAGGGGCTGGCGTTGTTGGTCATCTATACTACGCACCAGCTGAGCGTGCTCTCGTCCCATATGTGGTGGAAAGCAAGGTGGCGGTGATGTACTGTGAGTGGGTACAGCAGCGATACCAGAAGCAGGGCTTTGGCCACCTGATCTTTGACACATTTCTGGAAGATATGGAAAAGTGGGGCGCCAAGGGTCTTCTGGTAGAAGCCACAGATATGGAGGGTCAGATGCACATGGACCACTATCTCTCGCGGGGTTTCATGATGATCCTTGAGAGGGGACACCTGAAGCTGTTGTACCGGCCGATCAGCCAGGCCGAGATCGGGGTCGAAGCGTTGCAACCCCAAATTCGCCCCCGCTCAGGCGTCCCGGTGGAGATATTGGTTCTGAGTGGTTATCTGTGCCCTTATGAAGTGGCTACGCTTATGTTACTACCAGGGGTTGTGCAGGAATTTGGCGACCGGGTTGTGCTGCGCCAGGTTGCGCTGACCCCGAAAACGTTACAGGATTACGGCGCTGCAAGGGGCATTTTCGTCAACGGCCGACAGCGCTTGACCGGAGCCGAATCGGAAGAGGCCATTCGCCGGATCATTCTCGAGGAAATCGAAAGTGGCTGAGCGATCGCCTTGGTCCAATTTGGGTCATTTCATTCACCGCCACCGCCGTCTTGAGGCTTTCTTAGATCGCATTCTCCGGCCGGTGGAGCGCATTACGAAAGGACCTTTCTTTGGCTGCCAAATGTGTGGGCAATGTGTGCTTCATTCCACAGGGATGGTATGCCCAATGAACTGTCCAAAGGATCTGCGCAATGGTCCCTGCGGTGGCGTAGGGCAAGATGGCGCCTGCGAGGTTATCCCGGATATGGGATGCGTGTGGGTGGGTGCGTACCAAAGGTCGCAGCGGTTGCCATGGCCCGAAGAAATACACGATCTCAGACCACCGATTAACTGGTCTCTTCAAGGTTCCTCTTCTTGGATAAATGCTCTTACCGGTCTAGATCAGGTGGTTGGTGGCTGCAATGGTCAGCCAAATTCAGCACTTTCAGTTGTAGATAATTCTACATTGGAAGTCCTGAATGATTCAGCAGCAGAAGTCCTGAATGATCAAGAACAATAACCATTCGATGAGCCATCTAGCTTCGATATTAGAAGCCGGTGAATTCGCGGTAGCGGCCGAGTTGTCACCGCCGCGTGGCGTCAATCTTGAGGCCATCGCCCGTGATGCAAGCATTCTAAAAGATTACGCCGACGTGGTGAATGTAACCGACAACCAGGCTGCCAGCGTGCGCATGTCCAGCACCGCGGTCAGCGCACTGCTGATCCAGCATGGCATTGAACCCGTGGTCCAGATGACCTGTCGCGACCGAAATAGGTTGGCTATCCAATCCGATCTATTGGGAGCATCCGCGTTGGGTGCTAGGAACGTATTATGTCTGAGTGGCGATCATGGAAAATGGGGCGATCATCCTCAGGCCAAGAATGTCTATGATATCGATTCGATTCAACTCTTGCGCATGGTGCGCAACATGGTGGAAAATGGCTGCCTCGACAACGGTAAGAACATCGACCCCGCACCGAATTTCTTCATTGGTGCGGCTGCCAATCCATTCGCGCCGCCATACGATTACCGGCCGTATCGGCTGGCGAAAAAAGTGGCTGCAGGAGCTCGTTTCATCCAAACCCAGTTGATCTACAACGTAGACCGATTTCGCGCCTACATGAAACAAGTCAACGATCTGGGCTTGGATGAGCAGGTATACATCCTTGCCGGCGTTGGCCCATTCAAATCGGTGCGGACGGCCGAGTTTATGGCTACCAAGGTCGCCGGCATGGACGTGCCCCAGACCCTGATCGATCGGATGGCTAAGACACCGAAAGCTGCCCAACCGGAGGAAGGGATTCGCATTTGCACCGAGATCATCGAGCAGGTGCGAGAAATACCAGGCGTTGCCGGGTTGCACATAATGGCCATACTTTGGGCCGAATCCGTACCAGAGATCGTCTCACGAGCAGGTCTGTACCCGCGTCCTGGCGCCAAGACCAAGGCACTCACCCGGCTGACTTCAAGATCTTAGGCCATAGGTGAACGATAAAGCATGTTTTGTGTAGATACCAGATATAAATTCTGCCAAATGTAACGTCGATCGACTATAAACCACGCATCAATTTCCTTCGATCTATTGTGAGCATCAATTCGCTTTCCAAGAAGACGCCCGTATTTTTTGACTCTCAGGCCGGGATTCTGAGAGATGAGCTGAGCGCTCTTGGCCTCTTTAATCTCGCTCCTTCTTTATAGATGGACCACCAGTGATCAGATGGCGAAACCGCTCTGTTCCCGGTGCGATCTCCTTTTCTGACAAGGTCACTAAAACAGATCAAACTATTCAATGTCTAGCATATCGCATTGGAAACGTTTATTTATACTTCGTCTAGGTGGTAGTTCCTCTTGAAGATTCGCTGGCAACTGAGATTAATCTATAAACGATCGATTTCTGGACAACTACGTAAGTTTCCAAGAACTCCAAATCGTGCAAACCGATAAGACGAAGTTAATATGCTAAATAGAGATCCTAAACCTAGACCCCGAATCGGCTACTATACTCCTCTGGTTAATATCCGTAGATGCGTCTAAGAAAACGACCGTATTTATGGACTCCGACGTCGGTGATCTGAGTAGTCTGTAAGAGGCCGTTTACCTTTTCTACTCGGCTAGATGAATTTGGGCGGAATACCAGAGGTATGTTTCGCTTTACGAATAGCAAGATAAGCCATCACACCATATACGACAGATGGCTAAAATATGTGGTCTACTTATTCAAAGTATAGAAAACTCTGCAAGTCGCGTCTATTTATAATGATTTACTGTAACTTGGAGACAGACGCACCAGATACACTTTTCAAAGAGTCATCCATCCGGCTAACTAATCGAGACAAAAATGTCCATAATATAAGCCGAAAAGAGAAAGTCTCCGATGCCGCCTAGACTTATCTTGAGCTTTTGGAACTGACGACCGACTCATACTTTATTGAGGTGACGGCGGAGAAGGATTTTGTCACCCATGGTGAGGGGGTGTCGTTGATGCCGATGCGCAATCCCCATGAAGCCAGCGGCCGGGTGGGAGTGGATCGGGGACAAGGATGAAGGATGAAACCAGCGCGAGGTAGGAAACCTGGCGAGGTAAGAAACTGGGCAAGGAAAGAATCCTCGGCTACGGGGTTGTTGCCAGGGGTAGATAGATTGTGTAGATGCGCTCCTCGACGGTGATGATGACGGTTGCCGGGTCTGAAATTGCTTGGCCGTCGCTGGCCCGGTACTTAAAGCTGT
>DASRZI010000420.1:0-9466 GCA_035686605.1 Candidatus Zixiibacteriota bacterium
ACCATCAATACTAGTGCTGGCGGCAGCACGTATCGAAGCCAGCGTATCCGATCAATCAAGCTGGTCTGTTGCCATAGAAAATAGGACATTGTTTTTCCTTATCATGATACGCGAAAGAGGGATTATTCAGCAGGAGAAAACGATCTATGCGGATTGCTTGTTTCGGTTGGATGATGGTTCTCTGCCCTGGATGGTGACTTTCACGCATGTTCCTTGATCAGGCTCTGAATGAATCGTTAGGAGGCCGCCGATCAATTCTGCTCGCTCATGTAGTCCAAGCAGACCATAGTGCCCAGTAGGCGCCATCTCAGCCGGACTTTCAGGTACAATGAATCCACAGCCATCGTCTGATATGGTCAAAACAATACTATCTGGCTCAAATCCGAGACTGACTTCAGCTGCAGAAGCATGGGCGTGGTGAGCAACGTTGCTCAGTGCTTCTTGAACCATTCGGTATAGTGCTAATTCAACTTCTGGCTCTAGCCTGCGGTCGATGCCTGACATCTCAAATTCCACTGGCAGGTCTAAACTTATGCTTGTATCTCTGGCCAGCATTTCTAGCGAAGGTACTAACCCAAGATCTTCCAGATAGCTGGGACGCAAATCTCGTGTAAGGCGACGTAGATCGGCAATCATTTGCGCTGTCATCCCCTGCATTTCGTTCAATTGGCGGATTGCCGGGTGGCCTTCCAGGGCCATTTGAGCCAGCTGCCCCTGTTGATTCAGAGCGATGAGAGACTGGATAGTGTCGTCATGCAGCTCGCGCGCCAGCCGGCGGCGCTCTTCTTCCTGCCCAGCAGTTACAGCACCCAGATAGCCGCGCAGGTTTTGCTGGGCTGCCTTTACCTTCTGGGCCATATGGATTAGCTCTGTTTGAAGACGCTGAATTTCATTAATACCTCCCACTGATTCCTCAATTGCGTCAAAATCACCCCAAGCCAGTTCAGTCGCTTTTTCTTCCAACGACTGTAATGGTTGAACGATTTGTCGAACTCCAAACCATAAACCAATGACAGCGATGATCACGACTGGAACAAGGATCAGGGGAGCCAGCTCAGTGGTGCGCAGGAGCGGGTCGGTCACAGCCTTCCATGGCTCTTCGAATACCAAGGCCCAGCTAACGGGGGCAATTGGACTAAAGGCAATGACGTGTTCATCGCCGGCAACAGAGAGGTAGGTGGTGCCACTTTCCCCACGCAGCGCGTCTATAACACCTGGATGTTGTTCTAGCGGTGGAGTTATTCCAGACAAAGCACCTAATTGGTAAAGAAGACGTCCATTGGCGTCCACCAGAAAAGCAGCGGTCTGGTCACTGGCGCTGAATATTTCAGCGAGAGCTCTTCGGGCGAGGCTAGTTGGAGAGAATGCTCCAACCGCCAAAAGACCGTTTGGCATGGTGGAAGCAACAAGCATTACTTCCTCACCAGTACTGGGATCATTGAAGCTTGCGGTAAATTGCGCCTGATTTCGCGGGTCGGGGGCATGATTGGAAGCCGCTAACCGTTCGATAACGGCTCTTCCTTCCCATAATTCAGCGGCATTAGTGGCGGTTATTAGGGAACCGCTTGAGTCAAAAAAAGCCAACCCGCCTTCAAAGTCAGGTAAGAAAGTGGTGGCATCAGCCAGCGTGTGCTCTGGATCACCAGTAGCAGTAGCTTGAAGAGCCAAGCTGTTTATCGCCGAAGCACGATGGTTTAGTTGTTCTGTTATAGCCGTTGCCGCCGCACGGGTTGCGCGCTCATCCCGCTCTCCTACGAGCGTACGCATAGCTTGCTGATGCAGGGCTAAGCTACCAAACGCAATTCCTACCAACAACACTGTTAGCGGCAGGATTATGAAAGCAAATAGTTGAAGAGGGAATCCACGCCAGCGTTTTAACATTAATTGAATGGTAAGCCATGAGACGGCAAAGGCGAACTGTGATCGCGCCCCACTCACGACCAATTAACACAAGGTTATGACTATTCCACTTGTATCAGTTCCAGTGACACAGCCCGCATGACCGCTTCTGTGCGACTGCTTGCCTGCAGCTTACCATAGGTTTTAGCAAGGTGGCCCTGGACCGTGCGGTCACTTATGCCTAACTGAACACCGATCGCTTTGTTGGTGTACCCCTTACCTGCCAGTGCCAAGACCTCTAATTCGCGAGCTGTCAGAGATTCATATTCTGGTGACCCGTCTCCGCGACCAGCGATCTGAGCCATGAGCTTGTGGGCGATTGTCGGGTCTAGTGCTGATCTGCCTTCATTTACATCACGAACGGCTTGCACGATATCTGACGGAGCAGCCGTTTTCAGCACATAACCATTTGCGCCAGCCTCGAGAACGGCAACGACATAGGGATCATCATCGTAAGCAGTTAATACCAGAACACCTACCTCTCGATAGTTCGTCCTCACCCATCTAGTTACCTCAATACCTGAGGCTTTGGGCATCTGTATATCTAGTACGGCCACATCGGGTCTGTGTTCTTGAATGAGATCGCACGCCATTTGCCCATCGCCAGCTTCGGCTATCACTTGAATATCTGGCGCTTGTTCCAGAAACTGGCGAATACCAGCCCTCACAACGGCATGGTCATCAGCCAAGAGAACTCGAATCTGCTCACTCACGTTTCCAAACCTGCCTTCCTGAATTTATCTTCAATTTTATTCGCTGTGTTGGTAAAGCCGCTGTGCAATCGTGGGTAGAATGTCCAGACAATCCCCAGGCCAAAAAGCATCCCGGTAACAAGCCGCATCCAGGAATTGAAAGAACCAAAAGCATCGCCAGAATAAAAGGTAACCGGAAAAGCATCGTTGGTCAATGTGGCTAACCAGGCATTGCTGTAGCGGAAACCGAGTCCAATTCCTCCCGTGAAGTCGCTTATCATGTGGGTGAAGCCATCAAGTGCCATCGGAATTAGAAAAAGGAGTAAGCCCCACCATGGCAAAGGCTTAAGTCTCTTCCGCACGAGCCAGAATAGCGCGCCCCATAGCAAGATAGTCGTGTACATGAACACCATCCGGTCGGACCAAGCCACTTTCCAGCCAGTCGCTGGATCACCTATGAATTGGCGTAAGATGTTAGGATTGCTGGAGTTCTGCCAAGTAGATTGGACCTGCGCTAAAGAATACATAGATTGATTTCCAAATAGGAAAAATGACCGCTGAGGCAGCTGGTGGCATTGTGAAGCATAAAGGAGATAGATGGCTTTGCCAGCACTGGTCCAGCCTATCTCCATGAATAATGGGGCCGCCCACGGCAGACCCACGTAAACCAGAATAAGAAAACTAATAGGCAATAGCCAGAGTCGGCTCAATCGATAGACAACGCGGTTAAGCCAGATAGCCCATCTACGACGGTCGGCAGTGTTTTGAAATGCAGACATATCCTCACCGGCAAAGTGCGACAGCTCTCGCTCTGCCACACACTAACAAAGGTACGGCACACGCCGTACCCCATTACTTAGAATTCAGCTTAGATAGTAATTCTCAGTGGTGCTGATGGTGGTCGTGTTCCTCAGAATGATCCAGGTACTTCTCTGGATCTCTGTCAAAAGAGGCTTTACAGCCAGGAGCGCAGAAATAATAGACCTGCCCATTAAATTCGGACGTCCACTGGGCGGTCTTTTCGTCAACTTCCATGTGACATACGGGATCCGTTGCCATTATTGATTTCTCCTTCTCCCCAAATTCTAAACGCAAATTACTTGTATCCATGTAATGTGAACATCATTATCAGCCATATTGTTCTTGTACGACCAGCGCCGAATCCCCCATTATAAGGTAGGCCATATGGCGCATGGATATGAGACACGGATCTGCTTGCTGATTCTTCGCTCCGCAGTATCGTAGTATTAATTAGTTCGCATTTCCAGGAAAAAATATCCACCGCTGGTCGGTTCTGTCTCGGGTTAAGTAATTGTTTCTGAAGCCCACTTGCCGTTCATCATATTGATTAATTCTCTGGCGGAAGAGACAGTTCACATCTCAACTGTAAAATGTGACAAATGTCACATCTTTTTATATGATGGGCCATTTGGCGCTGTACAGACCGACCTCAGCCTCGTTATATTGGGAGCATTGTAACGAGGAGGTTGCACAGAACTTGTCTCAAAGAAGACGCATCTTGTGGCCCTTAGGAGCCGGACTGATCGGAGCCCTGTTCCTAACAGGACTCTACTTCGGCATTGTCTCTTGGGCTGAAAGCCCTCAACATGCCACTGAATTGTTTTGGGAAGATCGCTGGATTGTCTTACCAATCATCTTGGGATTCGGGATTCAGATGGCGCTATATGTCATTCTAAGGAAACGGATCTTTCTACCTGTGGCCCATACCGGGCCCAGTGGAAAACTAACGGGGGCCAGCGGAGGTATGTCCACAGCTGCGATGGTCGCCTGCTGCGCCCATCATATTACTGATGTACTTCCCATCTTAGGGCTGACTGCGGCGGCGGCCTTCCTGGCACAGTACCGGATAGCCTTCATGTTAATCGGACTAAGCATGACCGTACTAGGTATCACGTTCATGCTGGCAATTCTGTTTCGTGAACGACGCAAAGCCATCCAGCTGTTGAATCTGTCGACGGAGGTTGTATGAAATCGTCTTTACTAGTCATTGTTGTTTTGATAGTAGGAGTTCTACTGACTGCCTGCAGCGACTCCGCGGTTGAACAGGAAAGAGGATCCACTTCTCAACCAGCGGCCGATTCTGACTTAATGCCGGCAGCTCAGGAACCTGGCACGGCGCCTTCTGAGATCGTGCAAGCTAACGAATCAACTGAAAAAACGATGGAAAAGTCATCGAGCGGTCAGGCTAGTGTCCCGTGGCCAGATGGAGAACTCCAGCTCGACGAACAAGGCTTTGTTGAAGTAGCCATCACTCCTCTAAATCTGAACTCTCCCGATGAATCCTTGAAGTTCAATGTGGATCTCAATACGCATTCCGTCGATCTGAACATGGATTTGGCGACGCTGGCTATTTTGGAGGCCAACAACGGTCTTAGTGTTCAAGCTAGCTCATGGGACGCGCCTAGCGGAGGGCATCACATTTCCGGCGTTCTGTCATTCCCGTCCACTGCAGATGACAGTACGCTTCTCGAGGGTGCATCCCACCTGACCTTGAAGATTCGTGACGTAGATGCCCCAGAGCGTACCTTTGCCTGGAGCTTAACCGACTGATTCGAAACAGGCTTTATGAATGTCACTAATCATGAAGCCTGCTTCAACTGTCGAAAAGAGAGAACGAGAATGAAACGTAAAGAACGTCGAAAGCATATCGATAGACGGGCACGAAGAAATAATAGGATTGCTGTTGCGATAGTCGTAATTGCCTTGTTGGTGTTAGCCGGCAGCTTGTATGCCTACTTATCAGAATCGCAAACGGTCACAGCGGCTTTCGAATATGATCCGCAAGATATCGTCTATGACCAGCCGATTCATGCCATCCACGAGATGGGAGAAGGACCGCCGATTCCATTCCTGCCCAGCGGTCAGGCGCAGCCGGCCGTCGCCGTATCAGAGAAATCTTACGATTTTGGCAGCATTGGCCCCTACGATATTGTTGAGCGTACGTTTGTCATCTTCAACACGGGCAATGCTCCCCTAACCATCAGCCGGGCTTACACCACTTGTGGCTGCACGGAAGCCGACATTACGGCGAGATCGATTCCTCCGGGTAAAGTGGCCGAGGTGACCATTATCTTCAACGCCGGCTATCACGATACGGCCGGTCAGACCGTTCGTCGTGGTCTGTTAATCGAAAACAACGATCCCCGTCAATCGAAAGCTGAGATCTGGATTGAAGCGTCTGTACGCAGCAGCTAAGGGATTATCATAATGAAGCTTCTTTATCGTTTTCTACCGCAGTCGCTAGCCACCCTGCTAATTTCCGGTGTTGTCCTTGCGGGCTGCAGCGCTGAGGGGAAGGCCGGGGCGGCAAATCATGATCTGGCAATGGCTCCCCTGGCACAAATGCCAGCCGATGTGCAGCAATCCCCGGTTGTTGTACAGCAAGCGTACCAATTTGCCGTCGCCAATCCTGAGGTCCTCAAGCAAATTCCCTGTTATTGTGGTTGCGGCGCCATGGGTCATACATCCAATTACTCCTGCTACGTGGCTGACGTTGGTGCAGGCGGAGACGTTGTCTTTGACAATCACGCATTAGGTTGTTCCATATGCGTGGATATCAGCCAAGACGCAATGCGCATGCTGGATCAGGGCAAAGAAATCCCTGAGATCTTCGCTTACGTGGACAGCACCTACGCCAGGTTCGGCCCACCGACACCACTAGAGAAATAAGAAAGCCATGAATGCGCAGGCCGCCGTTGCGAGCATTGCCAACCCAAGATATCGTTATTGGCCATGGTTTCTACTGGCACTGCTCGCCTTGTCGATTTCTTTCATACCTCTTCCCACCAGCACTGCCGTTCCTGGATCTAAAAAACTGCGTATTTCTGCCAGTCAATATGAATTCAGCCCGGCCGTAACCAGAGTAAACGTTGGCGATCGGGTCACGATTGAACTGCTATCCACAGATGTTGTCCACGGCCTCTATCTGGACGGTTACGACTTAGAAGTCATCGCCGATCCAGGGCAGACAGCTACCCTCAGTTTCATTGCTGATAAATCCGGAACATTTCGGTTTCGCTGTTTGGTGACTTGCGGTCCTCTGCACCCATTCATGATCGGCAAACTGAAGGTCGGAAGCAATACATTATTGTGGCGTGGTCTGGCCCTGGCCGTCTTGGCAGCCGCAATCGGGTTTTGGAGGTTGCGACGGTGACCCGTTCGACAGAGCCTGTGATGAGCTCGCCGAGGTACTCAGGGCAAGCTCGTTATGACCTGACACGATTTCCGGCAGCCAAAGCTCTGTTAATCAACCGCTGGCCCCAATTCCTTGTCCGGGTCATTGCTCTTGTTGGATTTCTCTTTGCCATTCTAGCAGGGCTGAGTGGCACACCTGTTGGCAGCCGTAACTTTGGCATTGTGTTCATCTGGATCGTATGGTGGGCATTACTCATCTTGGTGGCCGTCCCTCTACTTGGCCGGGGCTGGTGCACTATTTGTCCCATTCCTATGCCGGGCGAGTGGCTGCAGAACCGGGCTTTACTGGGACCCAAGGGGCGAAAGCCACCCTTTGGCTTGGGACGAAAATGGCCGAAATCATTGCGCAACATCTGGGTACAAAATGGCGCTTTCGCTTTGCTGGCCTTGTTCAGCGCCGTCGTCCTGACGCAACCGGGAGTAACGGCCGTTATACTGGCCGCCTTCCTATTTATTGCCCTCGGAACAAGTTTGATCTTCGAGCGTCGTGCATTTTGCCGTTATTTGTGCCCGGTGGGCGGCTTTATTGGTCTCTATTCACAAGCTGCCCCGGTCGAAGTACGGGTTCGCGATACGGCCGTCTGCGCCGCACACACTACTAAGACATGTTACACCGGAAGCGAAGATGGCTTTGGTTGTCCTTGGGGTGTCTTTCCGGGTGGACTAGTTAAGAACACCAACTGCGGCATGTGCCTTGAATGTCTCCGCACATGTCCTTTGGATAACGTAGCTATCAACATCCGGTCGGTAGGAGCGGATTTGACTCAGCCTCGCGGCCGCAAATTGGACGAGGCCTTCAAAGCTTTCATTATGTTGGGCAGCGCCTTTGTCTACTCGGCTGTGATGCTGGGACCATGGGGGCAGATGAAAGCAGCTGCCTACAACATCGGTTCTCTCCCTTGGCTGCTGTACATCCTGGTCTTCCTGGTCTTTACCTTCGGATTGCTACCTGGTCTCTTCTATCTCGCAACCCGAGCCGGACAAATCCTGACACCAAGAAGGCAGAGTTCGCGTAAGAGTTTTACCGCTTACGCATACGCCCTGGTTCCCCTGGGCCTGGCTGCCTGGATTGCCTTCAGCCTCTCTTTTGTTTTTGCCAACGCCTCATACATTTTACCGGTATTATCAGATCCCTTGGGCTGGGGTTGGGATTTGTTAGGAACAGCCGAATACGGCTGGACTCCTTACCTCACACAACATGTCCCAGCATTACAAACCCTTGTAATGGTAGTTGGCCTGGCGTGGGCCGGCGTTACTGTCCGGCGCATTGCCCAAGAAAGTAACAACCCCGTTTCTTGGCGCCAGGCCATCCCCATTAACCTCTTCTGTTTGTTGGTCACGGTTGGATTTCTATGGCTATTCGTCGGCTAACTAGCGAGTGGACGGCTCGACTGCTGCTGACCATTCTGGTTGCCGGCTTGTTCGTGGCAATCTTGGCTGGTCGTCATGCGGCGCAAGCAGTAGAGGTTCACGCCGTCATGCCAGAGAGGGGCGGCTGGTTACCGGGAAATCTATCAGCCAAGGTTGGCGTGCCTTTGAACCTACGTCTAATTTCTGATGATGTAATGCATGGTTTTGCCGTTGGACGGCAGACCTGGCCGGCCGTCGACGTGCGGCCTGGTCAGGTGAGTGAATTAACGCTGACCTTTGACGAGCCAGGAAGCTATACCTTCTACTGCACACGCTGGTGTGGCCCCAATCACTGGAGAATGCGGGGCACGATTGACGTAACCGGCGAGGCAAGTGGGCCAACTGTCGCCGAGTCCCCCGAACAGCCGCTCTACATCAGCCTGGGCTTAGACATCGATGCACCTCATGAGGTAGATGTGCGGTTTGATCAGCCACCTTCGGCAAAACGTGGAGAGGCACTGGATTTTTCCGCTCCACCCCGGTTCCGTTACAGGAACGTCTATTTAGAACAACCGCCGTATGAACTTCAGCAGGCATTGCGGGTAGATCCAAGAATGGCCGAGCTCAGCGATGCGGACATTTGGGATTTAATCGCTTTTCTTTGGCAATCTCAGTTAACGCCCAGTTCAGTACAGCTGGGCCAACGCTTGTATGCGGAAAACTGCTCTGCGTGTCATGGAGAGGATGGTGATGGAGAAGGTGTAATTGCTCCGTCAAATATGGCCAGAAACGATACCGAATCAGTTGGCGGAGCACTGTTACCGCCTAGTGATTTCACTGACGCTCAGCAGATGCTAGGGGCTAATACGGCGCTTTTGCAGGGGAAGATCATTCGCGGTGGGATGGGCACTGGTATGCCCTATTGGGGCACCATCTTTACGGAAGAAGAGATTGAAGCACTTGTAGATTATATATGGACGTTCCAGTTCCCGATGACAGCAGGTGAATAACGATTGAAGCCAGCAATTCGAGGACTTGAACCTTACAGGAGCACAAATGCGTAGATTTTTTTATTTTGCAGTTATGGTAGTTGGTTTTTTTCTGGTGGCATGTAGTTCTGGAAAACCCAGCATCATAGTAGAGACTACCAATCTGGACCTGGGTAATGTGATAAACGGCGAAATAGTCAGCCGAAATCTAACCTTGCGCAATGACGGCGATGCTGATCTTGTAATCGACAGCATTATTACTTCCTGTACCTGCACCGAGGCTTCTATCAGCCCGATGACCATCGCTGCGGACCAAAGCGG
>DASRZI010000421.1:0-3224 GCA_035686605.1 Candidatus Zixiibacteriota bacterium
AAAGTTCACAATTGACTACATCGAAACAAAATCATACATTGGTTATTGTATGGATTGCTTAGACGAAAGTCCGGTAGTGTTCAGCAGGCGAAAGGGATCACGAACGCCCCGCAGCATCAACAACAAAATCGCTGCCGCCAACCGGTAAGCTCCCCTCGCTTATGTTGCCCTCACTGTCAGACTAAAGCACCGCTTCACATAAGCAGGCACGGACGCCGAATAGGAACCATCTAGAAATAGGAGAAACGTATGACCGACCAGATTCAAAACATCCCGTTTGACCAGATCACGCCCGGCAATAATGACCGGACGCAATTCGACCCGGAAGGCATCAAAGAGCTGGCCAAGAATATTCAATCGAATGGCCTTATCCAGCCGATCACCGTCCGCCTATTTGCTCCTGACCCGTCTGTTGTTTTTGACGGGGATCGCTACGGCGATCAGGCGCAATATCAGATCGTAGCAGGGGAGAGGCGTTTTCGCGCCCTCCGCCTTTTGGAAGTTGAAAGAATCCCTTGCATCGTCAAGGAACTGACTGACGACGAAGCCTCGGCGATCATGTTGAGCGAGAACGTCTCACGCTTTGACCTGGACCCCGTGGACGAAGCCAATGCGTACCATTATCGCATCAGCGTCTTGGATTGGACAATCAAGGAATGCGCAGAGAGGGCCGGCGTCAGCGAGGTCAGGGTACAATTCAGGATCAAGCTATTATCACTCCGCGAGGATATCCAGGGGCTTGTGCGCACCGGCAACTTTCAGATCGGCTACGCTCAGACCCTGGCAGATGCCAAGCTGGATCCAAACCGCCAGATGCTGGCCATGAATAATTTCCGAAAGAATCCGAAGCCCACGACTGGCTGGTTCCGCAACCTGGTAAACGAATACGCCGTACAGCAAAATCAGGCTAAGATGTTCGAGGAGGACTTCCTGGTATGCCAACAGGCGCCGGCTATCGACTTCAATCTTGAGACACCGCCCTCGCCCCGATCAACTAACCCCGAGATCAGGGGCAAGGATGCAAAAGACACGCTCCAGAAGACGGCTGCTTTTTGGGACACCGCCGCTGATGATTGGGATCGGCTGGGCAAGACTTTTCAGAAGAATGAGTGCCTGGCGGCCTCGTCTGCTCTGCGATATGTGGGTGATACCGTCATGTGAGTTACTTGACGGTTAGGGGCAAAGCTGTTACAATTACTATACATTGACCATCCAATCAATAGGAGAAACGAAATGACAACCCAAACACTATACGAGGAAGCAGGAAGCCCACGCCGCGCCGTGGTAAAACTCTCAACCCCCACCATGGTTTATACTGGTAAACGTCGCGGCAGCAAGAAGACGGAATTCGAGGCGTTCATCACAAAAGATGGACTGGGCTACTATTTCAACCCTAATTCATTCCGCGCGTTTTATATGCCCGACAACGTGACCGAGTTCGTTCCCATTGATACAATGGATTTATGGTACCGGGCACGCAAAGCAGCCGAACACATCAAAGCAGACAGGACCCACGGACGCGAACTCGATGGAGCCTTTGAAAATGGTGACAGTGACGAAATGTGCGCTGCTCTGCATCGCCTGTCACTGAGAAGCAAGAAACTTGCGGAAACACTGTACAAGGTAGTTCCAGAAAAGAACATCCTGGAGCACGTTGAAAAATTCTCAAACCTGACAGATAAAGAATTGGCCAAACACGCAAAACAATCCAGAGAGGAAGGAAGATCATGACAACCCAACCCGATTTATTCAATACCCCCCAGGCTGCACCTCAGCCCCGGAACATGCCCACGTTCAACCCGGACGGCGTATCGGTCAAAGGCTGCTCTTTTATATACGCCCCGAAAGGGCAGGCCGGTGAGTACGCGCCGCTGGCAGCCAACCCGTATAAAGGATGCGGCCATAAATGTGCCTACTGCCTTTCAGGAGATACGCTGATATTGATGGCTGATGGTAGCACTAAGACCATCGAATCTATCCAAGTTGGTGACAAGATTATCGGCATAAAAATATTGGGTAAGGAACGCGCTTGGAATACACGGATTACCACCACCACCGTAAAGGCTAAAATCTCAAGCCGCAAGCAGGCGTATAAGATCACGCTGTCAGATGGGTCAACTGTTATATGCTCCGAAGACCACCGCTGGCTTACAGAACGCGGATGGAAGTACACTACTGGAACTATGGCAGGCGAAGGTCAGCGCCCTTATCTTACTGTCAATAATTCCATTCGCAAAGTTGGATCTTCAACAATTGCCCCGGATGAAACTGATGCCTATCGACGCGGCTACCTATCAGGGATGATAAGAGGAGACGGCCATTTAGCAATTCATGGCCCCTACGAAAGAGTAGGTTTTCATTCTGAACGTCCTGGAAATTCTAATCACCCCTACCGATGGCAGCATGTAGCATATCAATTTCGATTAGCCCTAAAAGATACACAAGCCCTTGATCGCACAGATAGATATTTACACGGTTTTGGAGTTGACACTCAAAAGTTTGATTTTGGAATTGACACTAACAATCCAAATCGTTCTCCCATGAAAGCTATTCGTACCAGTTCAAAATCATCCTATGAATCAATTCTGGATTTAATTTCATACTCACATGGAATAGAATGGAACCGTGGCTGGCTGGCTGGTATTTTTGACTCCGAAGGCTCTCACGGTAAAGAAGCATTGCGTATCTCTAATACAGATAAGAAAATCCTAGACACAACTAAAGCAGCCTTGACTCTTCATGGCTTTGACTTCGCTCAAGAGTCTTCGGTAGAAAACCCCAAACGTGCCACGACGATCCGCATCCTCGGTGGCCGTTCTGAAACTATGCGTTTTTGGCAGGTTGCAAACCCATCCATAAAACGAAAGTTCAAACTGGAGGGCAGGGCTGTATGCGCATCCGTAAAGGTTCTTGATATTGAGCCACTAGGTAAAGTTATCGAAATGTTTGACATAACCACCGGGACGGGGAATTTCATTGCCAATGGTTTGGTATCTCACAACTGTTATGTACCGGCTATCCTGCGCATGGACCGAGCAACCTTCGACGCTGGCGCAATCCCGCGCCCTGGATTCCTGGACAATCTGACCAAGGATGCCCGGAAGTATCAACTGCTCGGCTCTGACTCCCAGGTCATGCTCAGCTTCACAACGGATGTCTTCAACCCGTCTGACATGAGCCTCACCCGTCCTACCATCGAAATCCTGAAAGATCACGGCCTGGCC
>DASRZI010000422.1:0-4021 GCA_035686605.1 Candidatus Zixiibacteriota bacterium
CGTATCACCCGGCTTAAGGCACCCGTCGGCCTCAGCGTCCTCGATTATCTGCCTTACCGGGCGATCCTTAAGACTCACGGGATTCATGAGCTCGCACTTGGCATATAGATTCAGTTCCGGCGCAAGGTGTCCCAGCCGTAACAACGGTGTATTGCCGATTAAATCGCTTATGGAGTCGTAGTAATTCATATGTTCCTCGATTATTCGCTCACTAGATGTCCTGACATAGGAATTCGCTAATTAGGCACTTGCCATTAAGGTGACGCACAGCATCGGGTCAATTACCTTCAAAATCGTGCCTGAATTACCCATATCGTGGTAAGATAGATTCAGCCTATTTTACCCTTGCACAAGCCATAGCACCCAACCGGGAAGGATAATATAGAATTTATCAGCCGCCAGCACGAGTCATGGTGCTGGATGGATTCCGAGATATCGTCTCATAGACATAGGCGAGCAAGAAGCTGTGCACGTGGGTTTTATCATCATTTATCAGGAGCGTATCTATGAAAAGCATGAATGACCTGGTTAGGCGCTTTGCCTGGAGCGGCAGTCTGGATGAACAACATTGCAACCACGCTGACCAGGTTCAAGAAGTTTCTCCGAGCGCCGACGGATGCGAAGATTGCCTTAAAACGGGGGATAAGTGGGTCCACCTACGCATTTGCATGTCCTGTGGTCACGTGGGCTGCTGCGACAACTCGAAAAATAGGCATGCTACGAAGCACTTCAAGGTTACGGAACATCCGATCATCATGTCCTTTGAACCGGGAGAAGACTGGCTGTGGTGCTACGTGGACAAAGCCCTGATGGTTCCTGATTGAGTGGATGAAGATAGGCAGCTCATTGGGTTATAGTGGCAAGTGGGACAACAAGCTGTTGAAATGCGAGCGGGTAGCTTATTCATCTCTCTATGATCAGTTCTATCATCCATGCGCATCTGAAATATCTTGATTACACCGCAGCAATCACAAACAAATTCCATTGGAAGTCGATTCAAAATGGGTTCGAGCAGAAGAGGAGTTCAACGCGAAGCTTCGTGCGTCCATTGTTCTCCCCTTTTAGGCACAAGAGCCTTCATCCAGCAACAATGCGGGAAGTATTAAGATGACAAAACCAGTAATTTTGACTTTAGATGACGAGCCACAGGTGCTCAATGCAATAGAGCGCGATCTTCGCAAGCACTATCGAGGCGAGTATCGCATTGTCAAGTCCAATAATGGCAAAGATGCGATGGCTGCTATTCAGGAATTTAAGGCGAGGAACACACCGATAGCCCTATTCCTGGTGGATCAGCGAATGCCTTTGATGGCGGGAACCGATTTTCTCGAGCAGGCTCAGAAGTTTTACCCCGATTCACGAAAGGTGCTGCTGACAGCCTACGCGGACACCGAAGCGGCGATCGCCAGCATCAATAACATCGGACTCGATCATTATCTCATGAAGCCATGGGATCCACCGGAACAAAATCTCTACCCCGTACTTGACGATTTACTCAGCGATTGGTGGGCAACTGTGCCGGTTCCCTATGATGGAATCCGAGTTGCCGGAACCCTTTGGTCAGCCACGAGTCATGGTATCAAGGATTTTCTTTCTCGAAATCATATACCCTACCAATGGTTGGACATCGAGTTCGATAGTGAAGCCAGAGTGTTGGTCGAAGCTAGCACCGAAGAACACCGGCAGCTGCCGGTGATTTTCATGCCTAATGGAGAGGTGCTGGTTAATCCTGGATTTAGAGAATTAGCTGAAAAATGTGGGCTGCATACCGAGGCTACCGAGGCTTTTTATGATCTGATCATCGTCGGTGCCGGTCCGGCCGGTCTCGGCGCGGCCGTTTATGGGGCTTCGGAAGGGCTTAGCACGCTGCTCATCGATAAGGAGGCAACCGGCGGCCAGGCGGGAACAAGCTCGCGAATTGAGAATTATCTGGGTTTTCCGAAGGGATTGAGCGGAGCTGATCTGGCGCGACGGGCGACTGCCCAGGCTCAACGTCTTGGAGCCGAGTTGATGCTGGCCCGCGAAGTAAGCGGCGTACGGGTCGAAGATCCTTTTCGCTACGTGATACTTGGAGACGGCACCGAGATAGGTTGTAAGGCGCTGATCATCGCTACTGGCGTCACAACCCGCGAGCTGGAGGTACCTGGAATCGAAAACATTACAGGAGCAGGTATCTATTATGGAGCTGCTTTAACCGAGGCAGCCCATTACCGCGATAAGCATATGTGCGTGATTGGTGGGGCGAATTCAGCCGGACAAGGGGCGATGTTCTTCGCCCGCTATGCCTCTCAAGTGTCAATGCTGGTCCGCGGAAGTGCGTTGGAAAAGGGCATGTCCCAATATTTGGTTGACCAAATTTATGGCACAAAGAATATTGATGTGCAGACTAGAACAATCGTGACGGAAGTCCACGGATCCGACCGGTTGGAAGCTGTCACGACGGAAAACACCGAAACGGGCGAGAAAAGAACGTTTGAATCGCCGGCGATGTTTGTCTTCATCGGCGCCATGCCACACACCGAATTGGTGGCGGGCGTCGTGGAACGAAACCATGCCGGATTTATCCTCACTGGGCAAGAAGTAATTCACGACGGGCGACGACCGGTAGGTTGGAAACTGAAGCGAGATCCGTACCTGCTGGAGACCAGCGTGCCGGGAATTTTCGCTGCTGGGGATGTCAGGCAAGCGGCTATTCGGCGGGTTGCTTCAGCCGTGGGTCAAGGCGCCAATGCCGTTAATTTTGTTCACCAATATTTGAGAACTGTCTAACTTCAAAAAACGAGAGCAAAAGACATTACCGCAGCCTAGCCACCAAGCACGAATTCCAAATATTCTCTAAGCCCTCAAACAGTAAACAATCACGAAGGTTTCCTATGAAAGAATTTCTGAGAAAAGTACCCTTTTTTGCCAATTTACCAGAGGAGGACCTTGACAGATTGTGCGGTATGCTCGAACGTATAGAGCTCACAGCTGGCGAGGAGCTGTTCGCGGAAGGTAGTGCTGGTGATAGAGCCTATATCATTGAGACGGGCGAGCTGGAGATAGTCAAGGCTTCGGGCACGAGAAATGTGCTGCTAGCTGTTCGAGGGAGTGGTGATGTCATTGGGGAGATGTCTTTGGTTGATAATAGCCCACGGATGGCAACCGTAAAGGCGCATACCGATACGACGCTTATTTCCATCCACCACGATCAGCTCACTCATCTTCTAAGCACCAGTAGTTCTGCCGCCGAAGCGATGTTCTACACCGTACTGGCACGATGGCGAAATACTGAATCCAAGCTGCGACAAAGCGAGAAGATGGCCACCTTGGGGACTATGACCGCCGGTATCGCCCATGAATTGAATAATCCGTCTGCTGCGGTAAAGAGAGGGGCCGAACAGTTGGAATCGGCCATGACCGAGCTGACAATAACCTACGTGGAATTGTCTAGGTTGGACTTGACTGATGAACAAAGATACACCATTCAGCGCTTGGCAATCCATTGCCAGGCCCAGGCCGAAGAGCCGAACCTGATGGATGCTCTGGAGCGGAGCGATAAGGAGTATGAACTAGAGACCTGGCTGGAGGACAATGGCGTCGAGGATGCCTGGGAGCTCGCACCATCCCTGGTGGAAATGAGCTACACGGATAAGGATTTGTCGCTATTGGTCAATGATTTTGAAACCGACCAGATGGGGCTGATTATTCGATGGCTGAGCGCCACCTACCGGACCTACAATCTGTTTGCGGAGCTCAGGCAAGGAGCGGAGCGGATCTCCGGCATTGTAAAGGCCCTAAAAACCTACTCCTATCTTGACCAGGCGCCGGTTCAGGCGGTCGATATTCACAAAGGGTTGAACGACACATTACTGATTTTGAGCCATAAGATAAAGTCTGGACCTACTGTTATACGTGAATATGCTGAGGATCTTCCCAAGATCCAGGGCTATGGAAGCGAGCTTAACCAGGTTTGGACCAATCTCATCGATAACGCGGCCGATGCCTTGTCAGAGCAGCCCACTGCCGACGGCGTAATAAC
>DASRZI010000423.1:0-2620 GCA_035686605.1 Candidatus Zixiibacteriota bacterium
TGGTGTCATCGCCGTCAGACAGCAGAACAATGCCATATAATCGTGACTCGCCATTCATTTCGTCTTCCACTTTCAAAGCAGCGGCCATCTCAGTGGCCTGGCAAACCGCATCATAAAGCGCGGTCTCTCCGCCTGCGATCAAGGTGGTAACCGTGGCCTTCATATCTTCGACCACATTCCCCACGCGTTGTGGCTCATATAGGGTAATAACTTCGTTGTTAAAGACCAATAAGGCCACCTCATCGTCCTTGTCAAGACGGTCGAGAAATTCATTTGTCGCGGTCGCAGCTGAGTTTATCATGTCCTTGGTCATACTACCGGAGGTGTCCAGGGCGAGGATGACTGTGGCTTTCCGTTTGGTAATGGAAAAAAGATCCTGGACAGCCGCGCTAACATCGGAGTCAGGACTAGGGAGCACAGTTTCTGTAGCAGGAGAGGTTCTCGGGTCGATGCCATGTTCAAGGTCAAGCGGGCTGTGCAAAGAAATGCTGGTATCTGCCGGCCGGATGTAATGGCCGATGGCTAAATCCTGCTGCTGAGGGGCCAACAGGTAATCTCGAAAGATGGCCGCCGCTTCGGCTTGTTCTGGAGTGACCCACTCGGCGTTATCCAGGATGCAGTAGGGGTGGTTAGCCCAGATGGTGCCGCCGGCTGGGATGACAAAGGCCAGAGGAAAACGTAGTTCATCACTATGCTCGACGTTGTAGCGGGCGACATTGGCTTCTGGAACGGCCGCCGCATGCAAGTAACTTGGACCCTCCTTTCTCATCAATTCCAACAATGCCGTGGACGAAGTGCCGTACTTACTGGTCACCTGTTCCAGGGCTTGCATCGCTTCCTCGGCTTCGTATACCTGCGCTGCGCTCAGCGACTCAGGGTTACCCAAACTGCCATAGACAAAGGAAGTCAAAGATAGCAGGCCGGTATTGGAGTAGGACGGGTGTGTGTGGCCGAAGCTAAATTGGCCCCATCCCGGAGGTCCATAAGTAGCCCAGCCCTCGGGATCGGCCGCCAGCGCCACCAGCGTATCCCAGCCAATGGGCTTTTCCGGCCAGCCCAGCGCCTCGGCCATCGGTCGCCACATAGCGAAGCCCACCGGGGCATTGACCGTTGGCCGGCATTGCTGGCTGTTGATCTGCTTATTGTAATCTGCCTCCCATGCCGCGTTAATCTGCTCTACCCACGAGGCGTCGCCCGGGCTCCATACGACAGGTTGAGACGTACCGTCCAGAATCGCGTTTTTCGATGGCCCCGATCGCACATGTTCGGCTGATACCTGGATAAGTTGTCCGGAAGCCGTTGTCTGTTTTTCCTCGTTGAAATCAGCAATGACTGCGTTCAGCCAATTCCTCTTGGTATCTGAAGAAGAAATAGTTACCAAGACATCACCGGCTTCCCCAGGCTGGGTTTCAATTGTGCCAGTCGAAGGAATCGTTGGCGTAGCTGGTGGTTCACACCTTTCAGGATCATCCTCGCATCCACCGTCGTCTATAAGAATGAGCACCAAGATTATCACAAAGGTAATACCAATAATGAGGGAAAAAACTTTTTGCGGTCTGTTCATTTTGCTTTTCCTGTCCTTCCAACACGAATTAACGCTGGGGTTTCTTCAAGCCGGCGCTGCTTTCCCTTTGGCTTGCAGAAAGATCCTCCTCCACCCTGCGCCAATGGGTCGATCTTGTGCGGATTTCCGCGTGTCTGTGCCTTGCTATGGCTAAACGGTCACTGAAAACCATTTTCAAAAGCAGCGTATTAATTCTGTCATCTTCGATGGATCTGTAAGGCTAGGAGGGACGTACTGTGCAATAGCCTTTTCACATCCTATCCTCACCGGAAGAAAAAGGGTAGTGATTGGTCATATAGATCAACTTTCCCTGCGCGTTAGTTATAATCACTCGGAAGCTCATTGGTACTAACGCCTCTTCAACCCGCTTTTGAAGGAATTTGCTTGGTCCTATTCCCGTTTAGCCTGGGCTGGCCGGCCGAAGAATTGATTTTTTCTGGTGGCACATCAACGTAGAAAGCTAGGAGTTTCCAGCCATCGCCGTCTTCGGTCAGAACAAATTCAAAATAACCTGTATGATTTCCTCGGTAATTGACCGGACCGGCAATCTCTATCGTTGTTCCATTTGGATAGTCATAATTGACGAAATAGCTTTCTATCTCCAGATCGATATAGCCTTCAAAATACTCGGAAGTTGGCCAGTCTAAAAAGGCGGCCAAACCTGGACCTTTGAATTCTTGAGCCAGTTCTTCAGTGAAAAGAGCTTGCGCTTCCTCTATATCTTTTTCAGCCATAGCCTGCATAAATTTATCAGACACCGCCAGCCACTCGTCGTTATTTTCAATACCAAAGATCACGATTTTGGCGATAACAAGGATGACTATTCCCAGGCACGTTAACATCACTAGCCCAATGAAGCCCCCTGCAACCCATGCCTTTTTCGATCGTCCTTCCTTTCTACCGATCACCTTATGGACATCCCAGGTCGCTTCTCCTGGCAGGACGTGATCAATCTGATCATCGTCAGATAGTGTATTCCCTTGTTGTTCCATTTCTCTCCTCATGCGATTGTTAGGTGAACTAGTTGATTGACAAAATAGGTCGTATCAAGACCCC
>DASRZI010000424.1:0-5714 GCA_035686605.1 Candidatus Zixiibacteriota bacterium
CCAAGCGCTAACGCCTGGTCGCCCTGTTGTGCCAGTAGCAGCGGTACCCCCTTGTAAGTTCCTACCCAGGCCGTATTTCCACGGCCTCTGTTACCTAGGTGAGGTGCCAGCAAGACGTAGAGCCGGTAGTCCGCTAAAACACCTCTTAGCGGCACAAAGCGAATACGCTGTAGCAATACACTTCGCTGCGGGTCGGCAAAAACCTCTTTTTCTAAGCGATATCGACCTTGCCGGCAGGTACTGACGAGCCGGAATGCCGGAACGCCTTCCGCCATATTAGTTATCTCGTGCTGGGCGTGGCGTTTCTCTTCGGAAAAAAATTCCCGCCCATCGGTGACTATCAAACCTAAATCACGGATAGCCGCTTGGTCGATACGCGGATGGTAGACTTCGTTGATGATGCCGTGGCTGATGGTAAACCAAAGGAGGCTGGAAACACCAAGGGCCGTTCCAACGCCGCTCTTAGCACTGGAGGTCCAGCGTGGCGGTATGCCTGGTTGGCCTGGCGGATCGGTGATACTCATGGGCGCTTCCTGAATTGACGATGTGCTAGTGCAGCCAGAAAGGCATCGGCCGCCACCTATGACATCGTGTCTTGCAGAACCACTACCGTCATCTTACGCAAATCCGGCTGCTGCAATATCTGTTGAAAAATGAGGTCCTTCAACACTTGCTGCTTATCGAATTCGGACTTCAATTCCATAATGATACGCAGTTACATCGACTGCTTTTCTGTTTGTTCTTGACTGTTGTCTGAAGCCCGTTGCTCAATTGTCTTGTTTATTGAGACGTTAACTTAGCTTCTTCATTCGGTTTGAGGCACTGGGATGGCGTCATGATGCCGTTCTGCAACGTCTCCTACAATTCAGCCAATTCGCGGGTTTTGCCGTCCAATTTTCTCTCCGAGTAGTTAAGAAGTCGCTGCCCTTAATCTGCGCTGCGCTGCACCACCCAGGATGCAGACGCTAAGCCTTCGCTCCAGCAACCCTACTTTGTTTCGCTGCTTTAACAATCGATACAGGCTGTCAGCAATTCATAGCCAATCTTTTTTGCGAAAGTAAGCCAACATCACCCCACTGATGGTAATAAGGACCAGCCAGAGAAGTGGATAAGCCCAGCGCCATTCCAGTTCAGGAATATAGCGGAAATTCATCCCATAGAGGCTGGTGATAAAAGTGAGCGGGATGAAAATGGTGGCAATGACGGTCAACACTTTCATCACCTCGTTCATCTTGTTGCTGATGCTGGACAGGTAAACATCTAGTAAGCCGGAGACAAGGTCGCGATACGTTTCAATCGTATCAATGACCTGGATGGTATGCTCATACACGTCACGCAGATAAATGAGGGTGGCCTCCTGGAATAAGACTGATTCACCTCGCTGCAGGCCGCCAATCACTTCGCGCAAAGGCCAAACGGAACGACGCAAATAAAGCATCTCCCGTTTAAGGTCATGTATCTCTTGCAGCGTGGTTGTGTTGGGGTCGGAAAGCAGTTCGTCTTCGACCAGTTCGATTTGTTCGCCCAGGTTTTCCAGGATGAGGAAGTAATGGTCTACCACTGTGTCCAGCAAGGAATAGGCGAGGTAATCGGTTCCGAACTGGCGAATGCGTCCTTTACCCGAGCGAATGCGCTGGCGCAGTGGGTCGAAGATGTCTTCCTCCTGTTCCTGGAAAGTGATTACGAAACGGCCGCCCAGCACAATACTTATCTGCTCTGTTTCGATTTTGTTGCCGTCCTCTCGCCAGTGAATCAGCTTGAGGATCATGTAGAGATAGTTGTCGTACTCCTCGATTTTCGGCCGCTGCTCCGTATTCAGGATGTCTTCCAGTAGGAGTGGATGGATGCCGAATATCTGCCCGATGGCTTCGATGGTCTCTATCTGGTGTAGGCCGGCGACGTTGATCCAAGTGATGGGATCGGATTCTTTGGCCACGGCCAACTGAGCAATATCGGTCGTTTCCCGTTCCTCAAAATAGCCTGCATTATCGTAATTGATGACCGCGATCTTAACCGTTTCCATTTTTCGTTGGCCGATATGGATGGGCGTGCCGGGAGCCAGCCCGGTTTTTTCCGTCCGGTGACGATACAAGCTCTTAGGTATAAAGGACATAGAAACCTCGATTATGTTTCCAATACATTGGACCCGCCCTTGAGTTGCACATCAAATGTAGGCGCGTCCACAATATGAATGGTCGTAGAGGCGATAGCCACCTGGCCGTTAGTCTGATCGATTTCATCCATGATGCGATTAAACAGCTGTGACTTCATACTACGGCGTTCGGTGTACTTCACTACGTATCGGACCGTATACTCCAGCCAATTATCATTGGCAACTAGTGTTACCGTAGGCGCTGTTTGGGCGGCGACGATCATGTAGTTCTCCATCAAATGCTGCCATACTTTCTCGGCCTCGGCCGCGTATTCGCCAGCGAGCTCGTTGGCCACTCGCTGCAATATCTCCAAGGCAAGATGCCGGCTACCGCCATATTTGATCGGGATAGATATTTCGTCCCACAGAAAGTGAAAATCAGCCGAGTAGTTAAAGACCGGTTCCTTGAAGACAAAGCTGTTGGCAATGCGCACGATACGACCGCTATACAAGTCAGAATCAATCCACTCACCACATTCCATAAGTGTTGTACGAAGGACGCCAATATCGATGACATCCCCCTTGATGCCGCCCAATTGCACGCGGTCGCCGACGCGGTAGAAACTGCTAAACGTTAGCGCCAACCAACCAGCCACACTGGCGATCACCTCCTGCAAAGCAAAAGCGATGCCGGCTGCCATGACCCCCAACATCACTGAAAATCCGCTTAACTGATTACCCAAAATGGCGATCGCGAACAAGATGGCTGCCAGATAGCCAAGAAAGGCAAGACTCTTGCGCATACGATAGCGGTTTTCGACCTCTTTTACGCGATGGGCAGTGGAGCGCTGCAAGAAACGCACCACCAAATAGATGATGAGGAAGCCAACGACTACCAAGATTATCTTGTCAACGGTCGGGTTAAACAAAGTATTTTCCAGGTTACCCATGCCATACCCCTTCCAGTTGTAATGATGTAAGTTAGGATTGTTGCATAAGCACTGAAAAAGACCAATTCGGCAAGAATGAGCCTTTTTCAGGCAGATGTGGATATCTACGGGAAACGTGCGAGAATGTCCGTTAAGAACGAAGCCAATCGAGGTCAAGTAGCTATTCGGCAATAGGATTGATAGACAACGACCGTCTTGAGTTGTCGACCTAATCAAAGCACCTTAGATCATATCTAATCAGGAGGGACAATGAACATTGCCGATTTGATTCCCAAAGAGGAAGTTCAGCGTGTGTGTCAGGAGCTAGGTATTCGTGACTGGACCAAACTGACAGACACTAAAGTACAGGTCGAAGAAGCCAGAATTATCCAGGCCGCTGTTGGATCTGAAGCTCTGCAAATCCCGGTTGAGGGATTTCAGCAAGGTCTAGAAGTGGAACTAGAGCATGGGTTGCAGTTTCCTGATGCGAATGTCACCAACAACCACCCCATCCTGACGGGCAAAATCGTTTTGGCTCATCTCAAAGAAATGTTGGACTATTACATCCGTCTCAATGTTGCTGAGCTTGAGGGAGACCTGCTCAAAGCATCCAAAAAAGGAGACGCCGAAAAGCTTGCCCGGATTTACAAAAAACTGATTATGGCTCGGGCTGAACTGAGCGAGTGGGAACAATCTGAGCTCGATTCTTAGCCCAGATCTCGGTATCCTGACCAACTGCGTCAAACGGTCACGTCAAATAGGCACGGCATCTGGGCCAACTCACCAACTTCATCACGTTGCTTTGGGTATCATGTACCTTCAGTATTGAGATAGCCAAGGCGGACCGGTCGCAAATCGGAGGATAATTCGTAAACCAGGGGAATGCCGAGCGGGATATTCAGCTTCGGTATTTCATCATCCGCTATCTGGTCCAGGTGTTTGACAAGAGCCCGCAGGGAGTTGCCGTGGGCAACGATAAGGGCACGCTGACCGCTGGCGATTGCCGGAGCAATGGTCTCTTTCCAGAGAGGCAAAAGACGAACCTCGGTATCCTTGAGCGATTCGGTAAGGGGTAGCTCACTAAAGTCCAAATCGCGATAGCGTCGATCGTGCCCGGGAAATCTTTCATCGACCGGTTCCAGCGGGGGTGGTGCCAAGTCATAGCTGCGCCGCCACAAAAAAACCTGCTCGTCGCCAAAGCGGGCAGCCGACTCGGCCTTGTTAAGCCCCTGCAAAGCGCCATAGTGACGCTCGTTTAGTCGCCAGGAACGGTAGACAGGCAACCAGTGCATATCCAATTCGTCCAGGACCAGCCAGGCAGTGCGGATAGATCGCTTTAGCACGGACGTATAGACCACGTCAAACTCAAATCCGGCTGATTTCAGCCGCCGGCCGGCTTCAATGGCTTCTTGGATCCCTTTCGGCGATAGATCTACGTCAGTCCAGCCTGTATAGCGGTTATCCAGGTTCCAGCTACTCTCGCCATGACGGAGTAGCACAAATACCGTCATCTTGTCTTGGTCACCGACTGGTTGTTTGGCTGGTTCTCGGTTTGTTGAGAGTAACGGTTGGAACAAACGATCATAGGTAGGCATTGTTCTCCATCGAAATGTTGATTAGCATTACTCTTTGGTCAGAGTTGGCGACCATTGGTTAATGTAAGCGATAACCTTCATGGCTCTCCTCAGAATTCTGGCCATGTTCATGATAATGCTGGAAGGCGATATTAGTGATAGCCACGCCTTCCATATGGCGAGCGGCCAGGCCATGGCCAGGGTGCTTTTACGATGCAAAGCCGGCTCCCAATAGCTCTCCATAGTAAGGCCTCCCATGACCAGGTGGATATATGATTCCGGATCCTGCTGGCGCAGTTGTAGTACATACTCTATCAGGGGCTCGGACAAACTGCGGTAAGGAGAGGGGAGTATGACCAGTGGATAATCGCTCATCCGTTCAGCCCATTTGCGCTGTAGGTCAGCCGTCCGCGGGCTGCTTCAACAAAGAGTTCGTGATGCTCAGCCGGGATTTCCAATGTATCAGCCAGCAGGTACACCAATTCGGTAGAGGGGTAGCGCTCGTCGGCTTCGATCTTTTTGACCATCGCCGTGAAACAGAAGACTGCCGTGGCTACTTCTCGCTGCGTCAGGCGCAACGCTCTTCTACGTGTTTTCATCCACTCGCCAGAGGAGCAAGTTTCCAAGACTCGACCACCTTAATCCTAACAGCGTTGATTCTAACAGCTTGCCGCCGTAAGTCCCGCAAAATCTACAATGACGTGGTCAAGCTTGGAGGGCGGTTCACATCCGTTAGGACATGAACCTTGCGGAGGAACGATTTTGATTCGCCACCACTTCTGGTGGGAACATTTACCATTGAGGCTGAGGCGATCCAAAAAGGGGGAAAAGTGGGCGCGATTGGACTCGAACCAACAAGCCGAGTTCCTCTGGGCAGCTCTCCGGATGTGTATCCGTAAAACCGGAGATCGAGTCATTTATGCCATTCTACTCGAGGTAGAATCCTTTAACAAACGGTGTTTTTGTATGGAACCGTGGGGTCTCATTTGCAGCGTTATTGTAAATGAGCCTTTCGGGGCTAAATTGATAAATCTTGTCGATATTCTACAGCCATCAAATCAAGAGTCAATTTACGCACAATCGCATCGGCTAGCATCACTGCATCCCGTTGATTTGATA
>DASRZI010000425.1:0-2408 GCA_035686605.1 Candidatus Zixiibacteriota bacterium
CAAACTTCAGCAAGCTGACATGACTTAGGTGCGAAGAATAATGGCACCGATTCTTCGAAAAACATGATGAACAAATCGAAGTATACAATTTGCCACTGTTCTGACTAGCGCCAGCCAGCAGGGTGGAGCTCAAGCGGACCCGAGAGCGCATTCGCTCCGCGCTAAACAACGAATTCGAGGCCCTCTGGACGCAGGGCGAGTTAATGGGTATCGAAGAAGCCATCGCCTACTCTCAAACTGAACACGGATGAGAAAAATCGGCGACGATCAGCATACCTGATGAGCAAGCTCTCTCATGAGAGCAAATCTGCGTGCCATTCTTCTCACAGTATCCCACACCGAATGCTGATGACGTAGTTCAATCTTTTATCAGCGAAGATCTGCGAAAGCGATCTGCGTAATCAGCGTTCGTTCTTGGAGCCTACCGAAAGGTTAGTACGCAGGTTACGCGGATAGCGCAGATAAGAATCTGCGGGCGCTGATAAACGCAGATCAAGTTTTTATTCAGCAAGCTATTTCCAGAGCGCACATCTGTGTGCCAATCTTCTGCCCTGCCCCAGTCCCCAAACCGCTTTTCATGCTACAATCTCCCTGAAGGCTAAACAATGACCACGTTCTTCATCATCGCTAACCCAGTCGCCGGTCGCGGAGCGTGCGCAAAGGTCATACCCCAGGTCCAACGCATCCTTGACCATCGCGAGGCAGAATTTCAGCTCGTTCGGACCGCCGAACCATGGCACGGATTTGAATTAGCCCGCGCTGCTGCGCAAGAGTTTGATGTGGTTGTTGCCCTGGGAGGTGATGGCACAGCTAACGAGGTCATAAACGGTCTTATTTCAGCCAAGATGGAGGGGCTGGGTTCGGCCGTCCTTGGGGTAATCGGAGCCGGCCGAGGCAATGATTTCGCGAATACCTTGGCTATTCCAGATGACCTGAACTCCGCCTGCTCACTCCTGCTTCAAAACCAAGCTCGTCCAATTGATGTCGGTCGTGTCTACGGTGGCGATGTCCCGGATGGACGCTACTTCGGCAACTGCCTGGGCGTTGGATTTGATGCTATCGCTACCATTGAAGCATCGAAGCTGCCAAGGATGGGCGGATTTTTCAGCTTTCTTCTAGCAATTCTGAAAACTATCGTCCTCTACAACGAGGCGCCTATTTCGACCATAACCTTCAATGAGGAGACGGTAACCCAACCTTCTCTGATGATATCCATCATGAACGGCAAACGCCTGGGCGGAGGTTTCATAATGGCCCCGAGCGCAGAGCCAGATGATGGCTTATTCGATTTATGCATCGCCCACCAGGTAAGCCGCCTGAGAGTTCTCACTCTTCTGCCCCATTTCCTAAAAGGAAGCCAGGCTTCTCAGCCTGAGATCCTGACAGGCAAGGCGGCAAGCATTCTCATCACCACGGCTGAAGGCGCCCTTCCAGCTCAAACTGATGGTGAGATCATCTGCAGAAATGGAAATCATCTCAGAATCGAGCTTCTGCCCGGCGAGTTGGATGCCATCTGTGGCCCAATGGAGACATCCTGATGGGTGCTGTACACAGCCTCGGTGTCTTGGCCTTCAAAAGCCTGACCCGCGCTATATGCCGGGTCGATGATGCCCAACTGGAAAAGGTCCCCGATAAAGGGCCTCTGATACTGATAGCCAACCATGTCCATATTATGGAACTCCCCCTCCTTTACACACACTTGCAGCCAAGACCAATAACAGGCCTGGTAGCAGCTAGAAGATGGGACAAATTCTGGACCCGATGGCTTGTAGAGCAGAGTGGATCTATTCCCCTGCGCAGAGGTACGGCCGATGTATCGGCGATTCGTCAGGGGATGGCCGCTTTAGAAGCGGAAAGGATTTTGGCCATATCACCGGAGGGCACCCGTGGCGGTAATGGGGCCCTCCAAAAAGGACGGTCAGGAGTCGTGCTCTTAGCCCTACAAAGCGGTGCTCCGATAATTCCCGTTGTGCACTATGGCAGCGAAGATTACAAACGCAGCTTGGCTCGTCTCAAGAGAAGTGATTTCCATTTCGTGGTAGGCGACACTTTTCGGCTGATAGCTCCGGAAGGAAAGGTCAGCCGCCAGATTCGCCTGCAAATAGCCGATGAGATCATGTACCGCATGGCTGCCTTGCTTCCCCCCCGCTACCGGGGAGTCTATTCAAACCTGGAAAAGGCGACGGAAGAATACATTCTTGTGGAGTAGCTCGCCGTCCTTATCTCACATTTAGAAAAAGCGCGGATTGGTGACGCTACAACGTTACCAATCCGCGCTTGCGATGCTAATTCGGACTCTACGATCCGATAGTCGATCTATTGAATCGGTCTAAAGGCGGTGATATTGGCGCTGAATACGCTCTTATATACAGACAGATCTCCGGATTCAATTACCTCACTCAAACCTA
>DASRZI010000426.1:0-3117 GCA_035686605.1 Candidatus Zixiibacteriota bacterium
GTTGGTATCCCGTATCGCGCTGGCAAAATGGTGAAATCATTCGCGATATGTACAGACTTGAAATTCCGGAAGGCGCTTCCCCGATTGCGGTCAGGCTTAGCATGTACCAGGTTGGTGGCGATGGGCAGTTTACAAACACCAACTGGCTTTCGCTGGCCATACCACCATGAGATGACGACGCGGGAGACTCCTAGCTCTCATTAACACAGTTAGTCGCAAACTGTAATCCATGATGGGAACTCGCTTCTAGCGAGTTATCCATATCCGAAGGATTCTACTGATCGCTTATTCTGGGACAAACGCCTTTTCATGTTAACTACTGGCCCGATTTCCGCGATAACAAGACTTAAGCCATGGCAGAAAACCGCGGTTGTCGGCTTGGCGTATGCATTACTCGTCGGCTTTATGACCTGGCCGGCCATCTCCACCCTGGGTCAGAGGCTGATAGGTGATAACGAAGACGCATGGATATTCTTTTGGAATAACTGGTGGCTTCGAGAGGCGCTGACTTCTGATCTAAATCTCTTCTCAACGCAGTACCTATTTTACCCGCAGGGTACGAGTCTTGTTGCCCATTCAATTTCTTACTTTTCTTCCTTCCTGGCTTTCCTGCTTGGCCCGTTTTTCAGCTCCGTTGTTGCCTACAACCTTGTATTCCTGTTCGGTCTTTGGATCGGGGCGATGGGCATGTATTTTCTGGTCGACGACATCACGGACCATCCGCCGGCCTCATTCATGGCCGGAGTTGTCTTCGCCTTTGCTCCCTATCACATTTCGCAAGCATTGGATCACGCACACCTGGGTTCGATCTATTGGTGGCCGTTTTTCATCCTGTTCCTGAGAAGAACTCTATATGGAGGGCGCTGGCGTGATGCCATCGCGGCCGGCATTTTTGCTGCTTTGACCCTATGGACTGGTTTGCAGCTGGCAGTGCTGTTAGCCCTATGGGCGGCTCTGTACATGGTTTGGTTTATGTGGAATCACAGGAGTGAGATAAAAAGCGACAAAGGGTTTCGAAATCGATTTCTAAGTCGCTCTGGAGCGGTCCTCCTAGTCACCCTACTTCTCGCCATGCCGCTTCTATTTGTCTTGTTCTCCAATTGGTCGACAGTTTCTGGAAGCGCCACCGCTGTCGATGAAGGCCTGTATAAACAGACCGATCTCCTCGCTTACCTCGTGCCGCCCCAGTACAATTCTCTCTGGGGAGACTTGGTGGACCCTATCTATGATAATTTCGTCTACCATCGAGGATTCAAGCCCTTCATAGGTTTCACAGTCATCGGCTTAGCGGCCGCTGCCGCATATGGATGGCGCAAAAAGGCTGGATTCTGGCTGCTAAGCGCGGGTATATGGGTGCTCTTGGCGGCTGGACCCGTTCTTCGAGTAAATGGTGTCCTGTTCGATCAACTGCCGCTGCCGTATAAATGGTTTGGCTCGATCTTCCCGATCTCAACCATCAGGGCGCCGGATCGATTCAATTTGCTTCTCGTCCTTTCGATGGCGGTACTAGTGGGGATGGGAGCTGCATATCTTGCCCGCCTTCGCTACTGGCGATGGACTCTACTGCCGATAAGTCTCTTCATCATTGTCGAGTATCTATTCATACCTATCCCATCTCTCAAGCTGCCCGAGAGATACCATATCTTGGAGGAGATCTCAAAGGACGAAGCGACTTATGCGGTCGTTGATTATCCGATGGGCTACACCTTGGCCAAACATTGGCTCTATTACCAGACCCTCCATGGAAAACCAACGGTTGATGGACATGTTTCCCGATACACCAGCGAGACATATGAGTTTCTTGCTGAACAACCGGTTTTGAACGCCCTATATGAGGGAGGGGAAGTGGCTCGATACCTTCCGGACGGATTCTTTGAGGAGCAGCGAACTTCACCTATTGGAGCCCTCGGACCAGCGCTCCGGGACCTTCAAGAGACCGGGGTCCGCTATATCCTGGTCCACCGATCTTTCGCGTCTGAAGAGCGGCTGGACCATTTCAAGTCGATCCTGCCTCTTGCCCCAGCCTACCAGGATGATCTGATAGAGGTATATGATCTGACCCAGCTCAATCTACACAGCTTTGATCGGTACCCAATATCTTTGAATCCGGATATTGAGCTTGTTCAGGCGATCTCACATATGAGTACTGATGGGTCTGGACTAGAAATCGAACTGTTGACGCGAATGACAGGGTCCACGGCCGTAGACATTGTTTGCCATGCCATTTTAGACGATTCATCCAGCTCCGTTCCATTTACCGCTTTTTCAAAAGGAGTCAGCTGGCGGGAAGGCGACCTCTCCCGAGTGAGTGTACATTTACCCATTCCGGCTGATATCCTACCCGGTCAATACAGTTGGCAAATTGAATGTCCTGGGGCAGCTCCTGTGTCCAGTCCCGAAGATTTGATCATCGAACAAGGCGTTCAGCGTCTCCTCAAAGAAAAACTACAGTTGTCATACGGCGATTTGATCGAACTGGAAGGTTACAGGTGGTGGTACGAGGGGGGGGACCTGCACCTGGTTCTAGAGTGGCTTTCGCTGGCTGAAATCAACCAGGATTACAAAGTATTTGTTCATTTACTGGATCAATCGGGCGCCATTGTCAGGCAGAATGATTACATTCATTGTAAGGGGGAGTGTCCTACCGGCCAGTGGGCAATTGGGCAGCGAATAAGCGACGAATCAATTCTTCCGCTGGCTGGACTGCCAGAAAGAGAATACAGAGTGGCTTTTGGATTGTATAATGGCGACACAAACCAACGCCTCGAGACGCGCGACAGCGCCGGGCGAGTTATCCCAGAGGCATATTATATTATCAGCGAGATGATAACGATCAATGAAGATCAGTTGATCTGGCAGAAGTGATAGAAGCAATCGAGTGCACGAGAAGTCTGCTGTTATATTTCCAAGGACCGTTGGCACGATGGGGTGATACATGATCAAGGTATTTAGTGTTGCGGAGATGGTAGCTGCGGAAAGGGCATCTGACGCGGCTGGGAATAGTTATGACGAAATGATGGAGAAAGCCGGCAAGGCCATAGCTGATGCCGCCATCGAACGCTACCCAGTTACTGGAAGCAAAGTGACGATCCTGGTTGGTCCTGGAAACAACGGCGG
>DASRZI010000427.1:0-4609 GCA_035686605.1 Candidatus Zixiibacteriota bacterium
GTCCATTTGTTGAGCCCAACATTCGACACGGTCGCCGGCTCAATGATATTCAGGGTGTTGATGGCACCCTGCCGGCTGTTTGCTAACAGGTTAGCATAGTTCGATTGGAGGCTGTTTAGCTTCGCCTGCAAGGCGGTAATCTGGGATTGGGCACTAGCAATCTGGCTGGCGCTGAATACGCTAGCCAATTCGTCTCGAAATGAGGCGATCTCATCTTCAGTGGCAGTTATGTTCAACTCAAGGTTATCTAGCTGAGTGTTTATAAAACTCTGACGCGAGCGTTCATCCTGTTCAACGTTTGTTGGACTTTGCTGGATGAGCTGACTCGCTAGCTGATTCGCTACCGCTTCAGCTCTGAGGGCGTCCGAATCCGTAACCCCGATTTCGATGAGCTGAGTATCGGGTACTGCACGTACCGAGTACTCAGGCAACCAGGTCATGCCTAATGCATCCATCGAAGCCACCCGCACTGGTTCGCGGCTTGCGATCTCAGCGTAGGTCTGTGCTAATTGTTGAGTGAGCCAGAATTCGTTGCCAGAGGGATTTGGATTGTCGATAGCCCGGCCGATCATCAGCGTGGTTCGGGCTTGATAGAGGCTGGGCTGCTGTGACGCAGCGTAAAAACTCGCCAGGCCGGCTACCAATCCTGCGGCGACTATTAGCCACCACCACTTTCTAAGGGGAGCGATGTAATCTTTTAATTCCATAAGAAATATGCGTTATTTATCAAAACTTAGAGTACGATCACAGTATACAAGACGAAAAATGAATGACAAAATGGCCTGATAATCCCACACAACGAGTATCTTCTGTTAACGTCAGCTCTCCTCAGTCCGCTTCGTCCGGATCCATTGGAGGTTTTCAGACCGCAGCAATGTAACCAACCCTATCCAGTTTCGCCACAAGGTGTATATCGGACCAAGAAACACGTAAGGATATAAGCTTAAGGGGGCTCTGTCGAGGAGAAGACCAAAGACCGGAACCAAAAGCAAAGCTATTGTCACCCCTGCAGACAACTCTAAAGAATAACTGACTCGAAGCCCTGCGAAAAGAGCTTGAATCAATAGAAGGACGACCGCAACCGCTGTGAGGATTGAGAATGGAGGGAGGATTAGCTCGATGGCCTGATCTATCGCGGACAGATTTCTGTCGCGAATTCCGCTCACAATGAGGTCTTTCACAAACCTACGTCGAAGACTCTGAACTCCCCCAGTCCATCGCATTCGTTGACTCTTGGCCCGAGACCAGCCGCTTGCAGCCTGCCCAAAGCTCCTGGCCTCTGGAACATACTCGATGCGAATCCCTCGTCTAATTAGCTGAATGCCATATTCCCGATCCTCGACAAGAGAATGAGCCCCCCAGGGATATTCCTCCAATACAGTCCTCTCAAAACACATCGCGTCACCCATTAGTCGGCACGAAAGACCCATATTTGTGCGCGCCTGATTTCTTAGACGATTATTAATTCTCATGTCGATATCGGCCATTCTAGTAAAAAAACTGTTCTCCGGATTGGAAATGACGTGCTTGCCTTGCAAGACAGTGCTGCCGGCCCGAATGCGACTTGACATAACCTGAAGGAAGTCTGAAGGAGGGTTGCTGTCCGCATCAAAGATAATTAGCGCTTCATAGGACTGGTCATCGGGAAGCGCACTCTCCAAATACCAGCTCAACGCATAACCTTTACGTCCTACCGGTTCGCTGCTTCGTTCTACGCAAATAGCCCCAGCTTCCCGGGCTACACGCGCTGTCTGATCATCACAGTTATCTGCGATGACTACGATGTCGAACAGCGAGCTCTGATATTTCATCTTTAAGAGATTCAAGACGGTGCGGTCTATTACCGGTTCTTCGTTATGGGCGGGTATTATCAACGCGAATTTAACATCATCGTTTCGGACTTCTTGTTCTTCTGCTCGTCTTAACGTAGTCACGCTAGCTCCTAGCAGGACATAGTAGTAAACAACTGCCAAAAGCAGGCCAACAAAAACGATGGAAAACAAAATCTGCGCAATTGACATAAAACTAAGGGTTATTAGAGCGGAGAGGCAATTCTATATATATTGATTCAAGCCCACTCGACTAAACCGGAAGGAAGCGTTCCACCCGCCTCGAGAATCAAGGCTATTCGCTCGGCAGCGCGGCCATCACCATATGGATTTCTAGCCTTGGCCATTTCAAGGTACGATTGCTCATCATCTAGAAGACCATAAACTTCCATAACAATATTCATCGCATCCGTACCGACCACGCGATTGGCTCCCGCTTCCACTGCTTCAGGTCTCTCGGTTACAGTTCTCAAGACAAGGACTGGCTTGCCCAAGGAAGGGGCTTCTTCCTGTATTCCCCCCGAATCAGTAAGTATTAGCTTGCTCCTGACCATCAACTTCACCATGGTTGGATAATCCACAGGTGGAAGTAGGGTAATATTGTTTTCTCCATCGAGTCTTTCATGAACCGGATACCAAACTTCAGGATTCCTGTGGACCGTATAAACAATATGCACATCATCTCTTCGGGCGATCTCGGATAAGGCATCACAAATCCCTTGAAGAGGTCTACCATGGTTCTCTCGTCGATGAGCGGTAACGAGGATGAGATTTTTATCCGCAGGAACCCACCGGTCTATTTGATCGTTTCCAAGTGGAGATTCTTTGACGCCCTGCAAGGCATCAATCACGGTGTTGCCGGTCACAAATATTGAACTTGGATTGATCCCTTCTTTCAGCAGGTTTTCTTTGGCACGGCTGGTGGGAGCAAAATGCACATCACTTACATGATCCGCAATCACGCGGTTCATCTCTTCTGGAAACGGATTTTCTCTGTCATAACTCCTTAAACCAGCCTCTATATGAGCCACCCTTATTTTTCGGTGGTGAGCAGCGATAGCGGAAGCCATCACAGTAGTTGTATCACCTTGGACAACAACCCAGTCGGGTCGAACGCGGGCAAGAACGGGATCTATTCGATCAAGCACCAGGGCAGCTGTCTGGGAAAGATTCTGCCTTGGCTGCATGATGTCGAGATCCGTATCGGGTGTGATATCAAACAAGCCAAGCATCTGATCCAACATCTCGCGGTGTTGGCCAGTGATGCAAACGTGGACCTCCGTGCTCCCCCTGCCCTTGTTCAAATGACCTAGAACTGGAGCTATTTTAATCGCTTCAGGGCGCGTTCCGATTACGGCAAATACAAGCAATGTACTTTAACGCCCTCGTAGAGCCAGAACTTTGGTGACGGTTCGAAGCATAATCAGTGTATCGAGAATCGGACCAGCGTTTTTAATGTAGTACAAGTCATACTCCAATTTCTCTCGAGCCCCTTCAATGGAATCCCCATAATCCTGGTGGATTTGCGCCCATCCGGTGATTCCAGGTCGAACTGAATGACGAGCTCTATAGAACGGTATTTCGCGGGATAGCTTTTCGACGAATTCTGGCCTTTCGGGTCGAGGGCCAATTAGACTCATATCTCCCCGAATGACATTGAAAAGCTGAGGTAATTCATCCAGATGGGTTCGGCGCAGCCAGCGGCCGGCAAGTGTTACTCGACTATCGTCGACTGATGCCCACACTGCACCACTGGTATTTTCCGCTTCGGGAACCATGGAGCGAAATTTAACAATACCAATTACCTTGCCTCCGCGGCCGACGCGTCTTTGCCTGAAGAACAAAGGACCACGCGAGTCAATCGCATTCATGAGGAATACAAAGGGACTTAGAACGATGAGAACAACAAGCCCTATCAGAGCGCCTGCGAGATCGATTATGCGTTTCAACAAGCCGTAGAAGCGCAGATAGGGTGCTTCTTCTTGGCCAGTCGCCAGAGCAATATTTCGGCTTGCGTGTTCAAATGCCACCCTTCCAGTCAGACGCTCATAGGCGGCAGTCATGGTAACCACCGGAATGCCAACTTCCCGGCAGTCGAGAACGGCTTCAAAAAGCGCGGGCTCAATTGCTTCCGTATCTGTGATAGCCACGATTACCTCGTCCACGTCCTGTTCGCGCACAATTTGCAGCAACCGGCTGCTCGTGCCGAGGACTGGAATTCCGAGTATCGTGGATCCTGTCTTCTCTGGATCATCGTCTACAAAGCCAACTAACTCATGTCCGGTGCTGTATCGGCGAACACCGTTTCTTTTCTGTTCTCTGTTCTCTAATGCTTGCGCCAGTGCCCTACCACTATTACCGGCGCCCACGACCACTGCCCGGTGCTGGAAAACTGGCTGAACAAATAATTGGGCATAGACAAGACGCCATAGCCCAATCAACAACACAGAAGCAATGACGAAAATAAAGCCCTGGCTTCGGTTTTCAAGAGGCGGTGTCAACCAAGGTATAGTCAGATAAATCAGGCTGGTAAAACCAGCAGCACCTGCGGCAAGAATAACCCCCAAGGCAGGATCTGCCGCCCTTGAGAGATCGTAAAGTCGAAGAAGTGTGGCGACAATACCCCATAAAATAGCGAGAGTAACAAACCATTTCAAGTTTAACCAAATCGCCAGCATATTTGGCAACAATTCTGTCCGGAGCAGTAGCGATACGATAAGGCTGATGGATAGGACAAAGACATCAATGATAACCAACAGGAGTTTTCGCTCTGAAACACG
>DASRZI010000428.1:0-3529 GCA_035686605.1 Candidatus Zixiibacteriota bacterium
CCGTATGTGTTGACGCTGGCGACCATACCATAGAATGGACGTTTGCTTCTGATACGCTCTTAATGGGCCTTGCGATAACGATAACCACCACGGCTCTTGTCATCGCTGCCCTGGTCAAGTTCCTTGTCCTGTTCAAATTCCTTGGTGGAAGAAAGACCGATAGTGATCACTCATTGCCCGACGACTGATGCAAATATGTTTACGAGGTCAGAGGGCTAAGCTATAATTCCGCGACATTATTCTGTTCGATAAGGAGATAACTTGCCAAAAGCGCTTATTACAGGAATAACGGGCCAGGATGGTTCATATCTGGCCGAATTCTTATTAGAACAGGGATACGAAGTCGTTGGAATGGTGCGCCGGAGCAGCACTGTCAACTTCCATCGCATAGCCCAGATCCAGGACAAGATTGATTTGACGCCTGGTGATTTGCTTGACCAGATTTCATTGATTCATGTTCTTGAAGAGCACCGTCCACACGCTGTATTTAACCTGGCTGCTCAATCTTTTGTGCAGACCTCCTGGTCTCAACCGGTATTCACTGGCGATGTCACCGCCCTTGGCGTCACCAGGCTTCTTGACGCGATACGGATTGTCGATCCAGACATCCGGTTCTATCAGGCGAGTTCCAGTGAAATGTTTGGCAAAGTGGTCGAGGTTCCCCAGAGAGAACGGACACCTTTCTACCCGCGCAGTCCCTATGGAGTAGCCAAAGTCTACGGGCATTGGATAACCGTCAACTACCGCGAGAGCTATGGTCTGCACGCAGTATCGGGCATATTGTTTAATCACGAGTCACCCAGGCGGGGTCTAGAATTTGTCACCCGAAAGATCACCCACGAAGTTGCTAGGATCAAACATGGGCTAAGCAATGAGCTTCGACTCGGAAATCTTGATGCTCGAAGGGATTGGGGATTCGCTGGGGATTATGTAAGAGCCATGCGGAAAATGGTCGAGCATGACCAAGCCGTCGATTACGTCATCGCTACCGGTTCAACCCACTCGGTGCAGCAGTTTCTTGAGGTCGCTTTCGGCCATGTCGATCTCGACTGGCATGATTTCGTGGTCCAGGATCCGCGCTTTGTCAGACCAGCCGAAGTCGACGAGCTCGTCGGAGATGCTTCGAAAGCCAAAAATGAGCTTGATTGGGAGCCAGAGGTAACCTTTGAAGCCCTCGTGAAAATGATGATGGACGCCGATCTGAAGTTAGTCGAAGACGGCGAAACACCAATGTAGTTGTAAACTGAAAGAGATTTGCCGAGCAGAAGAATGCAACGATATCCATTCTCGCTCTGCCTGCAGACTCTTCTCAGATGGGAGGACGGTTAATGACATCTATTCGATTTGGTACTGACGGCTGGCGCGGCCGCATAGCGGAAGACTATACATACGACAACGTGCGGCGATGTGCTCAAGGATTCGCCGCATATCTAAAGCAGCAAGGTTCGAGCGGAAAGGGTGTCATCATCGGCCATGACAAGCGATTTAGCGCCGATCATTTTGCCTCGGCCGCTGCGGAGGTCCTTGCCGGTAACGGCATCAAGGTTTGGCTTACAGACGGAGCCTCGCCGACGCCAACGATCTCCTACTCAGTAGTGGATAGGCATGCCGGTGGAGCCATAAACATCACGGCCAGTCACAATCCGCCGGAGGACTGTGGTTTCAAAGTTCGTGATGGGGGTGGTGGGGCTATCGCGCCGGACGATCTAAAGAAGATCGAGGCCTTGATCCCAGAATCCATCGCCGATATCGACAGGATGAAGATTGATGACGCCATGGAAGATGGCTTGGTGGAAGTATTCGACCCAAATCCAGCATACATCGCCCAGTTGAATCGTCTCATCGACATTGAACCGATCACAAAGGCTGGATTCAATGTCTACGTCGACTGTATGTGGGGCAACGGCGCCGGCTGGTTTTCCGGTCTTTTGAATGGCCACCAGACAAAGGTGACTGAAGTACACAACAAAAGAAACCCCATTTTTCCCCACATGCTTAGGCCGGAGCCCATTCCGCCCAATATTGACCATGGTCTTGAATTGGCCAAGCAAGCAGGCGCCGACGTGGTCGTCATCAATGATGGAGACGCCGATCGAGTTGGATTTGGTGATGAGCATGGCGAATTCATCGACCAGCTGCGTGTTTATGGCCTCCTTGGTTACTATTTCCTCGAAGTCCGGGGAAAACGAGGGCCCATCGTCAAGACGATCTCGACGACCAAGATGCTCAACAAGCTAGGCGCCATATATGATGTGCCGATTTTTGAGACGGGCGTGGGCTTTAAATATATTGCGCCAAAGATGGTCGAGGTGGACGCCTTGTTGGGTGGTGAAGAGAGCGGAGGTTATGCATTTGCCGGCCATGTGCCAGAACGCGATGGGATACTCGCCGGGCTCTATTTCCTGGACATGATGGTGCGCACTGGATCAAAGCCATCGGAACTGCTCGACCAGTTGTTCGCGAAAGTAGGTCCGCATTATTACAAACGCATTGATTCGAAATTCGACCAGTCTAAGAGAGCGGAGATTCGTTACAACGTCGCCAATTCCAAGCCCGATACGCTTGGCGGCCTGCGAGTCACAGATCTGGTGACAATTGATGGATTCCAGTTCATCATGGAAGATGGAGGATGGTTGCTAATACGCTTCAGCGGAACTGAGCCTATCATTCGAGTCTATTGTGAGACGACTCATGAGGATAAAGTTGACCAGATCCTTGAAGATGGCATGAGGGTCGCTGGTCTGAGCTGATAATCAGGCGCTAATTCGTGCCAATCTGACTTATATCGAGCCAAATGAAAAACGAACCAGATCATAAGGCGTTTCAAGAGTTTTATGCCGACGATGTCAGTCACTGTTACGGCTGCGGCAGGCTGAACAAAGAGGGCTTGCAGATAAAAAGCTATTGGGATGGGGACGAGGCCGTGTGCACCTACACGCCAAGACCCTATTACACAGCGATTCCAGGGATTGTATACGGTGGTCTGATTGCCTCCCTGATAGACTGCCATAGTACAGGGACTGCTGCAGCGGCTGCTTATAGAGCGGATAATCGCGAAATGGGAACAGAACCACGCTTTCGTTACGTGACGGCATCATTGAAAGTTGATTACCTGCGACCTGCTCCTATCGAAGGCCCGTTAACCATCAGGGCCCGAGTGAAGGAAATTAAGGGCAGAAAAGTGGTCGTCCACAGCGATCTTCACGCAGGTGAAGAGCTGTGTGCTCGGGGAGAGGTGATTGTCGTCCAGATGCCTGAGGGCTGGACTGGGACTTAACCCTAGTCCCGCCCTCATCAACTGGACTAAACGGTATCTGTCACAGTCTCTACAGCCTCGCCATCACCAGGAAGAAGTTGTACATCGTCGGGCCAGGGTTCAAGGTCAAGTAACCGGGCCCAGACATAGCGTCCAATGACACCGATCGAGGCGATGACTGGTAAAATGATTAGGGCTGCCAGGATCCCACTAAGCAGAGCCGCTCCGATAATCGCTAGAAAAACGAGCCCTGTGTTTAGGCGCATAAAACGG
>DASRZI010000429.1:0-3284 GCA_035686605.1 Candidatus Zixiibacteriota bacterium
CACCATCCAGCAAATCAAAGCTCTGGGTCTTAAGGCTGGTGTCACCCTCAACCCTGCCACCCCGTTAGTGACGTTGGAGGAAGTGCTGGGAGAAGTGGACCAGGTGCTGGTCATGTCTGTTAATCCCGGTTTTGGCGGGCAAACGTATTTACCGGGCTCCACGGAGAAAATATCTCGTCTGCGCCAGATGTTGGGCGAACACCACCTCGATCATATTGACCTGGAAGTGGATGGCGGTGTTTCCCCGGTTAACGCGGCCGAAATTGTTTCAGCTGGCGCGAACGTCTTGGTGGCGGGTTCGGCCATTTATAACTCTAAGGGAAGTGTAGCGGAAAACATATCTGCTATTCGAAAAGCGATTACGGGGTAATATTCTCAATTCAATCGACAATCTAGCTACCTGACAGTTTTCAATAATAGTGAATGGAATGCAGTCGAAGAGCGCTTCCGTGAGCATCCTTCGACTTCGTAAACGAAGTTTATCCTGAATACGATGAAGGGCTCAGGATGCTCACTCCAGCTTTTTCTACCAAAGTGTCAGGTACCTAGTCGACAATTGGATCTATTCTTTAATCTGTTATTTGAATAATCGACAAGGCGGGGGATGATTCCCTCTTGACAAGATCTAAAATCTCTGTATAATAATTACAAATAAGTTTATAAAATAAACTAGTATAAATATAATACAGGTTTGGAATAGGAGTGTCACGATGTCTCAAGAACAAGAATTTAAAAAGCTGCAGTAAAAAACATATCGATCAGACCATCCTGTTGGTAGGATCGATATCATTATTGGTCTGGGATTTATCGGTTTCGGTCTTAATATGGCTTTAGATAACTCAGCATTTCTATTTATTGGTTGGTTGCCGATTATATTCTATGTGCCCTTCAAGAATCGCCTCACAGTACCCCGCATAGGTTATGTTAAATTCAGCTCATCGAATACAAAACTGGGCATCGCGGTGGCGGTTCTTTTGCTGGTGTTTTTAATGGGTATTTTCTTCTTCTTATTTGCTGGTCGAGACAATATATCACCCCAGTTGAGCGCCTGGCTGAGACAGTATTATCTGCTGCTGCTGGGAGTTATCGCAGGGATTTGTTTCGTGGGGGCAGCTCTACTGACTGGCATCACTCGTCTGTATGCTTACGCAGGATTGATATTGATCCTATTCGCAGGTGGAATCTGGCTTGGTGTCCAGCCACCGATTTTCGTCATTTTTACTGGTTTGATAATCGAAGCAGTTGGCATATGGATGCTGGTTCGCTTCCTACGCAAATACCCACTTTCACCTGAGGAAGGCCTCAATGAGTCTGAATGATATCCCTGGTGAAGATTTACAGCCCATCTCCGACATCAACCCGCTGATCCATGCCCCCACTCGCCTCAAAATCCTGGCCTATTTATCGATCGTCGAGAGCGCTGACTTTACCTTCCTGATGCGCCAAACCGGGTTAACGCGCGGCAACCTGTCTGTCAATTTACGCAAGCTGGAAGGGGTTGGCTATGTCAGCATCCAAAAGGAGTTTGTCGACCGCATCCCTCGCACCCTGATCCGTTTAACTGACGAGGGTCGCCAGGCTATCCAGGCTTATCGGGAGAACATGCAGCTGGTGCTCAATGAGCTTTTGGGGGAGAAAGATTGAACAGCTTATCGTTTTAAACAATTAACTCAATCGCAGTGGGATGGATTTATCAGGAAGACCTCCGTTAGATCACCATCACCTTTAGGGACCACTACCCAGTATGAATACTTTTTATTTAGTTCGCCATGCTCACGTTGATTGGACGCCAGATGAGAATCGGTCTCTGTCTGAACGTGGTCATCAGGATGCCAAACGAGCAACAGAAATCCTGCTTAAGTACCCCATCAGCGCGATTTACTCGAGCCCCTACCTCCGCGCAAGGCAAACCATCGCCCCGCTCTCTTCCCGTCTTGAAATTGAAGTCCAAAGTGAGCCTGATATCCGCGAACGCAGATTGAGTGAAGGACAAGTCCCAGATTTTCGTAAAGCGATTGAAGCGACCTGGGAGGATTTCTCTTTCGTGCACCCGGGAGGTGAATCAAATTCTGCTGCCCAACAGCGTGGGGTGGCTGTCTTATTCAGGATTAATCAGCTGCACCAGGTAAAACATATCGTTATCTCAACCCATGGGAATTTATTGGCGTTGATGCTTCACCACTTTGAACCATCCATTGACTTCAACTTCTGGAAATCAATGACCTTTCCGGACATTTATCAACTTAAAATCAAAGCAGATGGCCAGTCAATTGTCCATAGATTTTGGGATGGAGATTAATTGCAGTCAGGTAAGTATTTCTGAAAGTTCCCAACATCTTCCTCAAGGTATCTGCATGCTATAATCCCTGCGTGAGTAGAACTCGTTATCGTCGAATAATATTTTTCTTTGGCCGCGTGATTTTAAGCGTGATATTCTGGGACATGATCCTGCCGCGGATTGGGTTCAGAAAAACTGCCAACCTCACTCGATCGAGGCGAATGCAGAAAATCGCCAGGGAATATCGCCACATGGCCGTGCAGATGGGGGGTGTTTTAATCAAAGTCGGTCAGTTCCTATCTGCCCGCGCTGACATGCTGCCTGAAGAGATCACCTCCGAACTCTCCGGACTGCAGGATGAAGTCCCACCAGAGAATTTCAATCGGATCAGGGAATTAGCTGAAGCCGAGTTGGGCGCATCCCTGACCGATACGTATGCTGAATTCGAAGAAGAGCCATTGGCTGCTGCCTCTCTGGGTCAGGTCCACCGCGCCAGGCTGTTTTCCGATCAAAACGAAAATGATCGCAGCTGGGTAAAAGTGGTCGTCAAGGTGCAGCGACCAGATATCGAGATGGTGATCGCCACGGACCTGGCAGCTTTACGTACGGTTGGCGGTTGGTTGATGCGCTACAAACCGATCCGCCGCAGGGCGGATATCCCTGCTCTGCTGGAAGAATTCTCACGCATCTTATATGAAGAGATCGATTACCTGGCCGAAGGACGTAATGCCGAGACCTTCGCGGAGAATTTTAAAGATATCCCTGGTGTACGGATTCCCGGTGTAGCATGGTCACATACCACCCGCCGGGTGCTGACCCTGGAAGTTGTCTATGCGATCAAGATCACTGATTATGATCAGATCACAAAGGCGGGAATCGCTCGTGATGAAGTCGCTAAACGAGTGTTTGATATTTACCTGTACCAGATATTTGAGAATAGTTTTTTCCATGCTGATCCCCACCCAGGCAACCTGTTTGTTGAACCGCTTGGGGCAGCAGATGATGG
>DASRZI010000430.1:0-4177 GCA_035686605.1 Candidatus Zixiibacteriota bacterium
AAAATCTGAGCGAGTCATGTCCAGGTGGGCGAAGATGTTTTCCCGGACATAGTCAAAATAGCTGAGCCCACTTATCTTTTCGATGGCCAATCCCAGCAAGATATAGCTGCTGCCGCTATACCTATATCCCTCCCCAACCCCAGCTACCGGTTCTTCATTGACGAAGAGAGGAAGATAATCCTCGTTCTTTCTGAAGAGATAAATGGGGTGCTTGCGGCACAACTCATCCCACTCCTTTTCCCAATCTCCAGATTCATCAAACCAATCGGCTATGCCCGAGGTCATTGTCATCAAGTGCTCGATGGTCACGTTTTCCGGAATGGTCGTGTTCCCAAGGTTTAGCAAGCCGGCGATACTATCATCAAAAGACAGCTCCCCCCGATCGACGATCTGCAATATCGATACCGCGGTAAACATTTTCGATATCGAAGCGACCCGAAAACGGGTATCGACCTGGTTATTAATCAGCCAGGAGCGATTGGCAGAACCACATGCTCGTTCGTATATTGTCTGGCCTTCTTTGCAGATCAGTACCACGCCAGAGAAGGTTTCAGCTCGAAGATAGGCGCTCAAGATCCGGTCTATTTTCTGAAATACAGTCCCTTCATTCAAACTGGTATCCTCTATCTCCCTGATGGATGCCGCTGGTATTCTGCCCGGCTCGAGCCGTCACGACAGTCGTGGGTTCGCTCGTCCGAGCAGCCAACCAGCCGGCAGCAAAATACAGCCATTAACATGGCCGAATAGATTCTATTATAGTCTGTATTGCTTGAACGTCTTGGCTCCCTGCCTGAAAACCCTGGATATGCTTATCTGCGATTACCTTCGCTATCTGCTAGATGCTGCTCCTTAGCCGGGCAAACATCATCGAGGATTGAGAAGACATTGACTGAACTGGCGTATACCGGCCGGCCGCAGTTCCGGCATACCGCCTGGTAAGTTGTGAGACCAGGATCTTCAATCGGCTCAAAAGACCCAATATCATGTCCTTGTAGCGCCGCTTCGACCTGTGCAGCTAGGATGTTCTCTCTAAGCCCTTCCATCAGGCCAATCCCTTTTTACGACTTCATAACACTAAGTAAGGTTGATTCAAACAAGATAGTAGCACATCGACTGGTCGTTTAATACGGGACATTCGTCACCCCTCAACACACTTTTCTGCCATATTACAGCGTCAATGCTCTGACAATCTGAGAGTCCTAATTCTCGCTCCAGTCTGCCACTTTGTAAGATCAAGGATCATTAAGTGGACAATGTGGTGAGGGGTTCGCCAACAGGAGTGAGTATTTACTCCTTAACACCGAACAATCGTGGTTCGCTTGATAGAATACCGGTTCTGAAGCAGAATCAACCAGTTTGTTATCGATAGCTTTATGATAAGAAAGCAAGCTGAGCTCCGACGATGTGAGGCCGAGGTTATTCTCGATATCTGTTATCGATCTTTGTCATCGATCACTGCCCGATGCTGGCCAGTTCCAGTACGCCATAATAAGACTAACTGTGTAATAAAGAGCAGAGAGTGATATCGTAAGCGGAAATAGGTTTCTTGATGTCCAGGATACGCGAAAACCAGCCGATAATTATCGCCATCGCCGGTGTCTCCTTCGCAGCCCTCGGCCTGGTGCTGCAAACCTTTGCCGGCACTGCTGGCCTCTATTGTTTTACTCTTGGGGTGGTGCTGATCTTAGCCTTCATCGCGATGAAGGTGTTCGAATTGAATCGGGAGGACCATTCTTGAAAGTCAACCTAATATTGACTTTCAAGTAGGTTATTCAACCATCTGGCGGCTTGATAACTCAGCAAAGAGTCCTGGTTTATCGACAAGGGCTTCGAAAGTTCCACTGTAAACCAGCCCCCATCTTACAGTACGTAAATACGGTCGGCGTTTACAATGGTGCTTAGCCCACTATGCTGTATTCGTAGCCGCCAGTGACCAGATCATCCGTTTCGAACCGGTCATAGCGGAAAAGATGGGGATCAAAACGTGCACCCTTCTCACCGGAGATGAGAGCGGCTACCATGAGTCCGATGGCAGGTCCAAGTTTGAATCCATGTCCGCTGAAACCGCTGCAAACATAGAAGCCACTTCCTGCTGGCACCTCGTCGATGATTGGGTGCCAATCCGGGGTAATCGCATAAAGAGACGAATAACCCCCTGTTGACTCTCCCATTTCCATCGCCGGGAAACGTCTGACAAGGCGCTCTCCAACATCTAGAAGAAATTCGTCATCCATGTATTCTTTGAAGTTGTCTGGATCTACAACCGCTTTTGCTTCACCGGGATCAATCAGGCCTACCAAGGTCAGACCGCCAGTTTCTGAGCGGAAATATGTCGCGTTGGTGAAGTCAGCCACCACGGGATGAGGTGATTCGAATCCGGGGGGACGGCGGAAGAAGGCGACCTGGACCCGGCAAGCATTTATTGGGACACTCACCCCAGCCAACGCAGCAACCTGGGCTCCCCACGCTCCAGAACAGTTCAGGACGATTGGTGCAGTAAGTTCACCTTCTTGTGTAAGAACACCGCGGACTCTGTCGCCTTCAAAGAGTACATTCAGTACTCTATTTTCCTGGATTATTGTCGCTCCCTGTCTTCGAGCTGCCTGGGCGTATGCGTTTACCGTCATATATGGATCTGCATATCCGCTCTCCGGTTCGAAGGCCACAGAGACTCGATCAGTTATCTTCAGGTCAGGCACCAGTTCCGAGACTGTTTCCATTTGAAGAAGCTCAGTCTCGATACCAATCTTGCGCTGCAAGGCGATATTAGCTTCAAGTCCTTGGCGATCCTTGGCGTCGACCAGCATCATGAAACCCGTCTTCGTAAATCCACATTCACCGCCTACCCGATCGTCAAACTCTTGAAATACGCCCAGGCTGTACAATGCCATTCGGGCTGTCAGCTCGTTGGAGTAATGCTGGCGGATGATGGCCGAAGATTTCCCCGAGGGGCTATCGCCGATGGTCCCTTTATCGACCACGGCAACCGACATTCCACGACGGGCGATTTCATAGGCGCTGCAACAGCCCATAATCCCGCCACCGATGATTATCACGTCGAAGGTTCCGGACCTTTCGCCGGTTCGGGACACCCGGGAAACGAGTTTCTGACTTTCAATCATGGTTATTCTCCTTGGAGGTGATTCAAATCTACCGATCTGCTTCCAGCCTTTAAAGGTCCAGAAGCCGCCTCGTTAGCTATAAAGGATGGTATCGTTGAATCGCCTGATAGATCGCCTGGACCCCAAATTCGATGGCATCGACGGGGACTCTCTCATTCGCTGCATGTACGAGTCCGATCCGCTTGAAATCCTCGGGCAGTTTCATCGGGGTAAATCCGTAGGTCTGAATCCCGAGCTTGGAAAAAAGCCGGGCATCGGTGACGCCTGCCAGAAGAAGTGGAATAGGAATCGATCCAGGGTCTGCTTCAGCTAATATGTCGCCGAGCATATCAAACATACTCATATCGGGCTCGGCTGGCGTCGGATCATAGCGAACAATCTCGAAGTCAATATCATCGCCAACGATTTCCTTCAGCTCGCCGATAAAAACCTCAGGTGTAAAACCGGGAAGAAGACGTCCATCGAGTTCCACCTCGACAGTGCTTGGAATCACGTTGACTTTACTCCCACCCTTCACAATTGTCGCGTTCGCGGTGTTGTGAAGCAGAGGCTCGAGTAATAGACCAATTTCACCTAGTCCCGACAAAATCGAGTCCGTATGGGCCGGATCAAGCAAGACAGTTAGGTCGATACCTGATGAAGTGGGCATGCTGCTGGCTATTTGCTCGACCATTTGTTTCGTTACGTTGGTGATATGAACCGGCAGGCGGTTCTGGTCGAGACTTGAGAGAAATTGCCCCAGCCTGGCCATCGTTCCACCACGCATGGGTTGGGCGCCATGGCCGCCTGGTCCGCGTATTGTAGCCTTCATCCAACACAGCTGTTTTTCTGCGATCTGAATTGGATAATACCGGCGGCCGTCAAAGTGTAGGGTCGATCCCCCGACTTCTCCTAGGGCATGGCGGACGCCATCGAATAACCCGGGGTGAGTTTCCACGAGGTATCTTGCCCCGAGATCACCGCCGGCTTCTTCGTCAGCCAGAATCGCGAGCAGGATATCTCCTGGTGGAGCAGGATCGGCGCTCGATGCCTTGATATAAGCGGCCAGCATCATG
>DASRZI010000431.1:0-4850 GCA_035686605.1 Candidatus Zixiibacteriota bacterium
TTCGATATCTTCACTGATAACATGTAGACCTAGTACACGACCGTCTTCGCGCCCGGCAATAGACAGAGCCTGGTCAAGAGCGATCCAACTAACTTCTTGCCCGCTGATCGGAACAAGAATGTCGTTGAATAGATTTCGTCCACCTGGTGCTATCCACCCAATCAGTGTTTCCTTAGCCTTCCCGGAGTCAACATAGACCTCTACCGGCATTTCGACGTCGATGACATTTCCACCAAGGCGAGAAATCATCTGTCGCCAGCGCGGTTCCTTTTGCTTCACCAGGTCGAGCGCAACCTCTTCATAATTCACGTCCCAATTTAGCTTCTCTGATATCTCTGCCCGATGTTTGCTTATCCAGAGGTATAAATCTGCTTCCGTACGTTCAGGAAAATCAAACAGAATACCCATGTCGCGCACAAGGATGGCTATAGGCAGGTAAACAATGTCGTACCAGTGGGTAGCTGCCTCTGAAAATGGAATCTCCCTGTCGAGGTCGAGGCCCATAAAATATCTGTGAACATGGATATGCTCAAGCAGCTTTCGATATTGCCCAGCAGTAGACACGGAAAGCTCGGCTTCTGGACGCAGCTTGGTGATTTGGGTCAGATTCAAAAAATCCGCATATTCGGCTTTCAGGATGAGGTCTTCTTTACTGACGTCTGCTGACAGCGGAATCTCTGAGCGAATCTCCGTGACGTAGGCTTGTATCGTAGCGGCTCCTATCTCATTGGCGACGGATACTCGATGATGTCCGTCTGAAACAAAGTAGACCTCGTCGATAAGCAAGAGTTCCACGGGAGGAAGACCGGCTATACCATGGGTTGCAATCATGATCCGGACCCACCGATCCATATCACTATCGCGTCGAGGTAAGAATGTGCGGGTAAAGTCGGTGTAACGCCCCACGCTCCCAACGATGGCCTTCAGTGGGACTTCCTGTATTGATTCCGAGGTAACGCCACTGGCCCGCAATTTCTGGCGAACTTCTTCGTAGGAAAGCAGCTCCGTTGATTGTCCCGTAAAACGAGCCAGAAACTCTTGAAAAGCCGCCCGGCTCCGTAATCTACGAAACTCTTCAGCGGCTGTGTAATGGCTTTTCATCATGTCGTGCTCTGCCTCATATCCAACCGTGTAGTTGGATTTTACCTTATTCGGCACTGAATCCACATGGTCAAATCAGGAAAATCGGAGGATCTTAGGTGAGACAATATTTGACGGAACTATGCGTTGTTTCTGGGCAGATGAGGAACGACAACAAGCTGCTCTTTCCTCCAAAATAGCACCAGCTCTGGAAAGATGCGCTTGTCGTCTTGGGCGGAACTTGATCCTATGCGTGTAACCAGGAATTAGTCGGCTGGTCATGTATAATCTGGGCTATGGAGCGTTTGCTGAGGGCAATCGGGCAGTTCATCGACCGCTGGGGATGGGTCGGTCCACCTGCAATTCTTGGTCTCTATGCTGGTCGAGTACTTAGCGAGCTGGTCCAGCTTGGACTAGTCGGGGCTGTGGCTATCACATTAGTGACCATCTTTCTTTCGATATTTCTGCTGCGCCGGAACTCTCTGGAAAGAACATGGCCCTTGTTGTTCCTGGTTTTGTATGTCCCGTATCCCGATGCTGATTTTAGGGCCGCCCTTTCAGTCGCCGTTCTGAGTTTCATCATTGGGCTGCTCAATTACCTCTCTCGAAGATCGCTCCCTCCTAATCTGAACCGGCGTAGGCCATTGGTCGGGGCGATTATTATCGGGGTCGGATTTTTCCTGCTCTACCTGATTACACTCTCTCCTGGCCTGCTGCCGGCTGACAGCGGCGAATTTCAACTGGTTGCAGCCACGCTCGGCGTCGCCCACCCTCCCGGCTTTCCCTTGTACACGATGTTGGCCAACTTGATGACCCGCCTTCCTCTTGGCCTCACTCCAGCCACGATGACCAACATTTTCTCGGTCATAACAGGTACGCTAACTTTACTCCTCGTTTATGGCACCGTTTTTCGACTCACACGCAGCACCATCGGCGGCCTGGTCGCTGCCGGGGCTCTAGGAACTGCGACTACCTTCTGGGCCCAATCTACCACAACCAACATTCGCAGCTTGACCGCTTTCTTTGCCGCCCTTGCCATCTACCTTCTGGTCAGATACCGGGAAGAGCGACAGAAAGACGAGAAGCAAACCGAGCCAGCTCCTATAGAACAGGATGACGATCGCGGCATTATGTCAAGTCCATTCTGGAAGTATGCTGTCGCCATTGTCCTGGTCATGGTACTTGGCATTACTCATCACACTTCTCTGATATTCTTGGGGATGGTCTTTATCATTTTCTTGTTCTGGACCGACAGGAAGTGGATCAGTGATCGACGTCTTTGGCCGTGGCTGATACTCGCAGTTGTGGTCGGATTGATCCCCCTACTCTATCTGCCACTTCGATCTGCGGCGGGAGCCCAGGGTGCGCCTGAAGATCTGACAACGATTAAGGGCTTTTTCAATCACATCCTGGCTCTTGGATTTCGAGGGGACTTCTTTTATTTTACAGAACCCGCCATCCTCTGGGAGCGATTAAAAGTCATGGCCAACATCATGACCTTCCAGTTCGACGGGTTGATTCTCATCACTATGCTGCTCGGATTTCTCCTGCTTCTCAGACGTGATCGAAAACTGGCCTTTCTTTTTGGTGGCTCGATTGCCACCATGGTCCTGGTTACGGCGATGTACAGAGCGCCCCAAAGTGTAGAATACCTCATGCCTGCCTATATCCCGCTAGCCATCCTGGCAGGGTATGCAGTCGGGATGGTGCACAAAAATATTGGTGCCGACGGCGAAGGTGGCGCTTCACCAACTCGAACCAAAGTGCTGCTCTCTATTTTGCTGGGCTTCGTTATCTTGGCCGTGATCAGTCAGGGGGTTGATCGTCTCCCCAGTTTTACCTATCTGCATGAGAACAATCGAACTCGGGATGACATGGAGAGATTACTGGCAGAGGCGCCTGATGACTCGATGATCCTCGCAGACTGGCATTGGGTGACTCCACTTTGGTATTTGCAGGAAGTGGAAGGACTAAGCACAGATATCGAGATCGATTTTGTTTACCCAACTGGGGAGGAATATGGCCAAACCTGGGCTCGCCGTATTCAGGAAGAATTGAACGCTGGCCATCCTGTCCTTGCTACGCACTTTGACCAGGATGCTTATACATCTCTTCCTCCCAGCGATCCCATCGACGATGCTTTCCTCTTTGGCAGCGAGCCGAGACGCCAGATTCCGGATGGTTTCCTACCCCTGGATATCAGTTTCAATGAGTCCATCCAGGTCGAGGGATATTCGGTAGAACGGCACGCAGTCGAAGTTGGTCAAGAATCTATATTGATCTTGGCCTGGCGTCCCTTGGATAGCTACAAAGATGGTCTCTCGCTCTTTACCCACTTAGTCGGCGAAGATGGTAAGATCTATGCTCAGCAAGATTTATCCGCCAAGGCCAAAGAAGTTGGGCTGAATTTTGCTCAATTTCGCCTGACGCCTAGACCAGCAACCGGCCCAGGCGAGTATGGATTGATGGTAGGGGCTTATGGTGAGGAACCTCTGGCAAACGATCTAGGCGAAATTCGGACGCGCATTGGATCTCTGGATGTCATACCCGCGGCAGTTCCGGTGGTTACCAATAATCCATCCAACAAGACTATCGCCGGTTCGAACGATAATCGCATTCTTGTCGGATACGACTGGGATAATACTTTTCCAGATAGACCTCGCCTGTACCTCCATTGGCAGACACCAGAAGGCTACTATTCCGAGACAATAGATACCGTTGAGGGCGAGTTTTCTCTGGAAAACGTCGTGGGTCCGTGGGGAGTAGAAAACAGCGGATCCAACCTAGTTAACTATGGGGCACAACAGTATATCCCCTTTGGCCAGGGTATTGTGTGGAGTGGTAAACCATTCCAAGATGTCAATCCTGAACCTGGCCAAAACCTTCCCCTCACCCAACTGTTTTCTAGCGCCTATCCAATCGATCACGACCTGGTTGTCTCCCTTCGTCTAGTGGGATTCGAGGAAGATGGATTTCATTGGGCCTGGTGGGACCTGGACGATGGGATTCCCGCAATGGGCGCCATACCTACTTTAAAATGGATTGGTGGTTCGAATGTGCGCGATCCGCACTGGTTAACCGCGGACGATAGTTCCTGGCCCGGACAGGAGGTAAGTCCCCTTCTCCGGCTCTACGATGCGTTCACTGGTCGTGACCTCCCGATTCTTGATGAACGGATCAGCGAAGAAACTCCCTGGCTTCCCCTTGGCAGCAGCACGGTGGCTGAACAGCCGGATTAATTGTCACCCTCGGTTTCACCAGCGAGTTGTTATACTTATGTTAAGTTAGGAGTGGAGCTTCCAATGCCTCAGCCTGTCTTTGACGGCTCTTCACGAACAGGAAAACTAATAGTTTTTGGTCCAATAACAGGTGGAATGAACCGGTTCGAGCAAGTATAATTAGCCGGTTCGCATCGCATGGTCATAAGGAGTTCATATTGCGACTCGTTTCCTCATCACACAGGACGACAATTCTGCTCATCCTCTTGCTTCTGCTTGCTGCGCTCTCCTGCAATTCGCCGGCCCTTATAGATCCCTCCGAGAAGGAAGGGGAGACAGCAACTGATTCTGCATCTGAAGCCGGAATTAATGTCTCTTTTCCAAAGCCCGAAATCACTCCCCTGCCTTGGGAGCAGGCCGATTACGTACCCCCATTCAAACCGGAAGCGGATGATTCCCCGCAAACTCAAGACCAGCAGGTAGCTGAGGCGGTGGCTGGGCAGGTAATTGAGCCTGTTTCTGACGCTCCTTCGCAGATGCCTGAGCAGGCAG
>DASRZI010000432.1:0-23340 GCA_035686605.1 Candidatus Zixiibacteriota bacterium
CCGGCCTCATTTGAATCGATATACACATAGCCGAAGGCATCTGGCCCGCCCGTGTCTTCTGGCGCCGCCATAACAACAGTGAGCAGCATCAAGGACATGGCTAGGACGCCTAAAATTACAAAAATGCGATTTTTCTTCATAACTATTCCCTCCTGGAATACTCAAAAGATAAGTGACAAGAGATCAGAACAATTGGGGTTGCTACTTTGATCGTTATCCTTTTCACCTCCTGTTGTGCTATCCATCAGTCGCCACAACAATGCAGACAGCACTAGATGAGGAATTATGGCAGATAATGTGATTCCGTCGATATCCAGGTGATTTAATATAGAGATTTAATCTAGAGATTTGATCTGGAGATCTAATCTGGAGATCTAATCTGGAGATTTAGTCTGGAGATTTAATCTGACGATTGCGCTGGTTTCGACCGCCAAGCCCCAATGCATAACAAGACCTTCTGCTGATTATCTATTCCTGTTCTGGGATTTGGGGGGAATGAGACTATTCAGAGCGAAATATGCTAGCCCTGGTCATTGCTCTGGGCTTCTTTCGCAACCGCTTCAATTTCGGCGGTCAGGCTTGCCGTGTCGATATTTTTTAGCAGGTAGCGCTTGGCTCCTGCCTTGATGGCCGCCTGCTGTTCATCGTCGTCGGCATAGGAGGTCAATACGATCAGGCCGACGGATTGATCGGCCAGGGCTTTGTTCATCTCACCGATCGGATCAGCTTTCTGGCCGTACTTGCCTTTCAACTCTAGCAGAACCACATCTGGTTTGTGGTTCAAGGCTTTCTCCACCCCTTGATTATAGTCGCGTGCCGTGGCAACGACGTCGATGTTGGGAAACGAGGCCAGGCGTGCCGCCAGAGCCCGCCGCACTACCAGATGCTCGTCGATTATCATCACTCGAATCTTGTTCGTCGGCATTACAGGCCCTGTGGCGCTCCAACCTTGATCTTGTACTAGTGAGTGCATATCACAGCCCATCATCCACAGAATTCGGCAGAAAAAGTGCCGATTGTGCCCTAGTGTACGACTTAACGGTATGCCCCCTGTAGTAACAAACGTCACCAAAGATCTATGATGGTTGTCACTGAGATGGGTTGTGGAACAGGTGTGGTGGTGTTTTTCCGGCTTTTGCCGTTATTTGGTTGAAGCGTCGGCATCCTGTGGAAGCCGGAGGCAGATTTGTGTGCCCTCCCCTGGGGCAGATTGGATGGTGCAGGTGCCGCTAAGCTCTTCGGCTCGAGCACGCATATTGGCCAGTCCGTGTCCGACAGATTGATCCTGCTCATCTGGGTTGAACCCCACCCCATCGTCGATCACGCAAAGAATAACCATCTCTGGCTCTTCCCATAACTCGACGGTGACGTTCTTGGCTCGCGCATGGCGGGCCACATTGGCCATTGCTTCTTGGGTTGTTAAGAAGATGGTCCTCGACATGGGTAAGGGTATTGAGGACAGTGTCGTTGGATCTACCAGGAATTTGACAGGGATCATGGCGTTGGCCTGAAACTCACGAACGAGTCGGGCCAGGGCCATGTTTAGATCACCTGAGAATCGCCGCGGTCGTAGATCGAGAATGAAGTTACGGATATCCCGGATGGCGTCATTAAGGCTGTCGATCGCCTGTAGGAGAAGCTCGTTTGCCTCGGATGGTTTCTCGGGAAGGTAAAGCCTGGCCGATTCCAACGTCAATCCAACCGCGTAGATGGACTGGATGGTGCCGTCGTGTAAATCCATTCCAATCCGCGAGCGTTCTTCCACGATCGCCAGGCGTCCAACCTGCTCGTATAAACGGGCGTTCTGGATTGCGATGGCGGCATGGGCCGCCAGCATCTCCACCAATTCCTGATCAGCGGCTGTAAATTCTTCTTTCCCCTTGCCAGCAGCGCTTTCGGTCTCGTTTTCTTTGTTGGTCAGGTAAAGGTTTCCCAACACCTGAGTTCCGGCCATGATCGGGACGCCTAGAAAGCTCCGCATCGAGGGATGTCCCTTTGGGAATCCAACCGAACGCGGATCTTCCTCCACGTTCGACAACCTAATTGATCTGGATTCCCGCATGATGGCTCCCAGAACACCCAATCCCTGTGGCTGGTTGGGCATTAAGGCTTCACCCTCGGAATCGATGCCGCTGGTAACGAATTTCTCCAGGTTTCCGTCCGGGCCAGGAACACCGAGGGCTGCAAATCGGGCGTTGCCGAGGATACGCGCAGAGTCGGTTATCTGCTGGAGAACTTTATCCAGCGACACCTCGGAGGCGATAGCTAACGCTGCCTCGTTCAAAGCCGCAAGGGCTGGTTGGGTTGTGCGACTGGTCTCGACCATATCGCTATAGATATTCTTTCAAGTGGTGTTGGATACAAACAACAGAATGACTCTATTTTGGCAAGGCCTGCATAGAATAATTCTACCTGTTGTTTATTAGACAACAAATGGCAGGCGAAGAAATTGTTTGAAGCTGTTAGCTGGATCAGTCGCAAGCTTGAACTGCCCATGAGTACGCATCCATAGGCGACTGCTCGAAAAATCATCAACAATAAAGACACGACTCCTCCGGGCAAGTATGATTTTCTTGCCTTAGCTGTATGTTTTTCCTTGGTTTGGCTTTACGAGTCGCTGACAAGGCTTTGAGATTAGAACGTTCACCATCAAATCCTCTCGCTCCAGCCCATATTTTACGCTATAACCCCGAGCATAAAGGAGGATTTACAACATGACTACATCGAAAGATTTGACAGTTGACGCTTTGCTCCCAGCAGAGATGGCCTTGCGAGCCGAAAAAATCGGTGTTTCAAAGGCCCACATGAGCCTATTCACCTTGTTTGCCCTGGGGGTTTTGGCCGGAATTTTCATCGCCCTGGGAGCGATCTTTGCCACATCGGTGACGGCGCCTACCATGGGCGTTGATCCAGCAACCGGTGCATCGCTGGCAAAGTATTTGCCCTTTGGCATCACCAAGCTCCTTGGTGGTTTTACCTTCTGTCTTGGGCTCATCCTGGTCGTTGTTGCCGGGGCGGAGTTGTTTACTGGCAACAATTTGCTTGTCATGGCCTGGGCCAATAGAAGGGTATCCACTGCTAGCGTGCTGCGGAACTGGGGGATCGTTTATGTGGGTAACTTCGTTGGGGCAATCATGACGGTGATTGTCGTGCTGCTCTCAGGTCAGTTTACATTTGGTAATGGCGCCATTGGTCTAAATGCCCTTAACATCGCCCAATCAAAAGTTGGCTATGGGTTCATCCAGGCCATCTTTCTTGGCAGCCTCTGTAATATGCTGGTTTGCCTGGCCGTCTGGCTGGTATTTTCAGCGAGGACGACGACTGACAAGATTCTGTCCATCATCTTTCCGATTACGGCTTTTGTCGCCGCTGGCTTTGAACATTCCATCGCTAATATGTACTTTATTCCTATGGGTCTGGCGATCAAACAGTTCGCCGGGGAGGCCTTCTGGAGCAGCATCGGGAGTTCAACCGCGGACTATGCAGCCTTGACCTGGGGGAATTTCCTTCTTCACAACCTGCTCCCGGTTACGATCGGCAACATTATCGGCGGCGCTGTAGGAGTGGGTGTCGTTTATTACGTCATCTATTTGCGACGCAGCAAAAGCGCGACCGTATCTGGACCAGCGGCTGATGATGCCGGGGCAGCTCAGCAATAACTCTTGAATACGACAATTCAGTTGCCGGTTTCTGTCGGGAGGATACGCGCTGTGTACACGACTCGCCGTCGAGCTGACGGTCTATGACGAAGCGAATGTTGCAAACTCGGATTGATCGGGCACAAGGGGACTTCACCGCTAAGCCCTGCTGTTCGGTATCATCTAACCCCGATGGCCCCTAATATCAATTGGATGGCGAAGATCGACTCTGCCGAATCTGCAGCCTCAATAGAGTCTATGCTTCCAATCCGCGCAGCGCTTCACTGATTGCCTGACTAGTGCTCAATGCTGTCCCTTCGTTCCATGATGCGCTGGATGCCGGCTCCAAACCAGCAAACAACTTGCGGCGCGGGGGGGCGTAATTATGGCCCTGATTACATTTTCTAGCGCGCGCCAGCCCAACGAGCATGATGATAATCTTCACATCTCGTGGCGAAACAATAATCCGAGCAGTTTTATTATGGCTTTTACTCTTCCCGACGAAGGTTATGTCACACTACACGGCGCGAGGTATACCCATATAGCACGGCCGAGACCTTCGGGCGACTATACGCGTGGGAATTACTGTAAGCACTGCGCAGAAATTTGGCGGGACGTTGAACAAGTCGCGACTCGCCCGGATGCCCGAATCGAGGAGCGTGGCACATGCGCAAGATATCGACCGCGTGCGATAGAGACAGCGAAAACACCTGCTTATTTCCCGATTCATTCTGCAGCTAACTGCTGTTTCGTTTCATGAGTATCGGTTGTCCGAAAAACGAGACAGCATATTTTCATCACCTGTGCGATGGACTCTTTTATCCCCAAAACGTAGAACCAGAAGTGTGGCCTGCGTTAACCTTTATCATACACACCCCAGGGCCAAGTCATCATGCTACTTTACAAACTCCTCCGAGAAGTAGGTGGCGTACTCCTCTCGATCCTGGAGATAGTATCCAAAAAAGGCGGTGGCGAAATGGTTTTTACGCGCCGCTTGCTCAGAGTTCTCGACCATCATATGTTTCTTGCCGATAAAGGAGACCAGGAATCGCTCCGTCGTCCCCAGATGCTCATAGGTGTACACGCATTCGGTTTGATAGTCTATTAATTTATCCTCGGTTCCGCAGATCATGAAAGCCGGTCGATCAGCCGATGCCAAACCCCGCTCTCCGTAAAACCAGGAGACCCCCGGAGCCAGCGGCATGACGGCCTTAATCCGATCATCCGTCACTGGCTGCCATAGCCCATCGTCACTAGTAGTGATTTCGGCCCCGGTATATTCGACAAAAGTGTCCCACTTCCGGGCCAGAAAGCAGATGTAGTTTAGCCACCAGACTGACTCATCCGGCTTCATACTTAGCGCTTGCACGCACTGGGAAAGGTAATAGTCAGGATCAATCCGAACCCCCCCATAGCCAGGGAATAGTCGCCGCCGGATGAATAGCCGGCGACCCCAACATGCTCGGTATCGATCATCCCTGCCAACCCTTCAGGGGGATAGGAAGCCAGTTGGTCCAGGGTGAAAAGGAGATTCCAGGGATGATCGATCATTTCGACATCTAACTGTTCGACCGATGCCCAATTTGGGACGGTAGCCATAATGAATCCATGGGAAGCAAGATGCGGTTTGAATAAGTATCTGCCTGAATTTGTCCCAGTCAGGATCAGGGGATAGGGCGCACCACTCATATCGGCCGCCGCGTCGCGCAAGATTACATTGCCCTCGGCATCAGTCTGCTCCAGCACCGGATATTTGATTTGCACTCCCAGCTTGCGCCCGTCTCGGCTATAATCAACCAAGGTAACGCTTGTCGTGCCGACGAAGAAAGGACCAGGCTTTGAAAGCGGAAATGATGGCTCTTCCTGGGTAGCCGCCGCTGCCTCGGGTTCTACGGTGCGCAATCCTGTCCCCGGTGTTTCCCCATCTTCAGTTGTTTCTTCGGATTGCTTACCTGTCTCCGTGCCCTGCAGCTCCGTCGACCGCTCTTAGGTTACGGCAGATGTTGTAGGCGAACCGGTCACTGGAGACTGGGGTGATGAATCCCCCACGGGGTTACAGGCAGATAGAAATAACACTCCCATGCCAAATGCCACAGCTAATCCGTTGCCCTTCATCGCGTTCTCCCTTGTCAGAGTCTACGAAACAAGTCTTTTTGCTTAATTCCTTTCAGTCATTCGTCCTATGTAGAGACCGTATCACGAGGATATACTCATGCTATATGAACTAAATTGGCCTACGTCAGAAGATGTTGAAAAGCAGAAATGCGTGCTGTGGACACCCCTGTAAATACTGAGGTGCATTGTACAGATAACGCTGGCAGACATTCTACCAGTCTGATTATCAAACCGTCGGTTAGAAAAATTACACATTTGGAACCTCACAAAGGAAAGTACTGGGAAAAAGATGTTACCATGCCCGTAAAGCGCCTTTCAATGGATTAATGAGGGTGTGGTTTATTTGAAGCCGTATATATAAATGCTGCAAAATATCCAATGCATCCCAGCCACTCACCAGATAAACGGATAATACTTTCGAATTGTAATTGCTTATTCGGTCTATTAATAAAGACCAGAGCGAAATTGAAAAACTCAATGTAGTCTATCCCGAGGCAATAAGGGACACTAATAGGTAAGAAGCTCGTCAAGTATGATGACCGGGCCTTGCTTTGCGATAGGCGAATTGGCTAACTGCTGGGGGAATAGCTTGGCGTACACCGCAAATCAATAGGAGTTAAACAATGTCAATCAAAAAAATAATCGGGATCGTTTTTGCTGTGATAATTGCTGGGTTTTTTTTGATTCAACTGCTGCCGTATGGCCATGATCACTCCAACCCACCCGTACAAAGTGAACCCAACTGGGATAGCCCCGAAACACGGATATTAGCTCAGGCGGCGTGCTTCGACTGTCATAGCAATGAAACTGATTGGGGAAGTTGGTACGAAAGCGTGGCTCCTGCTTCCTGGTTAGTACAGCGCGATGTGGAGGAAGGTAGGGAGCATTTAAATTTCTCCGAGTGGGATCAGGGTGGAAAGCCACGAGAAGCAGATGAACTATGGGAAGTGCTGGAGTACGGCAGTATGCCCCCAGCGCAGTACCTGCTGCTTCACTCGGAAGCCAAATTGACGCAAGAGCAGAAAGACCAACTCGTTGCCGGCTTACAGGCCACCATCAGGAATTAGCTGTGACAAAGTAGATAACTGATTCACTCACCTGCCTTGTGCGACTTCAGACGATGAGGGACCAAAGAGGGTGTAGTATTAAGGGACACTTTTTAGCCAACTAGAGGTAGCGGAGTGGCCCATGACAAAGACGGAAAGCAGAAAACCAACAGCTGAAAGCACCATCAGAAATATCCGTCACAACAGTCGCCGCAAACATTCAGGCGAGGAGAAGATCGACATCGTTCTGGAAGGTCTGCGCAGTGAAGAGATGGTCACCGAACTGTGCCGACGGGAGGGAATCGGCGAGAGCTTCTACTATCGGTGGAGCAAAGAGTTTCTAGAAGCCGCCAAGCAGCGGCTGGTTGGTAAGGGCAAGATCTGGACCGACAGCCGAGATGTTAACGGTTTACGGTGGGAGGATGAGCATTTCAAGCCTGAGAGGATGCAAGTCATCCGATTGGTGGAAGATTCTGTATTGGCTTCCGCATGCATGTCTTAAGGACTTGCTCTACCGAGAAGCACCTTCGATTGAGGCCATGATATAAGAGGTAGTCTTTGAGATGGGTTTGGACGAAAAATGTGCGGCGTCCCTCTGGCTGTACGACTGGGCTATTCAAAGTTTCAACGAACATGTAGCGAAACTAGCCGACGCTCTATTCGTCGGCTCGAAAAAAGAGGTAGAGAAAGGAACTGAATTATTCGAGATGGCAGGTCAGCATCCCTCTATTGCATATTCGCAGTGGTATGCGGATGTGGCCGATTAATGACTATGCGAAATTGCGTAAACCTTGTCACCCGAAGTCGTCAAAGCGGCTAGGTAATGCGGCGACTAGCGAGATCCCGAAGAGATGGCGGAAGAGCTGTTGGCAGAATTAGTGGCAGTGGAGAAGAAATAACCTTAGTCTAAGTAGGCTATCTGAGCGTGCTGTAAGCACCCTCCTGAAATCCCTTCTTCAATGATTCGTCTGGTATGGTTGCAGCTAACTCATCGACAAGTGCTCTCGCAGTCGCAAACTCCCCCTCAGCCTCTTCCTGGTTCCCCAAAGTGCGATGAAAGTTTCCGAGACTAGCATGAAGACGCCACATCAGAAATCGCTCGCCGGCTGCCTCCGCATTCCTGAAAGCTGCTTGTAATAGCGATAGTACCTTCTCTTCGCCAGTATTTTCTACTTGCCCGCTGGCCACCAATACGTCTGCTTTCAACTTCCAGAGGTATGTGATCACCCGCCCTGGCATCATACCAGGCGCCGAAGCGATCAAACGGTCTATGATACCCAATGCATGAGCCAGATCATCTTGTGCTAGTGCTAACTCCGCCAGCTGCAGCCAGCAGAAGCGTTTGCCCAAAGTATCCATCGGTGTTTCAGCTGAGATCACCGTCTCAAGGCAATCCAGAGCTGACTTAAAATCGTCCAACCCCATGTAGACCTTAGCAAGCTCCCCAACTATGATACGGATCCACGTTGGGGAGCGGAGTTCCTTGGCAAGAGCCAGTGCTTCATCAAGCTTCTCCCTCGCCTGAACAGGGGCGAATAACTCAATATACCATTGTCCTTGGACACACAGGTTACCCACTACGTATTCGCGATGTCCTATCTCGGTGGCGATGTCCAAACCGGTCTGTATTACATTTCGAGCTTGCCCAAATTGGCCATTTACAATATGCAGCATGCCCGATGACCAACCCGCCCACGCTAAATCAGAAGCCGAACCAATCTCCCCTGCCATTCGAACGGCCTCATCAAAATCGGCTGCGGCGTCAGGAGCTGGCATAACGGGGACAGACACCAGATCCACGAGGACTGAGACGTTGGCTGCCCGGCCAATCAGGCTAGAGACAAGCCTGGGGCGGTCATCAAACTCCCGATAAAGGGCTATTGCCCGGTCATAATAGCGAACGCTGGTGCCAAGATCACCACCCAGCAAATTGGCGAGTCCCAACAAATCCAAGGTATGGGCCAGTTCCCACCGGTATCCGAGATCCTCAAAGATAGTCAGTGCATCCTTGTGATGGGTCACTGCTTTTTTGAAATTCTCGTCATTGGCGTACCAGTTACCCATCCAGTTCAAGCTGTCCGCCAGTAGTTCTGGTCTGTTAATCCGACGGGCAAGCTCTAGGGCGTCCCCTAAACAATCTCTGGCCTGGTCGTAGTCGCGAGAAGTCCATAATCTTCCCAGCTCGAGCAAGGCGCGCCATTCCGCCTCGTTTTCATGAGCGGCACGGGCAATCTGCAGCACTGATTCGTAGTCGGCCCGCCCTTTTTCGAACTCCCCCACCATCCCATAAGATAGACCACGCCCGTGATGTAACGCAGCCAAAGAAACGGCATCTGGCGAAACCCTTTCGGCCAGCTTGATGGCCTGAGTATAGTTAGCGATGGCTTCTCCACTGGCATAAATCCGTGCGGCGCTCTCTGCGGCCATGGCATAGTATTGGTAGGCTTTGCTGTGATTCCGGGCTTGGTCAAAGTGATGGGCCAGCTGCACGGCCATCCCTTCTAACTGTCCCTGGTAATGCTTTTCCAAGGCTGTCGCGATATCCCCGTGCAGCAGCCGCCGTTCGCCTCGACCAAGACGTTTGTATAGATAATCCCGAAATAATGCATGGCTGAAGCGGTAGCGAGTCAGATGACTCTGAACTGTCTCAACCTCTTCTTGCTCTTTAACCAGCCTGTGCCGGCGCTCCAGATCCTGTGCCAGCGAGCGCAGCAAAGTTCGCTCTTGGAGGTTATTGACTTCCGCTACGACCTGAGTTGTAAACACTTCTCCCTCAACGCTCGCAGTTGTGAGGATGTCCTGCAGTTCAGGTTCAAGTCGATCAATACGTTCCTGAATGACGCCTTCCACCCGGTGCGGCAGCGTATCCCACCCCACATCAACGGTATCCGTCCAGAAACCGTCCTGGTTCTTAATCAGATCTCCCCGCTCCTGCAAAAAACGCAGTGTCTCCACGGTGAACAATGGCTGCCCACGGGTGTGGGCTAGTAAAGCGCGGTGGAATGACCGGTCTAGGGCATTGGGTTCTGCGTCCAGTAAGTCATCAACAAAATCCTGATTCTCGGTCTCGGACCTATTTTCCAGGTCGAGGACTATGTCGCCTTTTAAGCGACGTAGTTCGGCTACCACTTTCTCTAGGGGGTGGCGGGTTCCATCCCGGCCAAGGGCAACCTCTTCTGGTCTGAAAGAGCCGATTATTAATATCCGGCAGTCAGTCAAACTCCGGCCGAGGTGGAATAAGAGGTTCAATGATGCGCCATCAGCCCACTGAAGATCATCTAACAATACGAGAAGAGGGTGCCGGTCCGATAAGGTCCGCAGAACATTAGTACATTGCTGGTAAAGTCGATCCTGGGAGAAATCGGTTTGGTATGACTCTGCCCGCCGAACCAATCGATCCAGCTGGTTGTACCAACCAACACCAGAGTTGGTATTTCCTCCGGCTCGGGCTAGCAACCCCTCAGCATCGATCAGCGTAACGGCTATAGCCTGGCCTTTTTCGGTTATCACCTGCCCCATAAGCGGGATTGTCGCCCACAGCCTCCTAGCTTGTTCTGTAGTAATGCGCCCACTTTGCCAGGAATGATGCACATCACCGCTTAATAGATTTAGCGCCTGGCGAAATGGCAGATAGGCATCACCGCTGCCGATCAGAGCATTGCCGGTACCCCAGGTCACCAAAAGGTCAGAACTGGCTGCAGTAGCCCGATTGGCCATGAACTGAAACAAAGCCGACTTGCCGATGCCAGCTTCGCCAGTGACGAAGGCGATGCCACCCTTGTTCTGCAGGGCGAGGTTAAGTCTCTGGTCCAGCCACTCTGACTCCCGTTCCCGACCCACAAATAGAGGGGGCGCCGGAACTACTGCTCCTCCTTCAAGATAATCTGGTAAGGGAGGCGGTTCAAGTTCTGATCGCGTGGCTGGTTCTTGAACCTGAATAGATTTCAACATAGGAAATTCTGTGGGCAGGCCGGCTATTGATAATTGACGGATGTGCTCTGGATATTCCATATCCTTCAAGCGATGTAGGCCCAAGTCCACCAGCCGAACCTCAGCGGGCAGAGTACTTCTTACGAGAGCAGCCGTCGTTTCAGAAAGCAGGACTTGTCCACCGTGCCCCACGTGGGCGATGCGCGCAGCCCTATGCACATCCATACCCACGTAACCTTCGGCTCCCGTCCAGGGTTCACCTGTATGTAAGCCCATTCGTACCAGAACTGTCTCATCTTCGGGCCAGGAATGATTGGCCAACGCTCTTTGCGCTTCTACCACGGCCATTATGGCTTCAGTTGCCCGGGGAAATGATACAAAGAATGCGTCCCCCTCAGTGTCCACCTCATGTCCATGCCACTTCACGAAAATGGTTCTGAGTATTCTTCGCTGATCCTCAAGTAACGAGATGTACTTGTCACCAAGACGCCGAAGCAGCTCGGTTGATCCCTCGATGTCAGTGAAGAGGAAGGTAACAGTACCTTCGGGAATTTCCTGTTTGGTAGATTTAGTTAGTTCGTCCATAAACTAGCTATTCGACCCCATTTCCCCTAGATTCGGCACGAAGTGATCCTTACCTCTTACAGCTTTTCCTCAGGAAACATCATAACATATGTGACAAGGACCGCGTAGCATGACTGATCGACTTCGTCGCTCTTAGACTTCGTCGCTCTTAGACTTCGTCGCTCTTGGTTCGTCACGGGGCTAGGGGCGTGACCGGAGGAACCGGTCTTGGGCAAGGGATTAAAATTGAAGGGCTATCTTTCATTCTCGCGACTTAGGAAACAACCTGTAAGAATATCTATATCCTCGTTCCAGACAGCTGTTTCAAAGATTCTCCGTTCCAAGACCATACCGTTTCACTCCTGGGTCTGGTTCTATTTGATATAACCACGGGTCTATCGTCTTCGGACAGCCACGATACACGGCATTTATGTCTCTGGACACCCTTGACGGTTCGTGTTGCTTCAGAACACGATAGCTAGGTTTTACATACATCCATGAAATCATTACAATATCGTTGTCTGATAATAACGTTTTCCGGATTTCGCTGGGTGAGTATGTACCGCTGTTCCATAAGGAGGGATTCCAAATGACCGACAATAAACAGAGGGTATTTGAAATAATTCTTGCGCAATATGAGGGAGCTGTTGAGCGATGGTATAAAGGTGATCCTTTTGGAATGCTGGAGCTCATGGATGAAGATATGACCTACTTCTCGCCTTTTGCGAATCATCGCGTGGATGGCAAGAGCGCTATCGAAGCGCTGTTCGCTCCGATAGCGGGTCAGATCCAGGTCCCGGGATTCGAGATCCTAGATCCGGATCTTAAGCTAGGAGAGGGTACAGCGGTCTTAACGTTCCATCTGCACGAGCTCAGTGAAGATGGTGTTTTGACGGCTGGTTGGAAGGTGACGGAAATATACAGACATGTGGGTGACAAATGGCGAGTGTTCCACTCGCACTTCACTCCATATGGAGATGACCAGTAGTTGAATTGCGGGGGAACCTTATCCCGCTCTTATGCGTAACGATCAAAGTTCAAGATCCAAATCAATCGGGCCATTAGGGACCACTATATGCTCAACCGAGCGGACCGTAGCGTAATCCCTGGAAGGGTCCCCTCCCCAAACTTGGGGAGGGTCAGGGTGGGGTTTCCGGTGTTAGCTATACTTGAATCTGTAGAAACGCAGCTTTCGGTACGAGCCAAAGCTCTAGAGGTAGTCTATGAGGGGGTGTTGGACGCGAAACATACTGCCTCAATCTAACTGCACGGCTAGAACTTTATCCGGTTCGCGCGAACGATCAATAAACCAAGCGTCACCAGAATTTTCAACCGTATACGGGTTGTAGAACTCGAATAACCCATCGATTTGCCCGTTCTCCCTGTCTTCACAGGCAGCAACCGGTAGGTTATCCATCGAGTTTAGACGCCGATGAAAAATGTCAGAAGTGTCATGCTCAATACATATCACCGCATGAGGGTGCCGGGTAAAAGACGTTTTCTGTTTTTGCGACCCAGGAAAGAGGACTGCTTTCGGCAGAGTGGTGGTGCAAAACTAATTTCAGTTTATGGCCAGAGTTCATCAGTGTCCTTGGTTAGGATCGCTATAAATCATTGCGGTTGGCAATTACATCCCAAGCTTCTCCTGACTCGCACCTGCGACCTAAACCGTAGAATGTCCTTTCAAATCGGATGCGATGCATTTAGCGAACTTGCTTATAGTAGTTGACCAACCCGTTGGTTGATGAATCATGACTGGATACCGGTTCGTTCCCTTCTAACTCCGGCAAAATGGCCTTGGCCAGGTGCTTGCCCAGCTCGACGCCCATCTGGTCAAAGGAGTTGATGCTCCATATCACACCCTGGGTGAAGATCTTGTGTTCGTACATCGCGATCAGTTCACCAAGCGTCTCAGGATCAAGCTTGCGATACAGGAACGAGTTGGTGGGTCTGTTCCCTTCAAAAGTCTTGGCAGCAATCAATTGATCCAGTTGATCTCCCGAAAAGCCAGTGTCTGCAACCTCCTCCCGAGCTTCGGCCGATGTTCGTCCCTTCATGAGGGCCTCAGTCTGAGCCAGGAAGTTAGAGATGAGAATGGGATTGTGATCACCCAGCGGATTCTGGCTTTGCGCGGCCGCCAGGAAGTCGCAGGGAATAATCTTGGTTCCTTGATGTATGAGTTGGTAGAAAGCATGTTGCCCGTTGGTTCCTGGTTGTCCCCAGATGACAGGTCCCGTCGAGTAATCCAAGCGCTCACCTGATTTGGCCACGCTCTTGCCATTGCTTTCCATATCACCTTGTTGAAAATACATAGAGAAGTAGGACAAGTAATGATCGTAGGGCAAAATGGCTTGAGTTTGTGCGCCGAAGAAGTTGTTGTACCAGATTCCCAGAACCCCCATCAGGACCGGTATATTTTCCTCAAACGGGGCTTTTCGGAAGTGTTCATCGACCTGATGTGCTCCTGTTAGAAGGGCCTCAAAGTTATCCATTCCGATGAAAATGGCAATGGAAAGGCCAATAGCAGACCACAGGGAATAACGCCCACCGACCCAGTCCCAGAATTCAAACATGTTATTGGTGTCGATACCGAATTGGGCCACAGCTTCGGCGTTGGTCGAGAGAGCGGCGAAATGTTTGGCCACCTGCGTTTCGTCCCTCGCCATTTCCAGAAACCATTTCCGGGCCGAACGGGCATTGGTCATTGTTTCCTGCGTTGTAAAGGTCTTGGAGGCCACCAGGAACAAGGTCGTCTCCGGGTTCAGGGGCTTCAACGTTTCGACGATGTCCGAACTGTCCACATTGGATACGTAATGAACCCGCATGCCAGGTATTCCATAGGGTTTCAGCGCCTGAGTTACCATCTTGGGACCCAGATCGGATCCGCCAATTCCAATATTTACGAGGTCCGTGATCGCCTTGCCGGTATAGCCTTTCCAAGTACCCAAGCGCACGCTTTCACTGAACAGGCGCATTTTGTCCAGAACGCGGTTGACCTCGGGCATCACATCTTGGCCATCCACAAGGATAGGTCGATTGGTCCGATTGCGTAGGGCGATATGAAGGACGGCCCGGTTTTCAGTGTTGTTAATCTTCTGACCGTTGAACATCGCCTCTATCTTCTCGCTCAGGCCGGCCTGGCGCGCCAGGTCCAAAAGCAGAGACATTGTTTTTTCCGTGATTCGATTCTTGGAGAAATCAAAGAGGATGTCATTGAATTTGAGCGAGAATTTCTCGAAGCGCTGTGGATCCTGGTCGAACAGGCTGCGCATGTGAACATCGGCCATTTCTTCTTGGTGTATAGCCAGTGCACGCCAAGCTGGAGAACTTGAAAGCTCTGACATAAATTACTCCTTTAATACGCAACGTAATTGGGAATTAGTTCGAAGAAAACGATAGATCGTTTGCTAATCGTCGTTCTCGAACGTCAGGCCAAAGCCGGACATCAGGCGACCGTTATTTCCTTAAATAGATAGACATCCTGGATCAAATTGAGGAGTTTGATACCTTCGGACATCGGTCGCTGAAATGCTTTGCGGCCTGAAATTAGTCCCATACCGCCGCCGCGCTTGTTGACGACGGCCGTGTACACCGCGTCAGCAAAATCGTTTTCGCCGGACGCCCCGCCGGAATTGATCAATCCCGAGCGTCCCAAGTAACAATTCGCAACCTGCCAGCGGACTAGATCGACAGGATGATCGGTACTTAACTCACCATACATCTTAGGATTAGTCTTGCCAAATCCAATCGCTGTAAAACCACCGTTTTTGGTTGGCAGTTTTTGCTTGATAATGTCGGCCTGAATAGTCACACCAAGATGATTAGCCTGGGCAGTCAGATCGGCCGAATCGTGATAGTCCACCGCATCTTTCTTAAATGCTTCATTTCGCAGGTAGCACCAAAGGACAGTGACCATACCCAGCTCGTGCGCATAAGCGAAGGCTTTGCTGATTTCCACAATCTGACGGTTCGACTCTGGAGATCCAAAGTAGATGGTCGCACCAATCGCTGCTGCTCCCATATCCCAGGCTTGTTTGACAGTGCCGTATTGGATCTGGTCGTACTTCTGGGGATAGGTGAGCAGCTCGTTGTGATTGATTTTGACCAGGAAAGGGATCTTGTGAGCAAACTTGCGGGCTACGCTCCCTAACACACCAAACGTGGAAGCTACGGCATTGCAGCCTCCTTCGATAGCCAGCTTGACGATGTTTTCTGGATCGAAGTATTCCGGGTTCGGCGCGAAAGAGGCGCCTGCTGTATGTTCGATACCCTGGTCTACAGGCAATATGGATAAGTACCCGGTTCCAGCAAGACGGCCGTGGTTGAAAATGCTCTGAAAATTGCGCATTACCTGCGGACTCCGGTCCGATTGGCTCACAACCCGGCCCACGAAATCAGAGCCGGGACTATGAATAGACTCGTGTGGAATACCAACGCAGGTATGGTCCAGCAAGTATCCAGCATTGTCTCCAAGTAGTTTGATGATCTGCTCAGTCATGATTTTCTCCTTTTCTTTCGGCGTGTTCGCCCGCGAGACCGTTCACCATAGGAATTGCTCAGAAAGTATAAACATCGCTATTCCCTAACTGCATGTCATATCTATTTCCGGGGTTTTGGTCAAGATAACTGGTCAAGATCGACTGGTCAAGATCGACTGGTCAAGATATATAGTCAGAATAGACCTTTCAAGATAGACCTCTCAAGATAGACCGGTCAAGATTTTCAGACAAGAGTAGCCCAAAGGTTTCGTTTCAACTTGATACGATAATAGTTGACATTCTACCCATGTTCACGACCACTGTGTCGCCAGATTCAGCCACTTCGAGCCAGCAGCTCGTCGGCCGACCCCGGGCCCCAACTGCCGGGTTTATATGTGGATAAGGGTTGGGCGGCTTCCGATTCCCTCGCCTTCGCGGGAGCAGGCATTTTGCGGGAAAGACAGAACAGATGGGATTCCTATCATTCTGTAGCCTCGCCGAGGTGGAGACGGGAATGACAATCAGGTGAGGAAATGATATCCGAGGGATAGGTATGACCCATCGCCAATCTATGAGCTCGAGTCATGAGCCTAAAAAGGGTTCCCTATCTGGGTCTTCAATAGCGGTTTCGATCGTTCTTATGATCCCCGCACTCAATCCATGATGTGTTCAACCGTCGCCCGGCAGAAATTGCTGAGAATTCGTCGATGGCATCATGACCAGGGCAGCATTTCTACTAAGAAAAGGGGCTAAAGATCATGAACGGGTGGAGTTACATGTTCTCCTGGCAGTTATGGACTCATTGTTGTATGCTGAACTTGATAGATGCAGCACTAACATTGTAAACGCCCGGACGCTTCTCGTGCGAGTACAAAGAGGAATTCGGACTCTCAACTTGATCAGATGCAAATAGAACAGCAAGGAGCCTATCGCCATATCGCCGTCCTAATAGTGGTCCTGTCTGGTCTTCTCTCTGCTCTTTATAGCGTGGTAACACCAATGTGGGAAGCCCCGGACGAAATCGGACATTTCTTATTTGCTCGTGAGTTAACGACTTCGAAACGGCTTCCAGTACAGGAGATTGGCGATTTAGGCGAGGCTCACCAGCCACCGCTGTATTATGCATTAGCCGCGCTGCTATCCTTGCCCGTCGATCAGAGCATTAATGTTGGCGCGCTGCGATTAAACCCCAATTTCATCTGGTCCGGAGGTGATCAGGTTAACATCAGTCTCCACCACACCGATGAGACATTTCCGTACCAAGGTCAGGCACTCGGCATGCACCTCGCGCGATTGGCTTCATCACTGATGGGTATGGTGACCGTTGCTCTAACAATTGCAATCGCATGGCTAGTTTTTCCTAAACAACCTTGGATCGGACTTATCGCTGCAGCCCTTATTGCTTTCAATCCTCAGTTCCTATTTATCCATGGATCTGTCAACAACGATGCACTCTTGGTCATGGCCTCAACCGGTATCATTTGGCAAACACTAAGGACGGAGAAGAGGCCACAAGTATTAGGACAGTGGCTGCTGCTTGGGCTGTGGATAGCCGTTGGGCTTCTCGCCAAATTAGGCGGGGTTAGCATCGCAGTTGTTTGTATCCTTTATCTGGCATGGATTGGCATTAGGGGAGGATCCTATAGGCAGCTCGCGAAGGGTATTCTTGCCGCCGGGGTTGTTGTCGTGGTCTTAGCAGGATGGTGGTTTGTTAGGAATCAAATTCTGTATGGAGATCCGTTAGGTTGGTCCGTATATAACGAAGTATTCGCGGCTAATTTTCGAGATACACCTTTGACTTGGTCAGACGTACGAGAGTTTTTGCGCGTTCAATACAGGTCATTCTGGGGAGTGTTCGGCTGGATGACGGTTTTTGCTCCAGGATGGTTTTACGTATTCACGGGACTGCTCACACTTACAGGCATAGCGGGGATTGTGCTGAGCTTCATATCTGGTAAGTGGCGGCAGCTTGGCAGTCGACAAAAGAGAACCTTCATTCTATTGGTAGGTTTAGTTCTTGTGCAGGAACTATTCATCTTTTGGTCTATTAATAGATTCAACGAGACTTGGTATCAAGGCCGGTACCTGTTTCCAGCAATAGCAGCGATTGCAATTTTGCTTGCCTACGGGCTCGAGACTCTCATTAGCACATTGTCTCATCGCAAACAGCTTGGCGCTCGCGCTGTATTGCTTGCATCAATGATGGGATTGGCGATCTACATGGCGTTTGGCATTATCAAACCTGCCTATCAGTCAATTACTCTGCCAAAATCGAGCATCTGGTTTCTACCAGACCGGCTGAATGTCCTCTTTGGTGACCAGATATCTCTTAAAGGCTATCGGATTGACCGAGACGAGGAGGCTTCGTCCTTACTCCTAAAGCTCTACTGGCAAGCAGAGCGTACCCCAGAGCTGGACTACTCCGCTTTTGTCCATCTTACCGACAATGAGGGAAAATTGATCGATCAAGACGACGGTTCACCCGGTGAGGACCAACGATATCCGCCGTCATCTTGGCTGCCGGGCGATATCGTAGAAGATTGGCGAAGAGTAACCATCCCCACTGGGATAGAAACGCCTCTGGAAATTCGGCTCGGTCTGTATAATTGGATGGACGGGCAGCGTCTACCAGCCGCTTCTGTTGGCAATCCCCTGGGCGATTCAATCACTATATATCTTGAGGAACCGTAAATTGCTTAGTTGTACGCTGTCACAGCCGGATTCTAGCTGGTCCATCGAAGCATGCAGCTTGAAATAACTTCTTTCTCATTTATCACGTATTCGATAAAGGCTAGCGGCTTCTCAAGTTGTGGGGAGCGCCTTTTTGCATAGCGTTAGAGAGACGAGTTGATTCTTGATTGATTTGCAGCTGGGGAAGGATCTGCCGCCTGCAAGTAATCCTTGAGGTGGTGTTGCACACAACCAACAAAAGGTTTCTGTCTATGCTAGGCTTACCTTGAACAATTTTGCCCAAGATACAATTAGCTAAGATTCGGAAGCTAAGAAGTCGTTTGCGGAGTCTGGCGGAATAAGATGATTGGCTGATTAACCGGTTATCGCCCACCCAACAACGCTAATTCCATATGCTTTTACTGGTAGTTTAATTTCCTTTAGGGGACAATCTGATAGCCGAATTGAAACAGGTTCATTGAACTCAAAGAGGATCGGGGACCCGTGACTATAATGTACCTCGGATTGCGCTGCCCCTGGCAGATTACAGGGATGGCTTCAGTCTAGCTAAGAACTCTGCTGGAGATCGGTTCCCATTACGGTAGTTGATGATGTCATCCGTATTCGCTTCTAGTTGGGCCATTGGCGCATTTGGGTAAATGATGCCAAGCACAATCTGGTTTGAATCAGGTGCGTAGGAAGCTGCTAGGTCTAGCAGCCTGATCCATTCCAGTAAAAGATCAGAGGTCGAATCCGTCTGCTCTTGGAAGAATTCGATGGTTACAATGCCACCCTCTACCTTGACGCTTGCTGTTTTGAATCCTGATGAAGCTAGTTTATCCGTGAGAACCTGGGCGGGTGTTCGGCGCTCGCTGAACTGCAAGCCTTCGTAAAAATCGTCGACGCTAACCGTTCCGTCCTGCACAGCCTCGACATTTGCACGCGTGCTGGTTACAGAGAATAGCGGACCTTCGAGGTGGTTGACATCGATTCGTGCCTCGGATGACACGGGCACTTCATTGAGGGCTAAAATCATAATGGCCAGCCAGTCTGCCAGCATGGAGGCCTCATCCTGGATCCATGGAGAGTCATAGGTGACCACAACCTGTTCTCCTTGCAGGTAAATGTCGCTCAAGTCGATCCCCAACTCCTGATATGCAATGTCTTGAAAAGATTGGGGTTCATCGTTTCGCGCAGGTTCGGAGTCGTTTCCAAGAGGCATGTTGCATGCTAGCCCCACCAACAGAAGGCTACCAATCAGAACCAGTACTCCTTTCGATAAAGGGTTGTAATTTCTGCTAGTAAGGCGACTGACTATCGTCGACAACTCACGCGCTCCCATGATAAACCTGTTTCGCTGCGTTCTCATTTCGACACCCCCGGAGATTCGCTATTTCGAAGGTCAAAAAAGGCTTTGTCGTACAACCCCCCAATTTCTGCGCTCGGCAAGTATCGATTATCCCAAACACCCCTAACTACCCGGCTGCCATCGGCAATCATGAATTCCTCGGTTGGATCGAGCATCATGTTTCGCAGGTCTACTAATGCCTTATGATGGGCGGTCTCGGCAGGAAATTCTTCGCTGTATTTCTGGTACTGCTGCTGGTAATAGCCAAAGTGAATCACCGTCGGCACATTAGCCATCTGTGACATCAGTTTTAATCCCTGGTCAGCAACTTGCTCCATGGTCATACCGCTGCTAAAAGGCTCTAAAAGGATTCTGTCGGCTGCTTTCTCGGCTGCTTGCTGGGTGTTGGTCACCCAGCCCAGCCATTCCCCTGCTTTATCAGTCGCGCCCTTAATCAAGGACGCGCCACGTACGAACTGGTAGACATCCTTCAGCCAATCTCCCTGATTACCTCCCCAAACCCTGATGCGTTCCTCATTAACAACCTGTTCAATGCGCTGCCAGGATGTTGCCTTATCTTCCAGAAGATTGGCCAATTCTTCCTTGTTCTTTTGATCCAACAACTGTTCCAAGCGGTGCTGGTTGTAGAGAGCCTGCTGGTAAGGAGTCAATTCGTCACTATCGTCTTCTGTTGGTTGATTAGCGATCGCCTGATTTGTGGTCTCTTGAACTTCGACCACTATTCCGTATAAGGTCAAAATCCCTTCCTGTTGGGTTTCTGTTAACTGGTCCCAACCTTCAATGTGGCCAATATATTCAGGATCGGTGAAGGCAATAATCAAGTCCATCAACAGTTCGTCACTAATCGCAACTTCACTCTCCGGTTCATCAGCCTCTACAGCAGGTGAAGGTTCGTTTGCCGTATCGCTATCCATTTCACCGGCTGTCGGTGCCTCGCCTGTAGCTTCAGAACCAGCCATCGCTTGCCTGAGAGGTTCAAAATCATTAACTAGCCCGGCTGGGGAGACGTAAAAGTTGAACCATTTTGTCACGTGGCTGCCCGCTGGCAGTTCTTCGACCTCGTATCCAATATAGATGCCTGAATTAGGTGAATTGAATTCACCTCCACGGAGCTCGGCAAGCACATTAACATCCAGTGCTATGTCCTCCCAGAAATCCTGGTCGCCAATGGAGCCTTGCCAGGCAAGGACGCTGGTTGTGACCCGTGTATCGAAAGATCCGCCAAATTCCCAGGCATCAATTTCGGCATTGTAACGAACCCAACCGTCAGTCATCACGCCACTTATGGAAGCCGTTCCCGATTCACCAGGATGATCGGGATCAAGGGGAGCCGTTGCCCAAAACTCCCCTGAGGCTTGGCCCGCGGAGGTATCCAAGTTCAAAATGAGATAGTAGTCATCTATCTTATGGTCGCCGAGAAAGCTTCCGAACGTTACTCCTGAATTTCCCACCCTCGCTTCTTCGCGATGCCAGTAAACACCATAATTCAAATAGCCGCCGTGCGTTCCGTCCATTCCGCGTTCGATGACCACGACAGACTCTGAATCCTGGAGTTCAGCTGGCTTACTTTCGTTGTTTGCCGCCGCGTTATTTCCATCCGCGGTAAACATGGAAAGAACAAGTAGCAGAGATAGGAAAAATAGGTTAGGAAGGGTACGCAACCTCACAAGACAGTCCTCCAATGAACTACATCAGGTCTTGATACTCAGGCATGCCTAAAATCAAGTCGCGCAAAGGATATCGTTGTTGTAAAAAAATGTCACAATGAACCTACAGAGAATAGTTTATGCTATTTGCGATCATCAGCATAATCAAGTCAAACCAACTACAGCGCACCAAGCCCTCTCCTCTGGGCGGCCCTGTCCGCTGGGTCGGCATAGCAGTATCGGTACCATCAGCAGCCTTATAAAACTTAGAAATTAACCGCTCAATAGTGGTGCATTTTGATACAAGAGGTTATACGCAACTTGGGATTGATGTTCTCCCAGCGGGTGGTCGATGTCTATAGGTAGTCTTTAAGGTGGTGCTGGACAAAAAACGTATGGTGTCACACTATCCGCGCGACTGACACTCTCCCCGTAATGAACAACCATGGGGCATGAGCCTAGGAGTTGAGTAATTTGCTTGGCTTGTGCTATCATGTCCCCATCGGAAGCCTGGAGTCGCCTGATTAGACCACGGCGGGAAGCACATCGGTCTAACGGAGGGAGAATGGCCATGAACAAGCTAGCCGGTGATACGACTGGGGATCTGCCCAAGGACACGATCACTGCGTCTAACACACCACTGCCAACAGACACACTTACGCCCACTCCAGAGATGGACATGCACATATGGGCGGGGATGGCCAACATGCCGACCGCAAGGTGGGGCTTGTCCACCAGCGTCGTAAACGGCAAGATTTATGCAATCGGGGGTCATCCCGATCTAGCAACCGTGGAAGAGTGCGATCCTTCTTCAAACACATGGACGACCAAAGCCGATATGCCAACCGGAAGGAGCGGTCTATCCACCTCCGTGGTAGACGGCAGGATCTATGCCATAGGGGGTAACACAGGAGGATGGGGGCCTTCGCTGCCGACCGTAGAGGAGTACGATCCCATAACCGATATATGGACAAAGAAAGCCGATATGCCAACCCCTCGAAACGGTCTTTCCACTGCCGTGGTGAATGGCAAGATTTATGCCGTAGGTGGTATGGAAGTTACAGCCTTCGAACAATGGAATACTTTGAGGACCGTTGAAGTATATGATCCCGCGACGAACAATTGGATGCCGAGAGCTGATCTGAAGAGGGGTCGAAACTGGTTCAACGCTGTTGAACAAGACGGCAAGATCTACGCCATTGGGGGATTCACTCCTTACGAGGAGGTATATGATCCTGCGACCGACGAATGGACGAAATTAGCTGTAATGCCGTCAACGACACATGCATCGGCGGCGAGCGTGCTTGATGGGAAGATCTATACCTTTGGAGGCCAGGTTGATCCGGGAGGTATGGGAATTACGATCGTATTTGAATACGATCCAGAATCCGATTCCTGGGTCACGAAACCACCCATGCCGTTTGAAGCACATCACTTTTCGTCAAGTGTGGTTAATAGAAAGGTTTATTGCATTGGAGGATCGAATAAGCCCTATCCTAATCGTCCGCCTCACCTCTCAACGGTGTGGAAATACTCACCTGTACCATAAGCGAGACGCTGTTAGGTGTGCGGTGGCCCTTTAGTGTTTTTGCCTAACTACATCATTTATTAACTTCCTTGTTCGCGCAGATTGCTCTAATGGTTGCTCCTGCCCTCATACCAGGCAGGCGCTGGAGACGACCGTTAGCACGTTGTACCACTCGCGTTACCCGTCTTATGCATAAATGCGCATTTTGCTATTTGCCAGCGGGAAGGGTCACATTCGAGGACATTGAGGGCAATAATATGAATCGACAAAACCCGGTTCACTCAAATATCTATATAGGCCAACTTTGTGGCTGTCCACAATGTAGGCAATGTAATTCTCGATTACCCTGAGGGCGG
>DASRZI010000433.1:0-4008 GCA_035686605.1 Candidatus Zixiibacteriota bacterium
TATAGATCACATTATCCCCATATTCAACAATTTACACTCAGGTACGATGATCATTGATGGCAGAAATTCCGCTAGTAATGGATGAAGTGACGTGACAGGTGGAATCGAAATAAAAGCGGAATTGTCGCTCTTCAGGGGGAAAGGGTTCGGCAGAATTCTCGCTTCACCCAGTATGGGCTGTCTAGACCCGGAGGCGGTCGCTCCAGGAATCAGCGCCGAGAGATAAGTGAACGATTGCCCTATATTGGAGTCGCAGGCCTTATCGAGCAACCAGGTAGGCGCCCAGAGCGACGAGCGCAATGCCGACAATACGAAGATAGCTAATGTTGATCTTGGGTACCGACAACAAGCCATAATGGTCTACGATCATGGCAAGGGTCAGCTGCCCGACAACGATGGCGGTTAAGGTCACCGCTGCCCCAATCCTCGGAACCAAGAAGATTGGCAAGGCAACGATAATTACCCCGAGCACACCTCCCAGGTAGAGATACCATTTGGATAGGCCAGGAAGTTCCCGAAAATGTGCCGTGCTGGGAAAGATCACTACAAGGACGATTAGGAACATAAAACTGATGATTGTGAGGATCAGGATCGATCCGAATACACCGGCGCGAGCGCCCAACGATGAGTTTAATACGGTTTGGACCGTTATCAGGGCGCCGGCAAGAATTCCCAATCCGAACAGACCTAGTGTTGTTGTTGAAGACAATTATCACCTCCTGATCATGGCGCGCTCTATTACTTGAAGATAGCTAACGCACAGGTTTGATTTGAGACAGAGCAGGTTGAAAATGCTGATGTGCTGGTAAATACTATCTGATCTTGGCTAGGTCGCCATTAGACCGCATGATGCCTATCGAGGTAGTGGAAGAAATGGATCGGCGAGGCTCAAGGTGAAAGATCGCTCGGAAAAACAGATAGTGCGCATCGAAATCCTACGTGATTGAGAGACCGGTTAGGGTCGCTGTAGGTCCTCAATGCACTACGCGCGTGATCAGCGCTGGTGTGCCATGATCCGCCGCGGAGTACCCGGCGATCTCCTGTCTCTGGTCCTGTTGGATTCGCCTGTTGTTCTGGGGTGTAGGGGCCATACCAGTCAGCCGTCCACTCCCACACGTTGCCAGACATGTCCAATGCTCCGACCCAACTAGCGCCATCGGGATAGCTGCCCACTGGAGCGGTCCGAGCATAGCCATCGTCGACATCATCATTTCGCTTGTCCAATTCGCAGTTGGCATCGCAGTAGTTCAAGCGCTGACCATCGACCTCGCTGCCCCAAGGGTACCTTCTTCCATCAAGACCCCGAGCGCTGTACTCCCACTGAGCTTCGGTCGGCAATCTGGCTCCAGCCCATTGGCAATAAGATACCGCCTGGTTCCAGGTCACGCAGACTGCTGGTTGGTCTTCGCCAATCATATCATTGGCGTCTTGACATGATATCTCTTCACAATATCCCGCCTCGAGACACTGTTGGTATTGGCTGTTTGAAACCTCGGTCTTATCCAGCCAAAAACTGCTTAGCTGCAACTCATGCTGGGGCTGCTCAATGGAGAAATAGCGAAGGCTACAATTGGTGTCGTAAGCCTGGCAAAGCGCGAGCGCGAATTCAACTTCGTCTTCATCGCTGCCCATCATGAACTCACCTTCAGGTACATAAACCATCACCATTCCATCGTCTGGTCGGGTCAGGGAATCTCCCAAAGCAGGTTCTCGGCTGGCTTCACTTGCCGGCTCCCCTGGACTCTTCTTAATGCCCGCTGTGACTTCCGCCGCCAATTCCTCTACAACCGAGCAGCTTGATATGGCTAGCACCAGCAGGACGGCGAAGAATAGCCGAGGAATGACATGCATCATACTAGATTAAAACGGACCATCTTCACTGCTCGTTGTTTTGGTGGATCAACTGAACATTACCCCGGATCTCGCTTAATATTCCTCCCGGCCAAATCGCCATATGGCGACCGCGACAAAGATTACCGAAAGAGTTGAGGCGACAATCAGTGAAACATAGGATGGCAGTGGTTCTGAATCGAGCGCCAATAGTGCGAAATCGTATAGCCTCTGGGGTAAAACGTCCGGGAACCAGGGAATGAACTCAGCCACGAGCCCGGCCACAAGATCTTGGCCAATAAGAAGCGCAAGTGCAATGCCGATGACTGGTCCTCGCGAATTGAAAATCGTACCCAGCATGAGGGTAAGGGTGAGAAAGAAGAGTAGGGCCAATGAAACCAGGGCGATCGAGGCGGCAAACGGACCTACCGGGATGAGTTCGCCTTCTCTTATAGCGATCTGGGCATAGAACAGCAGACTCTGTACCAGAACTATGACCACCAGAATTCCCAGGGCATTGCCTACTAACTTGGACAGAATAAACGAGCCTGCTGAAACTGGATTGGACATCACCCACTCAGCCGTTCCGCTTCGCTTTTCGCCAATAATTGAGCCTTGAGTGATGACGATGACGCCAATAGTCGCGAAGGCGCCGAATATGGTGACGAAAACTTGCATAACCTCTTCTGAAGGAACCACTTCAGTAGGATCTTCTACGGGAACCACCCACAGAATCATGGCCAGCAGGCCGTTGATGATGATTGTCCAAACCAGGATATTCACCCACCATTTGCGGGTCCGCCACCAGGATCGATTCTCCTTTCCAAGCATGTTGCTGAAGCCTGGAATCCAGTTCCCATGATCTACCGATTGAAGGTTTTCAACGCTCGCCATCTTCATCTCCTTCGACCAGGCTCATAAATATCTCTTCAAGTTCATATTTCTTGCGACCGAACCCAGTTACCATCAATTGTTCGTCGGCCAGGATTAGGCGCAGGAGCTGAGTCTCAGCAACGACTTCGTCAACGACGCTCACCTGCCACTGGTAGTGACCATCGTCGCCGGCGACGTTGACCGCTGATACCCACTCTTGGTCTGCAACGCGGGCCCTGGCTTGCTCGGCATCCCCTTTGATTGTCACCGTATAAACAGCCCCGTCGCTCCCGGCGAGCAGCGTTTCTAGAGGCTCCTGGGCTATTAGCCGCCCATGATTCATGATTGCCACGGTGTCACTTACCTGCTGCACGTCGTCGAGAATATGGGTTGAGTAGAAAATAGTGGAGTATCTGCGGAGCCGCTCCATTACCTCGAGCACGTCTCGCCGTCCTTGCGGGTCCAGGTTGGCCGCCGGCTCATCCAAGATCAGCAATGCAGGATAGTTCACCTGGGCTTGGGCGATGCCAAGTCTCTGTAGTTCACCTCCTGAAAAACCTTTGATCGGACGGTCGGCCTTGTCGGATAACCCCACCAGCTCCAACGTCTCGGCAACCCTATCTTCGATTTGATCCTTAGGTCCTCGATAGAAGAAACGGGCCCGGAATCGAAGCGTATCCCGGGCGGACATATACTCATAATAGCGTGGATTCTGAGCCAGGTATCCAGTCTTTCCCCGAATCTTAACGCTCTCACTGCCGATATCGTTTCCAAGCACTTTACCACCACCGCTCGTCGGTCGAGTGAGACCTAGAAGCAGTTTGATGGTGGTGGTCTTACCGGCCCCATTAGGCCCCAAGAATCCAAAGATAGAGTTCCTGGATACTTTCAGATCGAGCGGGCGAAGAGCATCAACGTCCTTATAACTCTTGCTAAGCCTATGAGTGTCGATAGCCAGGTTGTCATCGTTATCAACCATTATCACTCTCCATTTACCGGAATAACAGAACGTCCCTCATACTCTCAATTCGACTCTATTAGTGTACAGCGACCAAGCTGTGTGCGTCGACTTCCAAAAAAGTTGGCCTGCAGGAGGAGAGAGGTCCATCTGGTTAGCGAACCGTACTCCGTGCTCCTCCTGGCAAAAACGCATTATTTGGCGTTGGCTGCTTAAGCGACTTTGCTTAAGCGACTTTGCTTAAGCGACCTTACTTTAGTGACCCTGGATAATAGATTACCGAGATATAAACGAAAGTTGTGGATTGGCTAAGAAAAAGAGATGGCGTATCCTCGTAGGTGATGAAA
>DASRZI010000434.1:0-7601 GCA_035686605.1 Candidatus Zixiibacteriota bacterium
GACTAAATCATATGTCTTTCCAATGGTACGCCCTACACGTAAAGCCACATAAGGAGCCCTTGGTATACCAACTGATGCAAACGTTGGATTTTGAGGTCTACTATCCAGTTCTAAAAGTAACCCCAGTCAATCCTCGTTCTCGAAAAGAACGCCCGTTTTTTCCAGGATACATGTTCGTTTCAGTAGATCTGGATAAAACTGGTGCGGACGCCCTCCGTTGGACGGAAGGTACATATGGTCTTGTTCAATTCGGTGGCGAACCGAGAAGCGTTCCTGACTCTCTGGTTGTTGAACTGAAAGATCAACTGGATAAGTACATGGCCACGATGGAGTCAGCTAAGTCGAATTTCAAAAGAGGGGACCAAGTTCGCATTGTAAACGGGCTCTTCGAAGGGTACGATGCCATTTTCGACACGCACATCTCCGGCAAGGACCGAGTTCAGGTTCTGCTGGCATATCTGAATGACCAACCCAAGAAAGTTGTGTTGGATTCAGCAGTGATCGCGAAAGCTAAGCGGAGTACCTGGAATATCGGATCAGGCTATCGACGAAGAAAATAAGAGAAAGCAGATAAGGCTTGCCTGCGCACTTCGTTTTAATAGTGTTGAAAGTCGATTGAGGATCTGAAGAACCGAGCAACCCACGAATAAACCATTATGTCATTTCCCAGGAAAAGGGAGTAACAACCTGATGTCCATGAGTGACAAAGAGAAAATTCTGAGCCGCATAGAGAATAAGGAAGCGGCTATCGGGGTAGTTGGATTAGGATACGTCGGTCTACCCCTGGCGATAGCCTTCGCCGAGGCTGGATATCGCCTGGTAGGAATCGATGTCGACGAGTCCAAGGTTGACGCCCTGAATAGAAGAGAAAGCTATATTGAAGATGTTCCCAGCGAACAGTTGGCGGCTGTGGTTGACAGCGGCTTGTTCTATGCCAGCAGTGATTACTCGGAGTTAGCCGGTGTGGATGCCATTTCCATCTGTGTTCCAACGCCACTACGAAAGACCGGCGATCCGGATATCTCCTTCATCATCATGGCCTCAGACGAGATAGCCAGGGTGGGGGGAAGTGGAAAGCTCATCATCCTTGAGAGCACCACCTATCCAGGGACGACAGAGGAGATTATCCTGCCGCGGCTGATAAGTAACGGCGATGTGATCGGTCGCGACGTCTTTTTGGCATTTTCACCTGAGCGCATCGACCCGGGCAGGAAGGATTACACGATATTCACCACGCCAAAAGTTATCGGCGGCGTCACCCCGGCCTGTCTTGAGGTCGCAGTTAAACTCTACTCGGCGATCGTGCGAGAGGTGATACCTGTGTCGAGCACGTCAACAGCAGAGATGGTGAAACTACTGGAAAACACCTTCCGAGCGGTAAACATCAGCCTCGTAAACGAGGTCGCCCTCATGTGCGACAAGCTGGACTTGGACGTATGGGAGGTTGTAGACGCTGCCACAACAAAACCATATGGCTTCATGCCATTCTATCCCGGTCCCGGCATGGGCGGCCATTGTATCCCAGTAGATCCTATGTACCTGAGCTGGAAACTACGAACTCTGAACTACAAAGCCCGATTTATCGACCTAGCAGCGGAAGTAAATGGTCAGATGCCTGGATTCGTAGTCTCCAAGGTCGCCGATGCATTAAATGAGGAGCGCAAGGCCTTGAATGGGAGCCGGATCCTCATTTTGGGCGTGGCCTACAAGCCTAACGTAAATGACGTTCGAGAAAGCCCAGCCATGGATGTAATCATATTGCTCCAGGAAAAAGGTGCTGTGGTTAGATATCACGATCCTTATGTACCATCTCTCGAACACGAGGGCTTTGAACTAAGTTCCATATCTCTGACGGACGCGGATTTGGAGAATTCGGATTGTGTGTTGATCCTCACCCATCATGATAGTTTTGACTGGCCAACGATTGCCAATAAATCCAGACTGATTGTGGACACACGGCATGCCATAAATAAGCAAGGAAGTGGCAAACTTATTTATCTGTAGTTGATATGGGTGATTACAAGATAGGTTTAGGTCATTAACTCGGATCTTGCGGAATCCCCCACTGAAGACCGGCGACAGTTCTAGTTTAGCTCCCCGACCAGCCGGTACTTCGCCCATGCCGCTGCCCTATCATAAGGATCGATTTCCAGGGCGCGATCATAGCTCGCCAGAGCCGACTTATAGCGACCTTGATGTTCATAGACACGTCCCAGGTTCATATGGGGATATTGTCTAGCATCATATCGAGGGGCGGAGATGGCTTTCTCCAGCCAGGGTATCGCTTCATCCCACTGCTTTAATTCAATCAAGTAGGCTCCGATGTCGTTGTAGGGATTGCCGAACGTGTCGTCTACCTCTATAGCAAGTTTGCATGAATCGATCGCCTCTTGATATCGATTCATCATGCTGTAGGTCCACCCTAGGTAAGTAAACGCTTCCGCTGTTGGCTGCAAGGCGAGGGAACGTCGATACAATCGAATCGCCTCAGCAAACTCACCCTTCATTTGAAAACGGCGGGCGCGTTCAATCAGGACATTGGCCTGCTGTCTGGAGATGTCGTCGGTCATGACGTGGAGAGTTTATCATGACCGGATAAGGTGTTCAACCGGTCAACGATAACAATCAATTCGCTCAAGCTAGCGATGGTTGCATCTGGTCGATATCCGTCGGGGGATGAAAAACGATGGCTGGAGAGGTAGTGGACGGTATACAATCCCGTCCGTTTGCCTCCGGCCACATCGGCTGCGGGATCATCCCCTACGAACAACGCATTTTCGACCGAGACCCCAAGATTTTCCAGAACGTGCCAAAACGGCGCCGGATCGGGTTTCCACTCATTCTCATCAGACGAGAAAACCATCGAATCGAAAAAAGTGTCTAGTTTAAATCGCCGCATGTCGGCGATATGCATTGAGCCGTTGAACATCGTGTTCGATACCAGCCCCAGCTTGTATCCATCTTTCTTCAGCGCTTTAACAGTCTGATAGCTTTGCGGCATCGGTACAACGCCAGAACAGATGGCTGCCTGGTATCTGGAAGCGGCTTCTTCCAATAAACCATCTGGCGGAAGTCCATCCTCAGATATCTTCAAGACATCAGCAAGCAAGCTTGCCACTGTGAGATTTCGTTGACCTGTAGTCGCCATCTGCCAGCGTTTTGGCAAGATGTCAAATCCAGCAGCTTTGAATTCCGCCAAAGGCGGAAGTGCGATCCCGGTACTGTTGAGGTATTTGTGGGCAGCTTCAAATCCCGGCCCTTCTAACTCAGGCCAGCCCTGAAAACCGCCTGTGTACTCTAGAAGGGTGCCACCCAGATCAAAGAGGATTGCTTCTATTTGCATGCGAAACTACTCGACGTCTAATTTGGCTACTGTTACCCCAGCGCCACCTTCTCCATCACGTCCTTCTTCCCAGGACACGACGTAGATATTCTTTGTTAATGAATTTCGTACGGCTTCTCGCATCCGGCCGGTGCCTTTCCCATGGATGATGCGCACCCAGGGAAGGTTCGCAAGAAACGCCGCATCGAGATACTTGTCCAGGGCGTTTAGTCCTTCCTCGACTCGTAATCCCCGCAGGTCCAATTCCATGCCAGGAGAAGCGACTCTGGGTTTCGGCTTGGCAGACGCAGCCGGATCAGCCTCCGTCTTCTCCTCTTCGTCTTCCGGCCGGTCAAGCAGCTCGAGGTCCTCCAAGCGGATCCTCATATGCAGCATGCCAACTACGACCTCTGCCATTTTCTTATCCAGTTCGGCAATATGCCCCTTGGCGCCGATGGACGTCACTCTGACGTGGTCGCCGACCTTGAATCCATCTGGTCGTCGTTTCTTCTTCTTGGGTGCATCTTCTATTTCGAGCCGGCTGATCTCCTTCTCGATTTCGCGCAATTCGACATCTTCGATCTCATCAGTCTGCTTTTGAATCTTCTTTAGCTTGTTAATGGATTCAGCGTCACGAAGCTGTTTTCGAACCCTTCGGATTTCTCGCCGCACCGCCTCTAGTTCGATCTCCGCCTGTTCATGCGTTTCCTCTAGAATCTTTTTTCGCTCGGCTTGAATTCCCTCTAGTCGTTCTTGCAGCAAGTCGCGGTCTCCCTGGACCTGCTTTAACGTCAGCCTGGTTTGGGCTTCTTCCGACGTAATCTTCTCCCGTATCTCATACAGAGAATCGAGCAAACTCTCCGCCCGGTTGCTGCTTGTTCCGATGACCGAGATGGCGTCGTCGAGAATCGTTTCGTCCAGTCCTAACCGGCGGGCGATGGCAAAGGCATTCGAGCGGCCGGGCATTCCGATGCTCATCTCGAAAGTAGGCATCAGCGTTTCGACGTCAAAAAGAAGGGAGGCATTCACTACACCAGCGATATTGTTTGCATAAACCTTCAACTCCGGGAAGTGTGTGGCGACAAAGGTGGTGGCGCCCATGTCTCGAAGATAACTCACAATGGCTTGGGCTAATGCGGCCCCTTCAGCTGGATCCGTTCCCGAACCCAATTCATCGAGCAGTACGAGCGATCGGTCGTCGGCCTGGTCAAGTATCCGGACAATATTTGTCAAGTGTCCGGAGAAAGTCGAGAGATTTTGCTCGATCGATTGTTCATCGCCTATGTCGGCATAGACATCGTCGAACACGGTCATTTTTGCTTCGATTGCAGGGAGGTGAAGACCTGATTGGGCCATGAGTATCATCAGCCCCATTGTCTTAAGACTGACTGTCTTACCACCCGTATTCGGACCTGTTATCAGCACTAAGAAGGTTTCTTCATCGACCAAAAGGTCGGTTGGAACGACGGTCTCAGAATCAAGCAGCGGGTGCCTCGCGCCGCGAATCCAGATTGTTGAACCGGGATGGTGGCTGCCATCTCCGTTGCTGTTGAGATCGTCCTCGTCATTGTTTGTCTTTGGATGTCGGTCAATATCGGAATCGCGCCAAGGTACAAACTCGGGCTTAACCGCATTCATTTTCTGAGCGTATGTTGACCTGGCAAAGATGAGGTCCAGCTCGGCCAGCCGCTCAACAACCCGTTTGATGGAATCTCCATGAAAGGCAACCAATGCGGATAGCTCCGCCAGCAGGCGCTGGATTTCTTCCTCCTCGGCAATCTCAAGACCCCGGTATTCGTTGTTCAGGTCGACCGTATTGATCGGCTCAATCCACAAGGTTGCCCCGCTATTGCTCTGGTCGTGGACGATTCCCTTGATCCGACCTTTATGATTTGCCATGAGTGGCACGACATATCTGCCTCCACGTGTTGTGATGGTAGGCTCCTGTAGATAGACGTTCCGGCTGCTGCCTAAGAGGGTCCGCAGTTTGTCTTGGATTCGCCCGTGGATCACATGGAGATTTCGACGAATATCTGCCAGTTTGACGCTGGCAGTGTCGAGTACTTCTCCGCGCTCATCCAGCGTTTTGTTGATCGCCGAGACCAGGCCAGGGCATTCTTCGATCAGCTCGCCAATGAGGGCCAGTTTCGGGAAATCAGCTTGTGACTTTACTAACTTGCGGCCGAGATCACGACCAGCCGAGACGGTTGCCCTGACTTCTAGTAAGTCCTCGGGAGGTAAAATGAAACCTCGCAGGGCATTGTCAGCTGCTCGCCGCACATCGCGCGCGCCACCGATGCGAATATCTGCACGCTTGTCAAGCAAGATAAACGCTTCCTGCGTTTCATCCTGCCACTGGCGAGCTTCGTATTCGTCATTGGTTGGCTCCAGGTGCAAAGCCAGATCCGTGCCAGCGCTAAAGCTCGTGTAGCTAGCCAGGCGGTCGAGGACCTTATCAAATTCCAGGGTCTTGCGCGATTTCTTATCCATATTTAGTCGTGAGTAGGTTTGCTTTCCTCAAATCAATCAACTAACTGCATCTACCTCCGCACAAATTGGTAGACTCCGAACGATCTGCAGGAGCGATGTAGTCAGTGCGGAACCGTTTCGATCTGCCCAAAGATATCTTCAAATGCGAGGATATGCTCCCGAAGTATAGCTGATTTTTGGCATCAGTGACATTGACGACGGGCATAGCCAATCTTACTCTACAGGAGTGAGCTCACTCGTCCATCCCTTCTGGCTGCCGTACCCGCGATCCCAACGCAAATTCAATTCATAATTGGGCAAGGCTCCCAGATTAGGAAACTTATCTCGATCCAAGTATCGTATTTTTGGTCGCCATGCCCCTACCGTCGCCTATTTTCCAAGCCCTGACGAGCAGAGCTCGTCTTGGCCAATAGGAAATTGGCTGACTTCTGGGCGTTGGGGGTTAGGGTGAGAAGGAGACTTGACCAGAAGACGGGTCTGATGAGAGGACTGACCAGAGGACAGGTCTGAGGAGAGGATTCGTCTTGGGCGAATAACACTAATCATCACATTAAATATGGATAAAACTGGACTTGTCACAGTGCCAGCCAGACGGTATGATTTACTCGCTGTGCATGATAGAACAAGATCTTCGATAAACAGCATTAGCGCGCCGTCTTAACAATCGATTAGATGTGGACGGCAGTTTTGGGGTGGTCGTCCAATAGTGACCTGTGCGGGTTCGACCTGCTGCGGCTTGAATACTTCGCAGGTTTCCCCGGGAGGGACTTGCCCCGACCGACGTCGGTCGGGGCATTTCCGTTCATATAGAGCCTCACTTTTTCTGTTGGTTTGGCCTTTGATCGGGCTTTGTCAAACCAAAGAGTCCATGACAATGCTCTAGTAGGGTGATGAGACCCGCTTGGTCACAAACCCCTTTCTGATAAAATTAGCAGGTTAAGCCGATAGCTATTTTGCTCAAACAAATAGAATCTTCTGCACAGAGGCAAATATGCACTGGTTGTTTTCTTCAAATAGTCGAATCGTCATCATTGTATTGGCTTTCGAGATCGCCTTGATCGCGATTGTTGGCAGCAGCGTTCAAGGCGAGGATGAGCTTGTCGGAGCGGGAAACGGATATTCGCTTCTGAATTCGGCTGATAACGCAAGCTGTCGTCACGGCGTTGCTGCGCTGGGAGATCATCAAGTAGATTGGGTAGACGATTTCGGTGCTGGCTGGTACCTGAATTTCGGTACTTCTTCCGTATCTGCTCCAAATAATGCCGAATTCACGCCTGTTATCAAGGTCAAACAAGACAAGACCGATCTGGGTGAATATCTGCCGACATTCTCAATCTCGCCCCCGCTTACGGACAATGGCTTGGGGGTAGTTGTCGACAACAGGCGAGGTGCGCTGTGGATAGTGGGCAACGAGGTTGACAGGGGACCCGATCCGGGAGAAATCATCGTAGACCAGGGTGATACATATCCGGAAATCTATGCTCGCGCATACCACGATGTTTACCATTTCATTAAAAACCGAGATCCATTGGCTCAAATTGCCAACTCTGGCCTGGTTCAAGTCACTCCAGGAAGATTACAGTATCTTGACATAATGTGGAACACGTATGCTGACCTATTCGGCACCGCCATGCCAGTCGATGTATGGAACATGCACATCTACATCTTGCCAGAGGTAAATCGAGCTGGTCAACCAAACTCGATAGCCAACGTTGCCTTAGGTACGGATCCTTCTCTTGGTCGGATGGAAAGCTACGATCCGGACGGTGATGGTCCCTTGGAACCAAAG
>DASRZI010000435.1:0-2677 GCA_035686605.1 Candidatus Zixiibacteriota bacterium
ATTATGACTTTCAGAGGGTATATTGAGAGAGCCAGCCAGGATCGCTGCCGTTTCAACAGCCTTTGGTTCGATGGAAGAATACACACAGGACGGATGGTAGTGAGAGAGGATAGGTGAGAGAGCACGTGCCCGACATTTACCAAGATCGCTAAGCTGCCAGTGACTAGCGGTTTGATCCTGTTGGATCTCAGGATTTGAATGCCTGATGAGGATAATTCGTCTCACTGAATTGGAGAGGCTATTAAGACCGGCTTGCTCACTAAATCGGGTTTGGTGAGGACTAAACGTTCCATTTCACCAAATGATAGCTGCTCTTGCCACGCCTTATCACTAGATACCTGCCTTTCAGACGGTCTGCAGGAACGAAAACCTTCTCTGTGTCAGAGCATCTTTCATCGTTTACGGAGATAGCGCCATTTGCAATATCCTCGCGTGCCCGCCTCTTGGATGGAGAGATCTTCGCCTCGGCAAGGAGATCGACTAGTTTGACGGAGCTGTCTCCCTCAATGACGTAAGACGGAACGTCGTGTAATCCTTCCTCGATCTCGCCTGCAGTGAGATCGGACACTTTCCCGTAGAACAGTGCATTGGAGATATTTTCCGCACGAATCATCGCTTCCTTACGATGCACAAGCGTGGTTGCTTCTCTGGCAAGGGTCCGATGAGCGACTCTTTCCCAGGGCTTGTTCTTGACCTCTTCTGCGAGTTCGTCAATCTCAGAATGGGATAGAAAAGTGAAAATCTTCAGATATGGGACGACGTCTTCATCATTCGAATTCATCCAATACTGGTAGAACTGATAAGGCGTCGTCAGTTGTTCGTCCAACCAGATAGCCCCCGCAACCGTTTTTCCTAGTTTCGATCCATCGGCATTGGTGACCAACGGGCAGGTCAAACCATAGACGGATAGCGCTCGTGTTCGTCGAATGAGATCGACCCCCGCGGTTATATTTCCCCATTGGTCACTGCCACCAGTCTGCAGTTCACAGCCCATATTTTCACTCAGCCAGAGGTAGTCGTAAGACTGCATAATCATATAGCTGAATTCTGTGAAAGAAATACCTGCATCTAGACGAGAACTAACAGAATCCTTTGCCAGCATGTAGTTCACCGGAAAATGTTTGCCAACATCCCTCAAAAATTCGAGTGTCCCTAATTGACTCAACCAATCATAGTTGTTCACTATTCGAGCTGGATTGGACTTCACTTCGAAATCTAGGAAGCGAGATAGCTGCCCCCTTACTTTCGCAGTCCATTCTTCAACCACTTCTGACTCGTTTAACTGGCGTTCTGTGTTCTTACCGCTCGGATCGCCAACAAGACCTGTCCCGCCACCAACTACACCAATGGGGTGATTTCCTGCAAGCTGAAATCGCCTCAACAAGAGAATTGCCACAAGATTTCCAATTGTCAGGCTATCAGCAGTCGGGTCGAAGCCGTTATAAAGGGTGAGCGGCCCCTTAGATAGGCGTGCCGCCAGACCATCGCGATCTGTGACTTGATACAGCAGACCTCTAAATTCCAGATCTTGGATTACATCCATGCCAGTTCCTTCCATTCCCTGAGTATTGTTTAGTGATTGTAGTAGATGCTAGAGGCAGCAGCAATAAAAGCAAAGTAGAACAGCTGCAAGCTGTCGAGGTTATATTCAACTATCGACACAGTGGAGAAAAAAGCTCGAATTACCCGAGTGATTGCAGGGCGATCTCTGCCGGATAGAAGTTCTCATTCAGCTCGAGGGCGCTCTGATAAGCTTCTACCGCTCCCCTGACATCTCCCTGAAACAGCAAAGCGTGTCCCTTATACAGATAGGTCTCTTCGACATTTCTCCCACCCTGGGTTGAGAGGACCGCATCGGCTAGCTCGATCATGTCCTCATAGCGACCTGTTTTCATATATGCCAGATAAGGACGGTGCTCGTACCAGAGCTTCCTTGGTGGAAGGCCAAGAGAGCGGGCTTGATCGAATGCCATCGCGCCATTGCTGTAAAAATCGACATCCCCGATGGCTTCCCCAATGCGAGTCAAGCTCGTGCCAAGGTTAAACCAGGCAAAAGCATCATCAGGGTCTTCCTCGATATCTGACTGGGCTCTGATGGCGGCATTTTCCCACATCTTCAATGGTTCAAGAAGATCGGAACCGAGGATCTGATAAACCTCTCCCTCCTGGTCAGGCTCGTATACGACATAAAATGTGTAGTTGAAGTGGGACCAATAATCTTCAAAGGAATCATACGATTCTATTCGGCCTTCTGGGCTCGGCTGAACATAGCTGTCCAAGCCATAGAACTCTTGGAGCTCTTCATCGTACCCGAAAATGGTCAGGTAATGGCCAAACCACCCTTGCGAGCTGGATGTATCCGGTTCATACCCCTTCTCAACCACCACTGGATAGCCAGCAGCCAGAAGCTGCTTGAGCAACTCAAGCGTTCCACCGCTGTGAACGGTGGAGCGCAGCTCGGTGAACTCATTAACATAGTCGCTCAATTGCCATGGACTGACGTTGCGATCTTCGGCGTTGGGTTTCAGGTAGGCCGCAGCCTGAGCCTGCGTCGTTTCATCTCCGTACCAGTTGAGCACTTGAGTAAGATTTGCCGGACCACAGTTGTTAAAACTCTGTTGAACTCGGCTAAAGTCCTCGAGACGGACCTGCAGGGGAAGTGGGGCAGGGGTGCTAG
>DASRZI010000436.1:0-9064 GCA_035686605.1 Candidatus Zixiibacteriota bacterium
CATGCAATAGCAACCTCTGCTGAAGCCATAGTTGCGGCAGAGGACTTTCAGTGAAACACTAGCTTCGGCTTCTTTTTGATTTCGAATGATCTGGTTTTCAGTAAATCATGATCGTTACATGTGGAAATCTGCTGAGGTTATTTTGCCCGAAAAATCTACTCATAACCGGTGTTGTTCTGGGGGTTGGTTATCATGGCATTACCACTTCCACTAAAGTTGGCAAAATTCGGAATCAGTACATGCTGTAGGGTGGGAGCGCACCCGGTGATAATGCAGAATCACCTCTGCTAGGCAATTCGCCTAGCGGAACTGGGCCGGGCATGTAGAAAGCTTCGCCGTGGGCTGCGCCAATCATCGCGCCGAAATAAATTGAGCGGGCCTCAATAAATTTCATGAAGCCAATTTGGCTGAGCGCTGTATTTTGATCTTTTCCACCAGACTGAAATTGGCTCACATATGCCTCGATGGCAGCTATTTTCCGATTCCAAACGGCTGAAACATCCACCACGAAAGATGGTTCGAAGGGATGGGAGATCATGTAGTGAAATATACTCGTCGGCCTATGTCGAGCTCCTTTTCCGACTTTGGCGACCCCAGCAAGAAAACACGCCTTGCGAACAAGCTTGCCCACTGCTGAATGATCCGGATGTCTATCCTCCCAATAAGGTGCTAGTACGATTCGGGGTCTGGTTTCACGAATGAGTTGAATAATGGGAAGCACATGATCCGCGTCAGTACCGACCAGTGTATCTGGCAAACCTAGCGCCCACCTTTGAGAAAGCCCGATTAATCTTGAAGCTTCGCCGGTTTCTTCTTTACGCTTGTCCACTGTCCCGCGGGTTGACATTTCAGCATCTGTAAGATCAGCGACTCCGATCTTCATGCCTTGGTCCGCAGCAAGGATCAAGCTCCCGCCACAACCTATTTCGATATCATCCGGGTGCGCGCCAAAGGCCAGAATATCTATAGACGTATTCATCTTCGGGTCACGTCAAGCACCGCAGGAAAAGGATACAGCTGCAACTTGCGGTCGCGTTTTAATGGCTGCAGCACTTGCATGTTCGTCGAGCAATTCACGATACAATGCTTCGTACATTGGGACAATTCTGTGACGGCCGAATCTAGAAGCGCGCCGAATTGCAGCAGCGCGCATAATCCCATGCCGGAATGGATCAGACAATAGATCCACAGCCTCACGGACAGCCGCCCCATGGTCGCCACTTTCAAACAAAATGCCGGTCTGTCCATCCTGCACGATTTCAGGCACCCCACCGACCCTTGTTGCCAACACCGGCACACCGCAGGCCATGGCCTCCAGAGCAGTCAGACAGAAACTCTCTGCAAGGCTGGTCATCAAAAGCATATCCGACTGTGCCAAAAGAGCGGACACATCATGCTGAAGCCCCCAATAGCGCACACGATCTTCAACCCCACCTTGCCGTAGCAGCTGCTTTACCTTGTCGAGTTCTTCGCCATCGCCAACCAGCCATAGTTCCGAATCTATCCGCTTGCTTATTTCCAGGAATATCTTGGCAACGCTCTGCGTTTGTTTTACAGGTCTGAAGTTGGACACATGGGCGATCTTAGGTCTGCTTGGAATCGGTGATCTGGCTTTCCCATTTCTAGCAGGTTGAAACCTGGACAAATCGACAAAGTTGGGAATCACGCGGGGCGTAGAAGATAATCCTAGCACGTTGGTTGCCAATTGTGCATGGTTTACAGACACAGTTGTCAACGCATCCATCTTCTGTAACACCTGGGTAAGCTGCGGTCTTGTGAATGGATTTATACCGTGAATGCTCACATCGGTGCCATGTAAAGTTCCCACTAACAGCGGACTTGCCGGGCCACACAACCGTTTTACTTCTGCAGCTATGAAGGCGAATGGTATTGCATAATGAAAATGAAGGACGTCAAGACCATCTGAGGCAATCACTTCCAATATATCGCAAAGGTAGTCCTGAATTTCTTGAGAGGTCCAATTGATATAGAGATCAGCCGGAGAAGCATCGGCTGTTTTCGATGGCATGGTCTGGTGCCGAGTCAAACCCTCCGGTGTGTCCCGATGTCCAAATGGCCTTGAAAGGGTGAATAAGTGAACCGTGTGATTCTTTTTAGCAAGAGCAATCGCTAAATCAGTTGCGATGCGAGAACTCCCGCCCATACTAGAGTGACACATGATGCCAATGCGCATAAATTTCTACCCTTGCTCTCCCACTTGAAATTTCACTTCCCAACGCCAATAGGGTCCCACCACCCTGAAAACCATCCACCTCTCCAGAAGTGACCAGATAATCGCCCGATTAGTCGCCATCTTCGCCCATCGTCTCTGTCGCCATATCTGCCAGCCTCCTGACCAATAACCGAATAACCCTATACGCCATATCCGGATGTTCTTGAATTAGAGATTGGAAATGTAACCCTTCAAGCACCAATAATCGCGCGTCTCCTCTTGCGCGCATGGCATATACACGAGGGATTCTTTCCAGCACAGCCAGTTCACCTATACAGGAACCTTCTCTGTCGGTGTGAACGAGCCTGTCTGCTCCTCCAGACTCATCGATGATATCGACTTCGCCCTGGACTATGATATACAGTTCACTGCCCTCGTCACCTTGATGACAAAGATACTCGCCATCCTCTACCCAGCGTTCAGTCAGCAGTCGGGCTACCCCATGCAGCTGTTCCTCAGTCATGAATGAGAAGAGAGGAGCGTTCTTGAGAAATTCTACACGTTCGAGTAGTAGCGCGGCTGGCAACGCCAAAGCATTAAAAAACAGTCGGAAGGCGCCTTCAACCCCGGCTGGCAGCTGGCGGAAGAATGAATAGCCCGCATACAGATAAGATCCGCGACCATAACTGGCAAATATCAGGCCGCCGGCACGAGGCGGTTCACCCGGATCATTACTCGATAAAATCGATTCGTAGCGTTTGTCCCAGGTGCCAAAGAAGTAAAGCCCGCGATCATGCACCCACCCATCAAAATCATCCAGTGTGATGATGTTGGGTTGATTAAGTATGATGTGGTCTGGGCTTAAGAACTTTACCGCCGCGTCGGCATACGTTACTCGATCGTGCGGTTGACTATACTCCATAGGATAAGGAGAGAATTCAAAGTTCTGGTACCCATATCCCTGATACTGAACAATCAACGTGCCACCCTGCCCAACGTAATCCCTGAATCGCGACGCATTTTTCGCCATTTCATCTCGGACCAGGTAAGCATTTGGACCGACGATAATCGCATCATAATGGCTGAAATCAGTATAGCCAATTTCTTCCTCGGCAAGCAGATCGATGCTGAGGTCAAAGGACATCAAGGTACTTAGAAGTTCCTCATCAACACCCTTTATATAAGCATATTTAAGCCCCGGTACGAAGCTCGCGTCGATCATGTGAACCGCTATCCATGCCGGAGTGATAACGAATTCTTCCTTGATACAGGTGGACGCATCTGGCAGCCGGGGAAGACCCGGCGCTCCCATTCTCACCGGATTAAGAACAAATCCATAGTCCCTATTGCCGGAGCGCACCACGTATTTTAGCTGATATTCGCCGGCTGGGATGCTCGCCGGAACGAGAACATTGAAACGAATGCTCTGGGTATCTCCAGCTTCGTCCAGAGAAATGTGGACTTTATTTGGTTCTACCTTCCAGCCCGGAGGTGCACCCAGTGACAATGTACCTTCAACAGTGCCAGACTCTTCATTGCTTCGCGCCACCACCTGCAGTTCCAGTTCTTGTGGTTCCGAGCCAACCTGCATGAATTGCCGGCTGACCTTTGGAATCAGAGAGATCGGCGGAACTATCGCCAGTGGCAGCTCTCTGAAACCACCAGAAAATGCCTCTCTGAGAATAGCGGGCTCGCGGAGAGTGATATGGTATTGGCCAAGCTCGATTTTACACGCCACCTCAACCAGAGCCGGGCCAAAAGGCAGCCCGGCTGGGGCGCCATCTGGCCAGACATAGCGAAACGGTTCATGCGTCTTGGCCAGCCAATAGGGGCTGGTTAGAGCAGCCTCTCTGGGCACCATGACCTCATGAACGACCCTCGCCTGGCACAGCACTGAGTCGTCACTCAGTTCAGTTTCCTTGCTAGCCTCCCATCCATGTGGAAGCTGCAGTTCAAACGAATGCCTGTCAATCTGCACATCTCTATGATTCCATATGCGCGAAGTAAAACGGAGATTTTGACCGGGTGTGACGTGTGCCTGGTCCGTGATGCATTCCAATTGGAGGCCCAGGCACTGCGCCGCCACCTCCTCGAAATTGTTGATCTTACGCTTCAAAAAAGCAGCAAGATTTTGTCTCGCCAGAAGTTCGAGATCCTCTTCTGCTATGGTCTCAACCAATTGCCGCAATAGTGACAATCCTTCCAGAACGTCAGTAGCAGCTTCGTCAGGATCATCCATTCGAAACGTGCGATACGCTTTATCAGCATATTGCTTGATTTTGTCTAAACTCTTGCGAATGTTTTCAGAACCGCCGCCCGGGTAGTCGGCCAGAGCAACAATACCGGCGTCTAGTCCACCGAAGAACGGTGTGTCTGAAGCTGCTTCGGTGACAAGGCTCTTGTGCAGTGTGTAATAGTAGTAATAGTCGCCCTGGCTTGGGATGAAGCCCATCGCCTGCGTATGATGATTGTTAAATGCGAGCCACGCCAATTCCTGATAGGTTCTGCCGGAGATGGGATCGAACTCTCCAGTATCGATCCGAACTACACCATCTCGCTCAAGTTCGGGCTGGATCTCACCAAAAGTACCATCCTCGCCAGGCTGCCAATCCCCACCGGTGGAATGGTAAAGTTTTGATGGCTGCCATGCCGCAAGCTCATGATCATTAAGCTCGGGAAATTTGTCCGGATCGCCGGCTGCTTCAAAGGCTTCCAATGTCGCGGTACCGACTGCCTGATGATGACCGTGCCCGTCACTATCTTTGCCGGTCCAACGCCCAATCACCACCTGAGGCTGAGTCAACCGAATCGCCCTAACGATTTCTCGCACCAAATTCACTTGACCCCATCTAGCCAGTGCATCCTCGCCTGTCTTGCAGTAGCCAAAATCGTAAAAAGGACCGAACAAGGCCTCCCCGCCATCTACGGCACGTACATCAAGGCTTTCCCAGGTTCGGTAGATACCCAGTGCATCTCCTTTGTAAGGTCCAATCCTGTTCTGACCACCTTCCCCACGCGTAGCTGACCAATAGACAATACGTATCCCGAACTTCCGAGCCATGTAGGCCATCAAGCCAACGTCTTCGTCGTCTGGATGAGCGCCAATGTGGAGGATAGTTCCTCCCACGCCCAACCGGCGAAGGCGATAGAGCAGTTCACGATTCTTCAGGGGAATGGCGTAGCTGCTAATAATTGCTCTCCTTTCGAGAAATACACCCTACAGGCACAAGGATCGGCTTGAAGATTTCAGTCATTATCCGGCATTGAAATAGCTGTAGAGTAAACTGTCTATCTGCTCCGGAGTGTTATTTTCTACAGCCAAACTCTCTGGAACCAGTACAGGCACAGGAGATTTACCCAGAACCTGCCTCAGAACGGCGTTTAGCACAATCAGGTAAAGTGCGGAACTCCTGCCCGCAACGAAGCCACTCACCATATCATTTAACAATCCTGGTAAAAATACGTCGGGACTCCAACGTTCGGTCTGCGCTAGCGAATCGATAGAGAGGGTGTCGGATCCGAGATAGAACTTGTGAATATGTCGGGAACCACACGCGCCTATTGCAAAATGTGCATCACCTTCAATGATGTGATGCAGTCTGAACCTCTGATCGTCTCTATCGCATGAATAAAATAGGGGAAGATAGTCTTCCCTTCGGTGTCTAAGCTGTGGGTCTATCTCTTTTTCGAGCAGTAAATCAATTGTTTCATTACACACTTTGATAACGTCATTTATATTGTTTAGAAGCAAATTGATCTCGCGTTTGACAAATTCGTTCTTGATGATCTCCGAGGCAACAACCGAATGCGGACTAAATCCAAATTGATCGTTTAACAGAATATTGGTGATCTGATGATTGAAATGACTTAACGTTCCACTTTCCTCATCGACAAACCTTGTTCGCAGCTGCTGATACCTGAGCTTGGCTCCATTCCTATTCACCTCAGATTGACGTAGATGCGTTCCCAATTTGTCAATTGCCCTTCTCAACTGCATTGGATCAAGCTCAACGAATCTCAGCTCAATATCCTGTGTTTTCGATGGTGCTATCCCGATGGCCCCCTTTTTGCTGCTCGTTGGCCATGCGAATTTCGTCATCAAACTATCCGAGCCTGACCTATCCGTATCGACCCATAAGAAAAAAACAGATAGATCGGTATCCTTCTCTAGATCTTGCAAAGCAGATATTTTGCTCAATACTGATTGGCGATAATCGACGTAAAGCTGCTGCCCCGAGCATATGAGCATCTTGTTAACATCTAAGCCCAGGGCGCTCGTCATAGCCGAGTTGACCGGTGGTTTGAGCTTGGCCTTATACGCCTCCTGAGACACCAATACCCCGTTCGACTCTAAGAACTGCCGTCCCTCAGGAGCCTTTATCAAATCTATCAATGTTCGCATGTCAGGAAAAATGTCCTTTGTTCATCTACCGGTTCAGGGTTTGCCTTACTCTTAATGCTGAAGAGTCCAAACGGCATCATGCACTGGTCAGCGAATATGTGTCAACCTCTGCTGTGCGCAATTTCCTTTCTTCTAGCTCTACCCGGAATAGAGATGTTAAGAGAGTGTGCATTTGCCACCAAACAAGAATGCAAATAGTTGAATTGGGAGGATTGACACACTTCCCGCAAAAGTTCGTGTTATTGGCAAAAGATGATTTTGCCTTGATCTTGGTGCACTCTACACGAACAGCGACAAAAAAATAAGGCCAGTATACAAGTCCAACATTCTTATAGGGGCGACCGTAAGTATACTGGACGTAAGGTTTCCGCGCCATTTTTTAGAGGATCATCAAAGAGCTTCACGCAGGTCGACATTTCCCCATGTCTGGTTTGCGATCTTCACTTCCAGGCTCGTCGAATAGTGACAAAACTTTGAGGAAGTTCGTGATTGCCAGTGAGACTAAAGCTAGAGTTGCTGGTGGACAAAAGCCGGTTACGACACGATGGTCTGGCCTCAAGACGCGGCATTTATCAGCAGTCGACAGCTTGATGACTAAAGCTAGTTTTTCGGACACTACTCAAATATAAAGCCAATTCAATTGTTTTGATTTAACATTTACCAGGATCAGTTCTAGATCCTGTCCACCTTCATCTGTCATTAGGCAGTATGACATGCCCGACCGGTATGATCCCGAACCTACTCGAGCAGATAGACAAAGAGAGCTTCTTGGCCATCATCATCAGTTTACCAAAACAGTTGGCAGAGCAAGCGACTCTACATCAAGAACTGCGCGACCAGGCCGTCAAGAACAGCGCCAAGAGCGCCAAGCTGTCAAGTCATGATGGTCTGAAAAAGCCGCGAATCGGCACTCTAAGGCGAAAGACATGCCTTCATAGGGGGGCAAAACGGGCAGCGCGAGCTTACGTTGCAGCTCGTTGCGCAAGCTGACTCCAGGGAACAGTATCGTATTACGAGGTGTCTATTTACCGCCACCAACTTGAAAGATATTGTCTCGGATGAGCACGAGAGAAAAGAGGTTATAAACATACCGGCGCCGCGAAGAATAATAAGCGCAAATCAAGCAGGCAGCGCCCCCATAGCCAACATCGAATCAAAGTTATCTTCACCACTGAAGCGACTCAGGCTGTATAGTAAGGTCCTCGGTTAGAAGCGCAGACGGTGTTTCTCAACAACTACTAACTTTTGCATCGTGTTCACAGCTCTGAAATGGTGGGAGAGCTCTAGGGTCTTGCGCCCAGTGAAGCGTTTGTATTGAATGACAATTAAACGCTTCTAAAGTGCATTGAAGGGACGCAAGGTGCTACACATCGCCGGCTTATTGCGGTGATAGGGTTCACTGTGATGAGAGCGGATTGCGCATCGAAGGACAATTAAAGACAGCCTGAGCAGCTAACAATACTTTCCATGTATATGAGACCCTGCTGACCAGCTGTCACTCGTCATATTGAGAATGATTGATCTCTGATACCATGCCAATTGGCCAACCCTATTTTATCTTGAGGAGAACGAAGCAATTACGACAGCTGTAAAGCAATCAAAAGTCAGCGATTTCATGACGGTGCGTACGGCTAGGATACGCTACAACTCCAACATACAGTATGCGGCAGAGATTGTGTCTTTATCACATGTAAGCGATCTAATGGTCATCGATGGTGATGAAAACTTCCGAGGTGCTCTATCTGAAGGCGATATCCTCCGCTCATCCATGCCGGATATCGATGAGATTCTGGAGGAGAGAGGCTCATTGGACGATGCCTTTGCAATCTTTATGAGCAAGGGACGAGGGTTGTCTGACTGGGCAATAGCAATAGCCTGCGTGACCAAGTCTTGTGAGCGCAGATATGTCAACTATTTTAGCTGAAAAATCACAGAATCCGGAAGGCATGAGGAAATACGACCAATGGAAGTGTACCGGTTCCCAGTAAACAACCAGCTTTCGAGTTCGGTGGGTTATTTGACCATCCGTGAGGTCTACGGACTCGTGTTCTTGGGGTAGGGCTATTGGATAATAAACGAAAAGCCCTGGCCACCAGACCAGGGCTTCGAAAAATGGGCGCGGCAGGACTCGAACCCAAAGCCCAGTCTTCTGGGCACCACTCCGGATGTGAACCAAAGATTTGAACTACTGCCGGTTCTTCATTCGTCACCGTATAGATGCTCGCCCAGTCAGGAACCGGTGAGCATGTTGTCGAAAAGTGATTGATGGCGCTTTCATATCTGGCTGCATGAAGTGAATGATTTCATCTAAAAAGAATGGGCCTACGGGCGAAACAAAGGCAATCACGACCGTGATTCTGCCAACGATTGCCAGAGGCACCTGCGCGACTTCACGTAGTTCCGGCTGACGCGGTACTTCGGTCAACAACATGGCGATGAACTTTCCCCGACTCTTTACCAACGTTTGATAGAAAGTTACTATACACAAC
>DASRZI010000437.1:0-10144 GCA_035686605.1 Candidatus Zixiibacteriota bacterium
GTGCTTAACCCTCAGGGCGTGGCCGTTGTCGTTGAAGGAGCGCACATGTGCTCCATGATGCGCGGCGTCAAGAAGGAACAGGCTCAAATGGTTACCAGCGCCCTGATAGGGTCATTCAAAGAAGACGCCAAAACTCGAAGCGAGTTTATGAACGCCATTAGGTAGGAAACTTAATAGTGATCATCCTCTGGATTAACGACTAGAACAAGCGGCAAGTCCAATGTCTGAACAGAGTAACACACTGGTTATTGGCGCAGGAATCGGAGGTTTAACCTCAGCGGCATTATTACTCCACGCCGGGCACCGGGTGACGGTATTAGAAGCTCACATCTATCCAGGTGGAAGCGCGGGCACCTTTTACCATCAGAAATATCTTTTTGACGCCGGAGCGACGCTGGCCGGTGGCTTTTCCCCCGGTGGGCCACATGCTCGCGTGGCTGAAATACTGAACCTAGAGTGGCCGGTGAGCCCTGCCGATCCTGCCTGGCAAGTTCATCTGCCGGACGGCCAGACGGTTACACAATGGTCTGATCGAGATCGCTGGCACGAGGAATTGGATTCAACCTTCCCTCACAGCGGCCGATTCTGGCGAACGCAAGAGATGCTGGCCGATGTAAGTTGGGATATCTCCTCCCGGCCTTTCCCTTGGCCGCCCCAAACAGCCCGTGATTTCATCAGCCTGGCCAAAGCAATGCGACCCTCAACTGTGAGAGCGTTACCCTATCTCTTCCATAAGGTCGGCGATTTTGCCCCACAAGACGACCCGATGTTCGCCGCTTTTCTAGATGGGCAACTGCTGATTTCTGCGCAGACGACACAGACCAAGGCTGATGCCCTTTATGGCAGCGCCGCCCTTGATCTCCCTCGACGGGGTGTAAGCCATGTGCAGGGAGGAATGGGTTCATTGGCCAAGACGTTGGTCGATTGGATTCGAGCCAATGGCGGCGAAGTACGCTATCGGCAGCATGTGGAACGCATCGTGGTTAAAGATGGCCGGGCGATCGGCGTTTATACGAAGCAAGGTCTGTCGCTGAAAGGCGACACCATCCTCGCTAATCTGACACCCTGGTCTCTGGTCGAACTGCTTGGTGATGCTGCTCCAAAGAAGCGCGACCAGGAAATAAGCCGCTTACCAGCAACCTGGGGTGCCTTCACCCTTTATCTCGGCTTAAAAGCTAACAATTTGCCCGATCGAGTTACCGGTCATCATCAGGTTATCGTGGATGCCACCCAGCCGTTAGGTGAAGGTAATTCCGTTTTTATATCGCTGGCTGACCCTGAAGATGCCAGTCGAGCACCGTTGGGCAGGAGACCGGCAACATTATCCACTCACACCGCTGTTGCCCCATGGTGGCAGCTGTATCAGAGTGATCGGCAAGCATACCACGAACGCCGCGCTGAATATACTGATCGAATGTTGGATGCGGCTGAAAAAGCGATTCCTGGAATTCGCCAGGCAACAGAACTATGTTTGCCTGGTACACCTGTGACTTTTGAGCAATTTACTCACCGTCCTCAAGGTATGGTCGGCGGATTCCCTCAAACGTCCTTATGGAGCGCTCGCGGTCCGCGAACAGGAGTTGCCGGTTTGTGGTTGGTCGGAGATTCCATCTTTCCCGGACAATCCACAGCGGGCGTGACCTTGGGCGCGATGCGAGTGGCGGCCGACGTGTTACAAACGGTAGGCCATCATTCAATTTTTCAGCCGACACCTGCTATTTCTTTGGTGGCAGGGGAATAAATACGCTGGTCCGTTTTGCATAGGCACTGTAGCCGGGTTTATCCTTCACGAGAGACTTCTCCAGCAAAGCAACTCCGGAAACACGAATGATAAGCACGGTCATAACAACAGCGCCCAAAGCAGCTAGATAGCTGCCGGCGGCGATGCTCATCAGACCAAATCCCCACCAACAGGCTGCGTCCCCAAAGTAATTGGGGTGCCGTGTATATCTCCAAAAACCCGTCGTCAGCAGCTTGCCCTGATTGTCCGGATCGCCCTTGAAACGGGCCAACTGAATATCGCTGCCGGCTTCAAAGATGATGCCAACGATCCAGATACCGATGCCCAGATAGTCGAGAATATTCAGACTGCCACCCCGAATCTGGGCCCCAAGCAGCGCTGAGGAAATGATCCACACCAGCACACCTTGAAGCATGAAAGTTTGGAAGAAGCTGATCCACCAATAACGATCGGGCCCGTAATTACGTCGAAAGGCCTGGTAGCGGAAATCTTCACCATGCCCCCAGTTGCGCCACAAGAGAAATAGTGAAAGGCGTAGTCCCCACAGGGTAACAAGTGCTGTTAACAGGCTTTTGCGAACCGCATCGCCATCTGGTGTTCGAGCGAAATAGAACCAAACAACGATCACAAAAGACAAGCCCCAAAAGGGATCAACGATGCTGGCATTTGTCAGCATAACACTGGCGATCCATAGAATCGACATAAACGCCAACAAAATAGCCAGCCCGGTTAAATAGATGCTTAAATATTCGGCCATCTTATTCCTCTTAACTGGCCTCAGCCTTGGATAAACGACGTCGAATAGCACCAAACCTCACATGACTCTCGCGAGCCATTACCAGCACTAAGCCGAAAGTAATGAGCGTCGTGGTCAACAGGAAGAATAGAAATTCCTCGATTGGAAGAAGCCCAGCAATGAGCAAATCCAACGATTTTGCCGGATTAATCGTCCAAGTACCGAGGGTTATAGCTATGGCATCGGTAGCGCTTAAGTATAGCGTCAGCGAAGTAATGACGAGGAATACCAGGCGACGATAACGCCACAGGATGTCAGCTCCAAAAGCCAATTGAAGAGCAATCGGCGGTAAAGCCCAGGCCAGTTCTAGCGCCAAATAATTACCTGCTTGCCATCCAACAACCAAAATGTAGGCACTCACCAGCCAGATGGCCCCAAGCAGCGCGGTTCCGGCAATCCGAAGCCAGGCTATCAAATCTCCTAGCAAGGCAGGTCTATGCAGGCGCCGGGCCAAAATAAGGAGCCAAAGTCCCGCCAGAATCGGTTGAAGGATGAAGAATGTGTATTCCTCAATAGGCACCCACCACAATGTCAGGCCAGTGACAAGCTCTGGGTCATACCACCATACGCGGGTGGCAACCAGGTAATTATCCCACAGTGTTGTGTAGAGAAGGGCGATGACAACGTGTAAAAGAATAGCCGCCCAAGGGGGCCACGCTTGTAAGGTAGCCGGCAAACCCGTGCCCCGGCGATGGTCCACGAAGGTTATTATTCCAAGTATGAAGATAGGTATAACCAGAAAATAGAATAAAAATGAGAAATAGGTCATCGCTTGATTTCCGGTGAATTGATATTTAGACCTGTCTGCCCTTCCAACGCGTACCCCGGCCGAAAAGACGCCGCAATAAGCCCCATACGGCTGCACCTTGCACCATGAGAGCGCCAATCGGCGCCAATAAAGCTAGCCAAGCAGAACCAAAACGGCGCGCCCAAGGAACGAAGCTCACTGCAATCACGGCCCATGAGGCCAGCGCCCATTTCCGGTTCCGGTGTAGTTGGAAGGCTTTGACGATAGCAAGGATTGGCGTCATGACACTGGTGATAAACAGGGCTGTTATGATTGAGCGGGGCCCCATCCATCGTAGTGAGCCGGCGCCCATGCGCACTAATCCCTGCCATAAGCTGCTGGTATCTGTATACATCTGCACCGAGGCGACAGTATCACTGCGCAAGAGGGGCACTTGGTAACCCTTTGCCTGTAAGCGGTGGCCCAGAGCCAGATCTTCCATGCTTTCAGCGGCAACAGGGGAAAAACCACCACTTTTCTTATAAACATCATGGCGCAGCAAAATATATTGACCATTGATTAAGGCATTGTTCGCTGCCAGGCCGACGAAAAGCCCGGCGAAGGCAACCGGCAGAGCCAGGCCGTCCAAGCCCTTCGACGTCATCTGTCTAAGCCAGATGCTCAGACCATCAAGTCCGTTAGCGTTAGCATAAGCCACGGCCTGCGCAGGTCCACAAGGATAGTGGATAGTGTCAGCATCGGTAAAGAGCAACCATTCCCCGGTGGCAGCCATTGCTCCTTGATGGCAGGCATGCGTCTTACCAGACCAGCCTTCCGGCAGGTCATTGAGCTGGATGACGTGCGCCCCGTGCCTGCTGGCGATGGAAGCTGTCTCGTCAGTCGAGCTGTCGTCGACGACGATTAATTCCGACTTCCCAGGGTACGAAATGGCGGTCAGCGTGGGCAAGAGCCGTTGCAGATTAACCGACTCGTTACGGGCAGGCACTATGATGGACAGCGCCGGCAGAGTAAGAGGTGAAGCGAGTTGGGGCAGTTCCGGTAGATTTCGAAAGCGACGCTCAGAAAACAGAACCAATGGCCCGGCTAGAAAGGCCATGGATACCCATTTAGCTATACAATCAGCCACGGGCAAACCTCCGGCGGGCTATGTGCATGGTCACACCGGGTCGCGGTTCGAGCGTAGCCCCCATGTATGGCCTCACCTTCTGGGAAGCGAGCGTTAGATCAAAGGATTGAAGAATACGGGCCAGGACAACTTTCGCTTCAATCTGGGCGAAGGCCGCGCCGATACAATTCCTGGGCCCACCGCCAAAGGGAACATATGTAAACGGCGGTTGAGTCGGACGGTGAGCCCGATCAAATCTTTCAGGCTTGAAACTATTGACCTCCGGCCACAGAGCGGCGTCGCGGTGGGACAAGTAGATAGAATACATCACTCGTGTATTGGCCGGAATGGCGTAACCGCAGGCTTCAAGTGGTTCGCCCACCATCCGATTGCCGACGTGAATCGGCGGATAGAGGCGCAGGCTCTCTTTGATCACCTGGTCTAAGTAATGGAGTGATCCAAGGTTATGGATATTGGGAGGTTGATCGCCGGTGACGTCATCCACCTCAGTCTGAGCCATAACCAAAGCGGCCGGGTTTCGGCCGAGCAAGTAGAGGCACCATGCCAGGAGCGCCGTGCTGGTGTCATGCCCGGCGATCAACATAGTCAACATCTGATCTCGAATCAGGTCGTCGCTCAAACCATTGGTTATCAAATGAGTCAGCCAATCATCCGAATTGCCGGGACGCGATCGGCGCGAGCCAATAATTTGATAAAGATATTGATCCAAATCTTGCAATGGGCGTTTGTAGCCTCTACGCGGTATCTGGGGCCATATCACCCACAGGCCTGGAGAGATATAGGAGATGGCCCGCAGAATCGGCCGCCACAACCGATCCATATCCTGTCTAAAATCCACCCCAAATAAGGTACCCATGAGGATAAGAAGCGCGATGCGTCGCATTTCAACTAACATGTCAACCTGGCTGCCATCTTGCCACTCGGCCAGGATGGCATCAGTATGACGAACCATTGCCTCAATCTGGGTATTTACGTGCCGTCGCCCCAATCCCGGCTCCATCAAAGCTCGTAGATCGTCATGACTTTGGCCATCTTCAACCAGAAGGCCATGTCGCAGCAAGCGGGTCACCGGATCGCGCTCATTGCGCCAAAGGAATTTGTCCCGACCTGTCACTAGAACATAACGATTCCATTCCGGCCCAACCACGACGGCTGGATCGAAAGACGGCAAAGTGATCTGGAAGATATTACCGACATCGGCATGCATGATTTCGAGGGCAGGGAGGAGTGAACGCTGCCGGGCCAGCCCACGAAGTACACGCAGGCCTGTTTTCGATTCGGCCGTTGGCAGCGGTTGAGGTGTCTTCGCCACTAGCTATTACCAGTGATTAAATTATCGACGATGGCAGACGAGGACAGAACGCCTGGTAAACCGGCACCCGGGTGCGTGCCCGCACCCACAAAATAAAGGTTGTCGAAGTCCTCCGACCGATTGTGTGGACGGAACCAGGCTGACTGGGTCAAGACCGGTTCCAGAGAAAAAGCCGATCCCATATAGCTGTTCAGCGTACCTTTGAAATGTAACGGATCGATATAATGCTCGGCGACAATGTTGGCCTGCAAATCCGGTAGATAATTATCTTCCAGGAATTGAATGATAGCATCTCGATAGGGTTTGGCCGCCTGAGTCCAGTCGACGCCAGAACCCAAATGGGGCACCGGAGACAGTACGTAGAAGGCTTCATGCCCCTCAGGGGCCAGAGATGGATCTGTTATCGTGGGCATATGCAGGTAGAGGGAGAAGTCTTCTGACAACACCTTGTTTTTAAAAATGTCCTCCAGCAATTCCTTATATCGTTCGCCTAAAATGATATTGTGATGGGCCAGCTCGGTATCGGTGTAGCGGCGCTTGGTTCCAAAGTAAATAACGAAAAGCGACATGCTGTAGCGGGTTAGCCTCTCATAGCGTAAATTGGAATTGCGCAATCCTCGATTCGCCGAGGCCAAAAGATGGCGATAGGTGTTGGCGACATCGCTGTTGGAAATAACGTGGTCGGCCTGATGGATTGTACCATCGGAAAGTCGCACCCCCTTAGCCTGGCGACCGTCTGTCAAAATCTCTTCCACTTCGGCGTTGTAATGGAACTTCCCACCCAACTCTTCAATTAATCGTACCATAGCCTCGACCAATGCCCCTGTACCGCCCATGGCAAAAAAGACGCCCCATTCCCGTTCCAGGTAGTGGATCATAGCGTAAATGGAAGTGGTTACGAATGGATTCCCGCCCACCAGCAAAGGATGGAACGAAAAGCAGCGCCGGAGGAAATCATCCTTCATAAACTGGGAAACATAGGTGTAGACGAATTTATAGGACTGCAGACGAACCAAGGCAGGGATAACGCGAATCATGTCGCCAATATGTAAGAAGGGCTTGTCTGCTAGTTCGATAAAACCCTTCTCAAAAATGTCCTTGGTGGTGCTGATAAAACGCCGGTAGCCATCGACATCGGCCGGATTCCATTTTTCGATTTGCCCGCTGATAAATTCTGGGTCGGCGTTGTAGTCAAAGGCACGTCCCTGAAAATCAAAAATTCGGTAAAAGGGATCGCATGGGACAAATTCGACGTAATCTTCGCGTCGCCGACCGGCCAACTTGAATATATCGTCAAACATGAAGGGCGCGGTGATAACGGTCGGACCGCCATCAAATTTAAATCCATCAAGTTCATAAACGTATCCGCGGCCGCCCGGCTTGTCTCTCTTCTCGAAGATCTCAACCTTGTAGCCTTTGGCAGCAAGACGGGCAGCCACCCCTAAACCACCGAAGCCGCTTCCAATCACTATAGCCTTCTCATTCATTCTGATCCCTCAATCTACTTCCAAATCCCAGCATAATCTGCATTACACCTATAGGCTTCTGCAGAAAAAAATGAATTAGGAAAGGTCAAAAAAGCTAAGAGCAAAAAATGACACTCCACGTCAGAGTTGACTCGTGCGAAACCAGGCTGCGGCCGCTTTTCAATCGGCAAGAACTTGCTCGCTTTCGCCCCAGTTAACCGGTCATTGATGAGTTTGAAAGAAATCGATGAAGATCTTTGACAACCATGCCGTGCCTCACATGGAATTATAGCTTCACTATCTCGTCTACCAACACAATATACATCACGGTCCGACAATCACACACGTCAAGCCGATCATTTTCGACCTTAGACACCTTCGAACGTCTCACTAACATGGGACTCTACTTTAGAGTGACCGCCTGCTACCAATCTATGGATTAGCCAATACTCGAGACGGTGGCTTCGAAAACCAGATCGTGAACTTTATTTTGACAATTTTTGTACATTTACTTGACAATCGTATTGCAATCGTGTACTATCTGTCAGGTTTACTGACCGCAGATCAAGTCAGAATTTCTTGAATAACCTGAAAGACAGGCAGCTTTGTGAACGGATTCAGAACTAGTGGGACAATTCTAGAACTGACAAACTGTTGTAAGTAGACAAATATTGGGTAAATATAATTAATAAGGAGATCCAGAATCATGAAACGTATGACGAGAAGTATTTTTGTAGCAATAATTGCTCTCATGGTGGCTGTGCCATTCGTTGGAGCTGCCGGCCATAAAACTATAGTCGAAATCGCTGTAGAAGACGGCCGGTTTGACACCTTAGTCGCTGCCGTTGTGGCCACCGACCTTGCGGATGCGCTGTCAGGCGGTGAATGGACCGTTTTCGCGCCAACCGATGATGCCTTTGCCAAGTTGGGTCTTAACCCCAACAATGTAGCATCAGCCTTTACCAAAGCAGAGCTTACTGATATTTTGCTGTACCATGCCCTAAGTGGTGAGGTATACTCGGATAAAGCAAAAACGCTCGTAGGTGATGTAGTCATGGCAAATGGTCAGAAAGCAGGCCTGAAGGTTTTTGACGACTCAATCTTCGTTAACGATGACTCTAAGGTCATCATCCCTGATATATCTGCTTCAAACGGCGTCGTGCATGTCGTTGATACCGTCATCCTTGGCCCCTGGCCAAAAACGGATGAAAGTAGTCCGGCAATTGGTGGATCAGCCGATTCCGCAGCTGGCAACTCTATTGTTGATATCGCTGTAAACGACGGTCGTTTCAATACCTTAGTGGCTGCCGTTGTATACACGGGTCTGGCTGACGCCTTGTCTGGTGGCGAATGGACGGTTTTCGCCCCGACCGATGACGCTTTCGCTAAACTGGGACTTGATGCCAACAACATAACCGGAGCCTTTAGCAAGGCTGAGTTAACTGATATCTTACTCTACCATGCTCTGAGCGGTGAAGTTAAATCAGACAAAGCCCTCACGTTGCTAGGAGATGTAACCATGGCCAACGGCCAGATAGCTGGTCTGAAAGCGTTTGACGGCTCCTTGTATGTGAACGATGATTCCAAGGTTATCATCGCCGATGTAATCGCCGATAACGGTGTCATTCACGTTGTTGACACAGTTATCTTGGGACCTTGGCCAAGAACCTCGGAGTAAATCATAATAAGATCCTGCAATTGCAGATTTCAAAAAAAGAAGTTATCGTTTGAAAGCAGGTCGTGGCTTACAATTGTTAAGCCATGACCTGTATTGCTTTTCATAGAAGCAATGCCAACTTCTCTGCAGTCTGACTATCCTCGCCGAGAACGCAATTCTTAAGGTTCTGCCTGAATCGACGGAGATTCATCACCAATTGGGTATCACCTGACTCACATTCCACTTCCAAAATGATTTGGGGACACGTCAAATTATAAGACCCTATTAATAGACTTATTTATCATACATCTTATAAAAACCTATTCATCCACCTCGCTATTACGGTAATAGTTGCTTTTTTGGTTGTTGAAGAAAGAGGTCGTTTCCCAGAGAAAGGTCACATGGTCGTAGATAATGGTAGTTTTACGACCCTATTGAAACAAAGAAACTGGAACTGACATGATCTTGCTTGGAGCATGGTTCACATTCGCTGGGACATGAATCGTGCATACGAACACAAATTATTTCTCGCCACCTCTGGTGGGAGTCTTTTAAATTGAGGCTGACGCGTCATGAAAGGGGGAAAAAGTGGGCGCGATTGGACTCGAACCAATAAGCCCAGTACTCTGGGCAGCTCCCCGGATGTGAACCTACAAACGGAGAACACATCCGTAATGTCATTGACAATAGAAATCGTTGCAATAACCAACGGTATCTGCCATGAAAACGGAACAGGCCCAGACCGGCACCGGTAAGACGGCCGCCTTCGCCCTTCCAATCCTTCAACAGCTATCCGAAGGCCCTCGTCGCAAGGTTCGAGCACTCATCGTTGCTCCTACCCGCGAGCTGGCCGAACAGACTCACCAGAGTTTCAAGGATCTGGGCAAATATACAAAACTGCGCAGCACATCTATCTATGGCGGCGTCGGCAAAGGCCCTCAGATCCATGCCTTAAGACGAGGCGTCGAGATCGTAGTTGCCTGCCCCGGCCGGCTGCTGGATTTGGCCGGTGAGAGGCATATCGACCTGTCCAAGGTCGAAGTGCTGGTGCTGGACGAAGCCGATCGCATGTGCGACATGGGCTTCTTACCCGACATCCGGCGCATCATCAAACTGCTGCCGGCAAAACGACAGACCCTCTTCTTCTCGGCCACGATGCCGCCCGATGCCCGCCGGTTGGCCGACACCATTCTCGATCGGCCCCTAACAGTTCAAATAGGCATGATCGCCCCGGCGGAAACGGTCTCCCACGCCCTGTATCCGGTCACCGACAACCTCCGCAAGGGGCTCCTGTTGGC
>DASRZI010000438.1:0-14276 GCA_035686605.1 Candidatus Zixiibacteriota bacterium
TGCCCGCTTTGGGGATCACCTGGTGGACGGCACGGCTGGGGAAAACATCATCATCGAATGTGAGGATGAGATTTGGACTGAGGACCTCGGCCAGGGAATCGCCATCGAGAACCAGCAAACTGGCCGCATGGCGAAATTGGACTTGATATCCTTCGCCGCACCGTGCAATGAATTCAGCCATTTCGTCACCGGCAGCCAGGACGAGCGACTCCCGGCAGCCAAGCTAAAAAACACACTGCAGTTCTTGGGTAATGGGCGACGTGGTTTCCTGTTGGTGATGAGCGAAGGCCAGGAGACCGCCGCCATTCAAAGTGGGGACAAAGTATTTGTGATGAATGCGGATTAACCTGGTCTCACCTTGGAGGAATGATGAATTCTTCTTTCCCTTCGCCCAAGCGGGGCAGTAATCTAAGACCCCCTGATCTTTACGAATACTTTGTCGATAACTTCTGGTTCAAAGCCGCTGACCTCGAGAATCAGAAGATAAATGAACCCCTTAGAGGTAGTCACAAAGCCGATGTTGTCATAGTCGGTGGTGGCTTTACTGGTCTTTCCTCAGCCTACCACATTCAAGAAAAATTCCCGGGGAAGAAGATAGTTTTACTGGAGGGTGCTTGCTGTGGATATGGAGCCAGTGGGCGAAATGGCGGTTTTTGTATAAACACCAGCCTCCTAGACTGGGAGCAGAGTGATCCTGAGCAGCGCCAGAAGGACCTGATGGTCTCAACATATGGCTTAGATCAGATCAAGAAGATGATTTCGGAACATGGGGTCGATTGCGATTTTGAAGAAAATGGCATGCTCGAAGTTGCTATGAACGAAAAGCAAGCTCAAATTCTGGAAGAGTATTCAAGCGACCTCAGATCCTTCGGACTGGATTCGACCTTTGTTCAGGGTGAAGAATTGCATGCTGAAATCAAGTCGCCCCGGTTCATCGCCGGGTTGAAAGTTCCTTACGGGGCCACTCTCAATCCCGCCAAGCTCGCTCGTGGCATGAAAAGAGTTGTTGAAAACATGGGCGTTGAGGTGAGGGAGCGGTCCGTCGTAACCCGAATTGTTCCAGATGAAGTTCACTTTGTAGATACAGAACTGGGTGATATACAGGCGCCTGTCATCGTAATCGCTCTGAATGCCTACGCAATTAAACTCGGTTTCTTCAAGAATCGTGTTTTTCCTATCAGCGTGTTCCAGATTGCTACGGAGCCGCTTAGCGCTGCCCAATGGGAGACCATTGGCTGGCAGAACCGGCAGGGTTTATCCGATCTCCGTGCTCTCTTCAGCTACAGTGTTCCGACTCTAGATGGTCGAATCGTGATGGGTGGCTCTGACTTTACCTACTATTCAAAAGATGCCTTGAGCTCCGGAAACGATAAGACAGTTACTCATCGCATCGTGGAAAACCTTTTTGATTTCTTCCCCCAGTTAGCAGGGTTAGGAATCGAACACGCTTGGGGTGGCACTACCGCTTATTCGTTGGGTCGTATTCCTTCGGTCGGCGTTATGGGCAGCCATAAGAATATCTACTACGGCGGTGGTTTTGATGAAGGTGTTCCATCTACTCAAACAGCCGGTCGCATCATTGCTGATCTCATGGCTGGCGAATCAAATGAGTTCACCAGTCATTTCGTTGTGAATCGCAAGATCCCTTATGCTGGCCCCACTACTCTTCGGGGATTCTTTGCAAGAGGCGTCAAGTGGATGATGGAAAAATATGAATACTCACCAATTCATTGATAGGGACTTAACATGAAATCGCATGCGAGAGTAGTCATCATCGGTGGGGGTATGATGGGTGTCGGGCTGCTGTATCATCTGGCCGCGGAGGGGTGGGACGATTGCGTACTGGTCGAGAAGGGCGAGTTGACCTCCGGTTCTACCTGGCATGCGGCTGGTCAATGTCCCAGCTTTATCGCCGACTACAATATGGCCAAGATCCACCACTACAGCAATACCCTTTACCCGAAGCTGGAGGAAATGACCGGACAGGCTACGGGCTGGCACGGCTGTGGCGGTATCCGATTTGCCACGACGGCCGAAGAGCTCGATTATTTTCGACTTGTGCAGGGCATAGCCTCCAGTGTTGGCTTCCATATGCAGATCATCGGTCCAGAAGAAATTAGAAAGATCAATCCCTTTGTCGACACCACCGGCATCGTTGCCGGCGCCTGGACGCTGGACGACGGGCATGTCGATCCCGCCGGTTGCTGCAACGCCATGGCAATCGCCGCTCGAAATCTAGGGGCCACCATCGTCCGCTACAACCGAGTGACCGGAATTAAGGCCTTAGCTAGTGGCGAATGGGAAGTTGTGACAGAGCAAGGAAATATCATATGCGAACATGTGGTCAACGCGAGCGGCTGTTACGCCGCCCGGATCGGCAAGTGGGTTGGTATCAACGTTCCAATTATCAACCTGAAACACCAATACCTGGTCACTGAGCCGATTCCGGCGTTTGTCGATCGAGATGAAGAAATACCGGTCATGCGCGATCCATACTGCAACGCCTATTATCGGCAGGAGCAGAATGCCGGTCTGATCGGGATCTATGAACGACGTAATTCCCGCGAGGCATGGGTCGAGACCGGCGGACAGGCATGGGATTCCGAGAACGAGTTGTTCGCGCCGGAATACGATCCAATCATGCCCTGGCTCGAACGAGTTATGGAACGCATGCCGGTATTTGCCGACGCCGGCGTGATTCGCGTCGTAAACGGGGCCAGTCCGCGAACACCTGACCACAATCCACTGGTGGGACCCGCGCCGGGACTCCGCAATTTCTGGCTCAGCTGTGGAGCCAGCATCGGCATCGCTCAGGGAGCCGGCGCTGGAAAGTACTTAGCCCAGTTGATGGTCCATGAAGAAACCGAAATCAACATGGTCCGAGTCGATCCACGACGCTTCGGATCATATGCCACCGATGAATACAACCGTGCCAAAGCTCACCAGGGCTATAAGTATATGTACGTATTGCATTTGCCTGGAGAAGAACGACACGCTGGACGACCGGCGCGCACGTCCCCATTGTTCAACAAACTCAAAGAAAAAGGTTGTGTCCATACCGAGATTGCCGGATGGGAACGGCCAAAGTGGTTTTCACTTGACGGCCGTAAAGAAGAGTACGGATTCCGCCGTAATAATATTTTTGATGTCGTAGCCGCCGAATGCCAGGCAGTCCGGAATCGAGTAGGAGTGAGGGATCTGTCCAGTTTTGCCAAATTCGAGGTCTCTGGTCCCGACGCGGAAGCCTTTCTCAACCGGATGGTTGCCAATCAAGTATCTAGAAGGGCTGGCGGTATCGTGCTTGCCCATGCCCTCAATGAGAAAGGCCGGATCGAGAGCGAATTCACTATCACCCGACTGGCAGACGATCGTTTCTACCTGCTCTCGGCCGCGGTGGCCGAGCTGCGTGATCTCGATTTACTCAAACAAGGGCTGCGAGCAGATGAAAACGCCTCCATAGCCAACGTCACTGATGATTACGGGGTCTTGATAGTCGCAGGACCTCATTCACGAGACTTGCTCGGAAAACTTACCGGTACAGACCTGGGCAACGATTATTTCCCGTGGCTCACCGGCAGGGAAATCGACCTGGCAGGAGTTTCCATGCGCGCCCTTCGAATCAATTACATCGGCGAGCTGGGTTGGGAGCTTCACATGCCGATGGCCCAGCTTGAACGGGTATATGATGCCGTTTGGTCGGAAGGTGAATGGTACGGCATCGCTGATTTTGGCAGCTACGCTGTGAATGGTCTTCGTATGGAGAAAGCTTACGCGGGTTGGGGTGTAGAGCTGACGAATGAGATCACTCTGATCGAAGCGGGCATGGAACGATTTGTGAAGTTCGAGAAGGGAGACTTTGCCGGCCGCAAAGCCTTGCTGCAGCGCAAAGAAGAAGGGATACGAAACAGGTTGGTATATCTTGAAGTAGAGGCTCTGGACGCTGACGTTCGCGGCGGAGAGCCGCTGTTCGACGGCGACAGGGTGGTAGGCGTGACGACCTCAGGTGGATATGGGCACACAGTCAAGAAGAGTCTGGCCTTCGCTTATGTTGAAACCGAATACGCTTCTCCTGGATCGACGTTCGACATCGAGATCTTGGGAAACCGGTGTCGAGCATGGGTGCTGGCTGAACCGGTTTTTGATCCTATAAATACGCGGTTGAAATCCTGATCAAACGGGCAGGCCTTCTTAGGCAACCTGAGACAGGACGGCATGGAGCAGTACATTGGCTCCAGCAATCACATCCGACTTGGCAGCATTCTCCAATTCATTGTGGCTCAATCCGTCTTCGCAGGGGATGAAGACCATGCTGGTCGGGGCTACCCGGGCGATGTATGCAGCATCGTGGCCCGCTCCACTGACCATTTCCATCGCAGGAGTATCAAGCATCTCAGCTGCCGACCGGACCGATTCGATGCATCCAGGGTCAAAGCGTACAGGAGGAAGCTGCCAGATATCATAGACCTGGCCTGACAATCCGGCTGCCTTGCATGCCTCTTGGACGATCTTTCGCAGCGCCTGGTCCATGGCCTCTAGCGCGTCCGCTTCCGGATGCCGTAAATCGACCTTCATTATCAGCCGCCCGGGAACCGTATTCGTAACCCCAGGCTCAGTCTTGATGTCGCCGAAGGTAGCACGCCCATGGGGTGCATGACGATCTGCCAGGGCAAAGATTTCCTGCAGAATGAACTGTAAACCCTTCACCGGATCCTTCCGGTAGTTCATTGGTGTTGGACCGGCATGTGCCTCCTTCCCTACTAACACGACCTCATACCAGCGCATGCCCTGGACGGCTGTGACGATGCCTATGGTCTTCCCTTCTTGTTCAAGGATCGGTCCTTGTTCAATGTGCATTTCAAAGGTCGCCTTGAAGGATCTACTCCCAATTTTTTCTGCACCTGAATAGCTGATGCGCTCTAGTTCGGCGCCGAATGAGAGGCCGCTCTTATCCTTCACAGACAGGGCATAATCCAGGTCGAAAGCGCCGGCGAATACGCCTGAACCAACCAGGGCCGGCACAAAACGCGAACCCTCCTCGTTGGTCCAGGAAACAATTTCCACAGGGGTTAAGGTGACGATGTTGTGGTCGTTGAGCGTCTCAACTACTTCCAGACCCGCCAGAACGCCCAGAGGGCCATCGAACTTTCCGCCGGTCGGCACGCTGTCCAGGTGGCTTCCTACCAACACTGAACTGGATTCTTCATCTTCTTCGGATTCCAGAGCTGACCTTCGTGCAAATATATTGCCTATTTGGTCCACTCCAACGGAGCAGCCAGCCTCCTCGCACCAACGAACGAATAAGTCCCGGCCGACTTTATCTTCATCGCTAAGGGTAAGGCGACAGACTCCTCCTTTGGGTGTTGCTCCGATCCTGGCCATTTCCATTAGTCGCCGCCAGAGCCGGTCACCGTTTACACGCAGCGTCTGGTAAGAATCATCTCGCATGGTTGACTCCAAAATATTGATATCGCCCTAAGCAGGCATGCCTAGACGTCATCGCGTACAAGAGGCAGGGTGGAGCAGTGGATGCCGCCGCCGCCCTTATGAATTTCGCTGTAATCTACCAGGATTACCTCGACGCCCAATTTGTCGAGGCGGTCCGCTGTCCGTTTGGCATGGGCGGCCATGATCACTCGTCCAGGACTGACCGCCAGACAATTAACCCCAAATGGACCATCACGAGGATCGGCCTCCAGAACACGAATGCCGAGTTCCTTCAGCTTCTCCAGGAAACGCCAGGGAAGTTCAAAGCTAAAGGCCAATGCCATATCGCTATCCACCATCACGAATGAGCCATCGATGTGCAGTCCATAACCGAGATTGTCGATGAGATGGAGGTCAACTCCCTGGGTCTTCAGCACTTCACCAAGCTGTCGGGCCCCTTCCAAATCGCTGCGGTGACCTATGCCCACCACGGCTGTTTCCGAGTTCAACCAGGCAAATCCCCCTCCTTCCATCAATCCCGTGCCATGTATCGTATGCAATATGGGCATGCCGAGATGGGCCAGCGTGCGAGTAAAGGGTAATTCCTCGCCACGCCTGTAGTCGATGCCAAAACGACAAATGACCGCTCCACCCCGGGTGATAATGGCCGGATCACGGGTGAAGATCGACTTGGTCAGGTGGACAGGTGGCTCGTGCAAATGAACGACTTCCACGCCTTCAGCTTCTAGGGCTGTAACAAGACCATCGTGTTGGGCTTGAGCCAGCTCCAAATCGGGACGGTTCATATCGGCCCAATACCACATCATATCCGGACCGATCCAAGCTCGCGCTTGGTCCACATATTCGCCGCCGGACATCATGACGGCCCACTCCTGCCCTGGTCTTCGCACCAGGACGGTTCGCAGATGTCCAACATCGCTGTTGACGCCCCATCTCCGTCCCCAGGTCTTAGCCTGCAGATCCGGCGACTCCAGTGCCGGTTCTCCTGTTCCAGGCATGTTCCGGTGCATAAATTGGTAAGCTGCCTCTGCCGACCAGGGGTCATTTTCTCTCATCACTCTTTCTCCATCAGAAAACGTTCGTTTTGTATTTGCTGCCCCAGACACAGATCATGGGCATAAGAAAAGATCGTCTTGCTCCGGATATCCATGATTCGTTGGCAACAAGCTAAAGCTGCGGTTCATCAATATCTGGCGCTGCTTCACAGGCTCCAATTGATCAGGGGCTAGAGCCGCTACCTGCTTTTGGCCGTGTATCTCTCCAAGATAGCTGAATCGGAGATCTTGAACTCGGTCCGGTTTATCTGAACGGCCCCATCTTCGGCAAAGCGATAAAGCGCGCGGCATACCATCTCGCGAGTTGTTCCAATATGGGCAGCCATCTCGTCCAGGGTCACATCGCGGGAGACAAGGTCGCCATCGGTTTGAGCGTATTTATCCAGCAGCCAGCTCGCTAATCTGCCGGCGACTGGTTGAAATGCGAGCCCTTCAACGATCTTACTGGCCAGCAGCATCCTGCGTACCATCAGCAACGTTAACTCCCAGGACATAGCCCCATTTTCTAGCAAGATGGGCAAAAGAGCGTCTCTAGACCAGAGATGAATTTTACTGGCTTCCGAGGCAGTGAGTCCTGCCGGAGTAGGAGCGTCCTCCAGGAAAAAGGCCAACCCCCAAAATACTTCACCTGGATCAAATCGAGCAACCAGCAGGCTTCTCCCCCCACTGGATTCCTTAAGGGCCGTGATGGCGCCCGTTTCGACGACGAAAAGATAGGGCCAAACATCACCATAATGAGCAACCCAATCCCCTTCGTCAAGTTTGCGACATGTTGCTTCACGGACCAACAAATCGCGATCGGCCTGACTCAATGAAGAGAATATTGGGACCTGGCCTATCAGATTTTCTAGATCGTTCGACATGGTGCAATCCATCCAAACTTGGTTCTTACAGTATAACCTGGTTTTTTCGGGTGGGGAGGCAGCAAATTGGTCAGGCACCCCCCAAAAAGATCGTTGCCCAAAGTGCGGATCTAAGCTTCGGTCTGGACAATAGCTTCTTCATGATTTGCCTAAAAGCAAAGAAGTAATCATTTGTTTGTGATATTCTTCACATACGAGGGCTGCAGGCTGTTTGCGTGTGCGAAATTGAGGCAGTGAAGATATGAGGTACATCGCCGCCATTATCCTGATCTCAGTCCTTTTCATTGTCTCGGCCTGCCAGCGCGTTTCAACTGTTTGCCCCGAGGGTAGCGTCACTTACTTCACCAGCATTGGCTCCCTCCCGTCCTTCACCTCATCCGAAGATTCTCAACCAGTCAATTCGCCTACCTTGGTACAAATAAAGGGCAAGATGGCAGAGGTCGATCGGGTGATTCATGGCCCGGTCTGCGCTGACACATGGGAGGGAACTATTTATGTGGCCTGTGATATTCAAGTAGCGGAGTGGGATGAGGCCCCACTTTTCTTTGAAGAATGCCCTCTGACTATCAAGCCAGATACAAAGATCTTTGTCGCTGCCCACAATGATACGGCCTATTACAAGGGCTGTTCGTGCCATACAGGAGAGCTGGCGAGTCCGTAGATGACCCACAATGGGATGCTTACGAATATGTAGCTCCACAGAGAGACGCCATTTCGACAATCATATTAGGAGGTAGATTTCATGAAGCAAAATGAAAAACTGGGAGGAGGTCTGGCTGTCGTCGGCGCCCTGATGGGCATCGTCGGGCACTATGTCTTGTTCATGAATTGGTATGAGCGGGGTATGGCGGCTGAAGCGGCCGAGCCAGGCTGTGAAATTCTTTTAAAGTGGCTCCATCCGCTTATCACGGACATGGGCATTCTGGCTGGGGTGCTCTTTGCGGTTAGCGCCTACGGCTTCTTTACATCCAGAAAATGGGCTTTTTTTCTGTCCGTGATAGCCATTGTATTGGCAATGCAAGGCAGTTGGTTCATAAACGTGCCCTACATGGCTGCAGGCTTGCCGCCAATCTATTTCACCCTCTTCTGGCCCTACCTGATCATGTATTTCCTTATTGCCAGGTTGGTTGGAAAACTGCCTTGGAACATCACCGTAGTCGGCCTGCTCTCGGGTATGGCTTTCGTATTCTGCTTCATGAACGGCATCGCCAGCACGAGCCGCATCATTACCGTCGGAGCGCCTATATTCACTATGGTACAGCGACTGCACTGGGTCGCCATGATCGGCTGGGGCGTGGTAACAGTGGGCTTACTAATGCAGCCTAAAGAATGGATGCGGGTCCTAGGACTTTCCGCGGGGACGCTGGAACTAATAGTCGGCATACCGCTTGCCATCGTCACCGCGCAAGAGTTGGGACGGTTCTCGTTGTTCGCCCTGGCTCCGATTTCCTGCTTCGTACTTCTGGTATTATTCCTATGGCCAAAGGTTTGGGATAAGCTCGCCGCATCCGCAGACAAAGGGACGGATGAGATTATTGAAGGATCGCCAACTGTTCAAGTGGCATAGGCTTTTCCTGATTTTTGCAGGTCAGGGAAAGGTTTGCGCGAGAGGTTTATAAGTGTGTACAAGAATGGACGGTACATATATCGTCCATTCTTTGTCTATGTATTAGACCAACTGTTTTTCGCACGTCTCATGCAGATTACACCGGCAGGATGCCAGGATTATCGCGGATTCAGGAATCAATATGCGCTAGGCACTTTCATTATTGCCAATCGCGATGGGCAAGGTAAGCTGCAATAGGTGGCTCTACCTTCTCGTTTTCCATCATCCTTTCCGCAAGCCATTGAAACCACTCGAACTCAGACTTACGCTGAAGTTCACCCCGCAGATCTGTCACGTATTGTTCTAGCTTTTGCCATGAAACCACGATTCGACTGCCATAGGCGTCATGCACCGTGTCTATCGAGACCTCGTGATTGAAAGTAAGAATTCCAATATTCTCCCAGGTGCTCATCACCAGGTAGACCGATCCGATTTCTTCTCCAACCCTGTCTTCAATCGCCGCCTTCGCTAACCCACTTGGAAGCTCTTGGATGATCAAGATACCTTCAAAAAAGTCCTTTATCTGGAATGAATTCAGCAACAGTAGAGTTGCTTCTCTTTTTGAGATAAATGGTAATGGCGAAGTTGCAGCAGACCGAAGAGTATTCCCGTGGTCACCGCTAATGGGGTAATGAGATCGAGAAATAATGAGATCTCCCCGGTCAATACCTCCCAATAAACAACAAGCAACAAGATGGGCAACTGATACTGGTCCGATCTTCCAACCCAGGATTCGGTGGACTAGAGATGGATAAGTCTCAATAAGGATGACTCTCTCTGTTCAGCTCGGCCATCCGGTGGATGAGATGAATCTTACCAAGGCAGAGCGTTGCACCTCCCCGGTGCGATGCTCTTGCCGTCCAGTAGAAACGTCAATAATCAATCACCTGCAACGCACCTTTGAGGTGCATCGCAGGATTGGTTCCACCACAGTCAATCGAAAATTCAGGGGCTCAGCATATCCAGCTTCTCGTAGGCGATCTTCGACTGCTAGTATGGCAATAACCAGTGTTCGTCTTTAAGTTCGTCTGCTCTTGGAACGCTGATAAACGCAGATCTGTGCTGATCAGAAGAGGATAAAAACAAAAATGGGTCAATTAAAGCCTGAAGTCCATCTGCAAACCGCCGATGGTGGCATCTAGGGCGATGTTAGTTCCGGGCTGCGCACACGAGCCCATACCCGAGTAATGACTTCCCACAGGTCATAGGGATTGGTTACATAGGCATCAGCCCCCATTTCCAATCCCGCAATGCGGTCGGTCACGTCGACGCAGCCTGATGGAAACGTAACTTGCCTGCCTGGAGAATAATCAGGACTCCGTTGGACGCCTATCTAAGGAAAACGATGAAGCGAAATCTTGCTTACTATACGCTTTAACGTTGAAAGTCGAGATATTGTTCCTTACAATGCCGCCAGATCACCCAGTGCTTGGGCTTGGGCATGCAAATTAGCTGGCGGCGTGCCGTCCGGTATCTCGCAGCCGGCAGCGCTTATTGAGCGCGGGCCCCCTGACCGCATACAAGCTTGTGTTGCCGCATAGACCTGGTCCGCTGTGCCATGGAGCATCACGGCTACCGGATCGAAATTACCACAGAAGGAGACTTGATCCCCAAATTTTTCGGCCGCGGCGCTCATATCAACCTTCCAATCCAGGTCGATGATATCCGCCCCGCTCTTGACCATATCGTCTAGGATGTGGGTCGTATCGCCGCAAATATGCAGACGAGCCAGGGCGCCCATCTCATGGACCGCGACGAAAACCCGCTGCTCATAGGGCAGCCCGAACCGGCGGTACATTTCCGGCGAGATCAGCGAGGCCACGGCATCGCCGAGTCCGATGATATCCGCCCCTGCTTCTATCTGCGCTTGGGCGAAAGCGATCTCGACTCCAACACAGATTTCCAGCAGTTCGGCAACCCATTCTGGACGACGAACCAGGTCCATCATCAGGTCCATAACACCGCGCAGATCTGCCGCTTGGGCCAAGGCGCCTTCGACCCAACCCATGACCGGAACCTGCCCTCCAACCTGCTCTCGGAAGGAACGCACCGCTGAGAGACGGTCGCTCATCCTGCGGCCGCTGCCGGGTTCTGGCGCTTCGAGCTGGCTGAGATCTTCTGGTTGCTCCAGCAAGGGTCGCCGGCACAAGGGCAGGTCATCCTCTGGGAATTCGACCACTGCCCCAAAATCGGCCGTCTCCCGAAATGGATCCGAGATGGCCTGGACAATATCCAGGTCAAAAGCTTCCAACATAGCCATGTTTGCCGCCACCAGCACGCGGTAATCACTGTAGAAAGCAGACAACGGCTGGTCGATTTGATGGGCAGCCATCGTCATGAAAATATCAAAGTTAGGCGGCCGGTCCACCACCTGGCCTTTGAGCCGCCTCTGCATGCGCTCCAATGGGTTCATAGCTAGTTTAGTCATCCGTCTCAGCTTTGATCAAAGAGTACAAAGTAAACAGAATTTAGCAAAGAGCTTGCTTTGAACCAACTGGAAAAACCCAGTGGTTTTTTACCCGTCTGAACTACCCCAGCCATCATAGGCTGGCATGCGGCTGATCCTAATTTTGGGTCTTGCTTAATTGACAGCCAAACGGAAATTAAGTTCCTTCCAGCGCTAGAATACTACAGTACTGGAATATATTAATGACCGAATCCTCCTTTACCGATGCTGAACTCGTGATCCTAAGCCTTATCTGCGAACAGCCCATGCACGGCTACCAGGTCGAGCAGGAGATCACCCAGCACAATATGCGAACCTGGACGGACCTATCCACATCCTCGATATATTACATCCTGCAGCGTTTGGAGGAGAAGGGTTATATTGAGATTACCGATGCGGTGACTCTCCAGAAAGGGAATCCGCGCAAGGTCTACCAAATCACCCCTGATGGGGCAAAAATCTGGAAGAAGTCCACCTTGCAAGCGCTCTCGCATCCGAAATCCACCTACACCAATTTCCTGATGGGACTGCACAATCTGTGGAATATCCCACCCGATGAGGCCTTGGAAGCTGTCAAGACCTATCGGGATTGGCTGAAGACGGACCTTGAGCGCCAGAGGAATGAACTTGAGAATCTTGGAATCAATTTCTTTCCGCTGGATGTTTTATTCGACTACGGTTTTGTCCTTGGAGATGCCGAACTCTCGTTCCTGGCTGACCTGGTCACTCGCCTGGAACATTTGGCTAGTAATACCTAAACAACGAGATAAACCATTTGATGATAGATATGGGAGGACAGCAAGATGACTGATGAAACCAAAATTGAAATCACTCCGGTCGGCCACGTAGAGGTCGACGAAAGCCAGGGTCTTTTCCGTCTGAATATCTTGCAGGAGTACCGTCCCGCCCTGAAAGGTTTAGGCAGCTGCACCCATGCCATCGTCCTTTGGTGGGCAGATCGGCTTGACAGCACTGTCGACCGGCGTGGAGATCTGGTTGTCGAGCTCCCGTACGCCCCGGGTGTTAGGTCTGGCGTATTTGCCAACCGCTCAGAAGCCCTGCCAAATCCCATCGCCATCACAACGTCTTTCTTGATTGATGTTGATGAGCAATCTGGCACGGTCGATTTGGCCTGGATTGATGCGTTTGATGGAACACCCATCCTAGACTTCAAGCCCTATCTGCCTATGTCAGACCGAGTCATGGACGCAGAATACCCTGAATGGCTAGAGGGCTTTCCAGAAACGATGGAGGATGCGGCCATATTCTTCGCTGATCCCGAGAACATCGCAAAGTTTTCCTAACATCGCGGCCTGGATCGTAGTAGAGAGAATCAGGAAGGGCACTGGATCAACACTTCTCATCCATCGTTCGCATTCAGCAGCAGGCATGATAGCTCTTCCTAGAGATGGATATGCTGAACGCTGCAGGCGGCAAAAAGACAGATAGATAATTTCGCGCGGATATAGCGCATTTCGTATGATCTGGGGGAAAAGTAGCCAAAGAGAAGCTCCGTACTGGGAAGTAACAGGAGGGGGCAGAAGGTAACCGGTTTCTCCATTCACCTGCCAATGATGTATCTCGGCATGAGTCCATAGCTCATGGGCATAATCGCAGAAAGTCGCACAAAAACGCCACATCGGCGCAGATAGGATGTCCTATGCTAATGGTGACGGGGTGTACTTGTCTTAGCAGCAAAAGGGATTCATCATGGATGCAATTGGATTTTGTATTGCGGCTTCTGGCATCTTGCTCGTAGTTGGACTTTATATTATTGCCTCGAGAGGTTGGCCTTGTCCCCAGTGCAAAGCCTGGTTCACAAGAAACAATCTTGGCAGATCGTTTGATGGATCTCTGGCAAAGGACGTCTGCAACTTCCGATGTACCAAGTGCGATTACCACTGGTATGAGCTCCGGAACTCCCGTTGGCAGACAATATACGAGGTCCTGGTCGAAATGTTCCTTAGGTAGCCATTGCGGTCGGATTTGGTCCTGTTAGTCAAGGCCGTTGTTTAACGGATTTACCGCCGCATGGCACGCAGCCGGTAATACAACGCTACCCGCCAACCAATTATAATACCACCCATCGTCTCTAAAGATTGTTTACCTTCCACTGCTAAGTTCCATTCTCTCTGAATCCTCAAGACACATCCTGCCATCTGGTCATTGCCAAACGCTTATGCGGTAATCGCGCATTTTGCTAAAAATCTCGGTGATGCAACTCGGCATGAGTCCATAGCTCATGGGCATAATCGCAGAAAGTCGCACAAATATGCCAAACATACGCAGAAGGCAGCTGATAAGCTGGTTGTAATTATCGGACTTGGAGCATAAAGAGAGGAATGACAATGTCTACATCAGAGGTAGACGGCTGGATTTGTCCTCACTGTGGACAAACCAATTACTACCACCCTACTCGCTGCCGTCATTGTCCTTATGGACGTCGGATGCTCGATAGTACCTCAGCCGGTGGAGTAATAACAACGGAGAGAAACCAATTTCGTAGTCATGAAGGCGAAAGAGATGCCGATCGTCAAAGGCGAATCATGTACGTCTGCATGAGTGGATTTGCTCTAACTACCTGGTTTTATCTTATCTGGGAATACCGTAAGTGGGATGCCCAATGGGGCTCAATAAGTGTTTTTGTGCCCGCTTCAATTCTCGCCCTCTTCGTGGGTTGGTGGATTTCGCGAAGATCCTGGTTCATTGAAAAGGATAGCCCAACTCGTTGGCGATTCATGATTATCCCCATGGTTGGATTTATCCTATGTGTGGCATCAGGTATATACTTCACAGAGCCAGTCGAGAGGGGCGGTTCAGTGACCCGCTCTGGCGGTATCGTACGCAGAGAGGAGACAATC
>DASRZI010000439.1:0-5448 GCA_035686605.1 Candidatus Zixiibacteriota bacterium
ATAATGCCTTAAAGGGTCAGTTTACCGAGTAAACTCAATGTAAAAGACGACAGAAATCCATCAGAAGCGATAACAAGAATCAGCAGTGATATCGGTTAATGATTGAGTGGCAATAGCCGCAGACCGTCGTCACAAGGAGAAAGCCAGATGACACAAGAAGATCTCTCAGCTTTGGACATGCCCCAACTCGCGGGGGGTTGCAGAGCTTTAACGACCACACCAATCGTCGGAACCCCGCACAGAGAGTATGCAGAGATGTTCGTTCCCGGAGCGGAGGAGCTTGAAGATGGCGAGCTGCGCATCTCTGTGCTCAGAAGCGGCAATCCCTGGGTCACGCGAGCACAAGCCGCTGCTAGCATCCTGGTAGAAGTTGGCAATCCCGAAAGGGATCTCTTCATTCTCGATCTCGGCGCCGGTTCGTTAGCCATCTTCGCCAGCCTAAACCTACCAGTGAACAAGCTGGACAAAGTGTTCTTAACGCACCTCCACGCCGACCACACGGCTGACCTGATCACCCTTTTTGGGAGTTATCGCAAGGCTGGACGGGCCGGGCCGGTATACGTCTGGGGACCAAGCGGCTCTGAGCCAAAGTTTGGCACAAAGCAGATTGTAGAGCATATCGCCGTCGCATGTGCCTGGGACTCCAAGAGCACACGAGGTGTCCACAGCAATGAGAGCTTTCAAATGATCGCGACCGAATTTGACTTCCGCCAACAACAAGTCGTATATGACCAGAACGGAGTGAAGGTGACCGCCTTCCCAGTTATCCACGCGCTGGATGGTGCTGTGGGCTACCGCATTGACTTTGCGAGTCTTACCTTTGTCCATTCCGGTGACACGCGTCCTACTCGAACCCTTGTCGAAGCCTGCGCAGGTGACGTCGATTTAGTCATACTCGAATGCTTTCCACCTGCGGAGATTTTCGCGAAGTCGATGGATCTGCCGCTCGGCGAGCCACGCTGATACTTACCCAAGGGCATACAATGCCCACCACTGCAGGTAAAGTATTCAGCCTGGTAAAACCACGCATGGCCGGCTTGTGGCACACCGTCTTCACACCCACAATCGTGCCCATCGTCCTCCAGTCGCTGCGCAAGGTATACGATGGACCAGTGGTGCAAACCCAGGACTTGACAGTCTTCAACGTCAACTCGGATGCAGTGATCGTCCGGCAGGCGCACGTCTCGCCCCAAGCACAACCCATTGCCGGCGCACCCACCATCGAGCCAACGGTGGGACAACGGCCGGTGGATCCTGTCTGGTGGGCTGAGGCGCTCCTTCCGATTGACGACGTAGTCGGGTTATGAGGGTAAAATCGGAGTAATCATAGTTCTCGGAAAGGTGGATCATGCTCGAAGCAGCTGCGTCCACTTCTGATGTTCGGAGACGAGAGTCCGATACCTCGTTCCGGACAAAAAAGCATGGAGATCTATTTTGAGGATGGTTTGCTGAAAAACATTATTGGACCTTGGATCTTACCGTCGCGATCAAACCCGCACCATAAGCAGTACAGTTCGTTTTCTACCTAATCCCGCGCTTAGTCTCTGGAGTGCAATAATGAAGCGATATGGAAGGGAGACGTCGCCAGGGGACTGACGTTGCGAGCGGACTCGTAGTGCCTGAGGACTAGGGTGAGGTAGCGGCGGGTAAATGATACAGCAGCCAGCTGAACAGATATTTATTGCGAAACAATCGATACTGGACAAAATCGAGCCCGCTTATTATGATGTAGGAAGTAATCTTGTCGAGAGCCATAAGGGGGCGAGATGGAAAGAAAGAGACGATTACATTTGCTGATCGGATTCACCCTAGGGGCCGTAGTCCTTATTATACTGATGCTAGGTGTTTTTCCGATAACTGCCATGTCCGTGGCGTTGACGAGCACCATGGAGCCTCAGACGCAGGAACCGAGGTCGTTCACCGATAGCGCAACCCTCGAACCGATCGCTCTCTTACCAATGCTACGTCGCGATCCTACTCCAATCCCTACACCAACCCCAGCTCCCAACCTCAGCGCCGCATAGTATTCTGCTCAATGGTGGTTTTGAACAAGGCCCAGTGGTTTGGGATGAGTATTCGAGCAACGGCTGGCAATTGATCCTACAGGATATCGATTTACCCGAGTCACCACACAATGGAAGTTGGGCTGCCTGGCTAGGAGGAGATGCAAACGAAGCTTCAATTTTGTCGCAGGATATTTACCTCGCTGCTAGCGCGAGAACGCTGCGCTATTGGCATTGGATCGATTCAGAGGATATCTGTGATCCTGATTATGATATCGCCGGTGTGCTTATTAATGACACGGCCGTCGATGCTTTCCTGCTCTGCGAAGCCGGGAATACAAACGGCTGGAGATTGAGAACTGTCGACTTAAACGCCTATGTTGGTCAGAATGTAATACTGGAAATCGCCGCCTTTACAGACAATATTCTAAACAGCAATCTGTTCATCGATGACGTATCTCTGGGAAGTAATTCTCATTTCGAAGCTGGGAAAACATCAGGCGAATCAGCTTACATGATTTCCAAACCTGAATCATTGATTTCCAGTGAACCTGGGGGAGAGGTTGAGGAACTTTTCAGTGGCTACCGGCTTTTATTCAAGAACTTCATTGCTGCCCAGTCTAGGAATCGCCATTGAGGATCGTGGTCACAAAAACCATGGTCTGATCTCAGCCTCAATCTAGATCCGTCACACAGCGAAAGCCAACCTTGTGACGAGTGTAGTCAGATGTATTCTCGCCGCGGTTGCTGCTTCGCAGGTCATCCGGCGTATCTAGCCAGCATCTCCCTTTTGGAATATGTGACTGACCTTCGTCTGGACGGCGCGGGTTTTCCTGAGCGTCATGAGAATAGTAGCTAAACCAGTCCGCCACCCACTCCCTTACATTGCCGGCCATGTCCATTGCGCCGTTCCAGCTTACGCCGGTTGGGAAGCTGCCAACTGGCGCAGTCTCCGGATAACCATCATCGTAAGATGGATCGACAACGCCGTATGCACAGGAAGCATCGCAGTAGTTGACGCGCGAAGACTCGAACTCTTCTCCCCATGGGAATGTCAGGCTATCTGGTCCCCGGGCAGCATGTTCCCACTCAGCCTCAGTTGGAAGGCGTCCACCCGCCCACGAGCAATACGTCACGACCTGGTCCCGCGTGATCCAGACAACGGGATAGTCCGAATAGGCTGGATCACCGAGGTAGGTCTCTCGGGTGAAAGAAGACTCATCGGATGGGGGTGAACATGGTTTGTCTTCGACTCAGCGCTGGTATTGCCCGTTTGTGACCTTGGTGCGGTCAATCCAGAAGGCATCGAGCACAACTGGATGAGCGGGCATTTCGTTGGCGAAAGGAGCTCCCTGACACACGCCGTTTTCCACGCTGCCTTTTAATTGCCTGCAAAGTTGAATGGCGTAGCGCATACCGAGGTAATCAATCCCCATCAAGAACTCCCCGGAAGGTACAAATACCATCGCTGCCCCATCCGTTTGCCGCTGGCTGGTATCTCCCAATTGGGGCTTAGTTTCAAATAGACCAGTAGGAGCGCATTGACATAGCGCGCCCGCAACTATGCCTAGCAGCAAGATAAGGAGAGAATTGGTGGCGCGGTGATTTTTAATGGTGATTCTCCAAACCTGTCGCACGCGACCCCTGGTCATTCACAACGAAAAGTCTGGAAAATTATAAATTAATCTTGCCCACCCTTTGATCCCCAATATACATGATTCAAAAATGGCGGGAGATGAATTTCGCATGGAGGGAGTGAGAAGTCAACGGGTAAGAAGACTGTTGCATATTGACCAACACGAGACTGAAAAATTGGGCGGCATCTTTGTGTTTCTATGCCATCTCATTCCGGTATTGGCTCAAGTGCATCCGGTAATAGAATCCTTTCTCGGCCAACAGCGACTGGTGGTTGCCACGCTCGATTATCCGGCCGCCGTCGATGACCAGCACCTGGTCGGCCGAATGGATGGTGCTCAGCCGGTGTGCAATGACGAAAGCTGTCCGGCCGGCCATCAGCTGCAGCAAGGCCGCCTGCAGCAGCATCTCCGTCCGCGTATCTACACTGCTGGTAGCTTCGTCCAGGATCAAGATTCGCGGGTCGGCCAGGATGGCCCGGGCGATAGCCAACAGCTGCCGCTGACCCTGGCTGAAATTATGGCCCTGCTCGGATAGAACCGTCTGGTAACCTAGGGGTAGATGGCGAATGAACCAATCCGCGTTAGCCAATTTTGCCGCCGCCGCCACTTCCTCGTCAGTCGCGTCCAACCGGCCGTACCGGATATTCTCCATCACCGTGCTTGAAAAGAGGAACGTATCCTGCAAGACAATGCCCAGCTGTTTGCGAATCGAAGCCTGTTCCACCTGGCGAATGTCCTGCCCGTCAATGGTGATGGACCCACCGTCCACATCGTAGAAGCGGCTCAGTAAGTTGATAATAGTCGTCTTGCCCGCCCCCGTCGGACCCACTAGGGCGACTGTCTGGCCCGGTTTGGCTTCCAGGCTGACATCAGCCAGCACTGGTTTGTCCGGATCGTAGCCAAAGGTCACCCGGTCAAAAACCACCGAACCCTGCACCTTAGCCAGCGGCCTGGCGCCCGGCCGGTCGGGCACCGATGGAGCCGTGTCCAACACTTCAAAAATGCGCTCTGCACCGGCCAAGGCTGACTGCAGATGATTGTAAAGCATGGCGATGCCGCGCAACGGCCGGAAGAAGTTCATGATGTAGACCACAAAGGTGGCGATCACTCCCACGGTAACGATGCCTTCCAAGGCCAGCCATCCACCCAGCAAGGCCGTGGCGGCGATGGTGATAGTGCTCATGGTAGTGAACATCGGCCCCAGCGCGGCTGTGATAATGTCTGCTTTGGTCCCAGAACGCCGGTTCATGCCATTGACCACTTCGAATTGGGCCAACGTATCCAAAGCCCGGGCAAAGGCTTGTACAACGCGAATACCGGAGATGTTTTCTTCCATGACCGCGTTCATCGAACCCAGATATTGCTGCACTTCGCGGAAGGCGACGCGACTGCGGCGAGTAACCAGCATGGTGATATAGAGCATGAGAGGCAGCAATATCAGCGCTCCCAGGGCCAGCTGCCAGCTCAAGATGAACATGGCCACCATGATGCCGCCCAACAACAGGATATTGGTAATAAACTGGACCAGGCCATTCGATAGGACTTGATTGATGGCCTCGGTGTCGTTGGTGACACGGCTCATCAGGTCGCCAACCCTGTTCTGGTCGTGATAGGCCATGGACAAGATCTGTAGATGGTTGAATAATTCGACTCGTATGTCGGCCACTACTCGCTGGGCGATCTGGACCATCAATACTCCGTAAACAATAGCTGCCAAGCCGCCAACAAATAGAACCACCAGCATGATGATTGATATCCGGGCAAGTCCAGTTATGTCGCCGGGTAAGATATAGCTGTCGATAGCCCGG
>DASRZI010000440.1:0-3552 GCA_035686605.1 Candidatus Zixiibacteriota bacterium
CAGATGCAAACGGGGACCTGGTTTTCCTCATTCTAACCCCCGGAGCTGATGAAGGGGGTTATGTCGTCAAGGCTCAAGCAGGCATGGAAATGGCGACCAGCATCTTCAGACTGGATAATTCTCAGCCCTTAAGACCGCAAGAAGGCGATGGCGTCGTCTTCAACGTGCCACCAGGAATAAGTCTCACGCGGCGAGGTCTGCTCCCAACTATTATATCTGACTAAACTGCTAAGAGAACTTGCGCTGCCAATATGGCTCTTGATTCTTCAGGTGATGGCAGCTTCTCACGGCGGAGCGAGGAACGTTCTCTAGCGGAAGAAATCTATCCAGCTCACGCTGATCGCGCTCATCGCGTTTTCATCGACAGCGCCTTGTCCCCTGCCAATAATTGATTCCGGCACAATGACTTCAAAATGTCCACTTTCCAGAGGAATTTCGGCAAGTTTGCCGGAAATATCATTCACGATTGTGATATCCAGCCAGTAAGGGCTTGATTGCTCGATGGCCGACTCTTCTCCCTGTGTAACGATCGATTGGAGAACCGGATAAGGGTGGATGCTAGAAACCGATGCTTGGATAGTAGATTCCCTGCTCTTGATCTGCAAATCTTCAAGGCCGCCGAGATGCATTCGCAGCACAATGGATTCTGGTTGTGGCTGGGTGGGATATCGAATTTCGGCGCTGCCTATTCCGCTTTCGCTAACTATATCAACGATAGTCAAGCCATCCTGAAGAGTAACCTCACTTTGCACATCATCTTTGCCTGGAATAATCGTGATACTGGGTGCTGACATTTCCGTTGCCGCGACCACTCTCTCCTGGGAATCACAGGCGCTCGAGATCAAGCCAATCGCGAGCGCCAGAAAGAAAGATATCAATACGCGAACTGAGAACATAGTCGAATGCTTTGGTGAACTATATGGTCGGTGATTTATCAACCGCAAAAGCCCCTCTCAATGGAGGGGCACTTTTATTAAGAAGATATTGGATTTACGGGATCTTGTTTCGTTTAGTGACTATGTGTGGAGGAGTGCACGTGCCCATGGGCAAGCTCGGCAGGGGCGGCTGGACGCAGTGAAACAATCTCAACGTCGAAGAACAGAGTCTCACCGGCGAGCGGATGGTTAAGATCCATCAAAACGCCATCTTCCCTGAGCTCCGTTACAAAGGCTTCGACACTTTGATCTGTGTCCTTATCCCGCATGGCTAATACCATGCCCTCGCTCAATTCCAAGTCTTCAGGAAATGAGTTCAGAGGAACCAGGACAAAGGCTTCCGGATCTGGCACGCCGTAACCATCGGCAGCCGTCACACGGACTTTCTTAGTGTCCCCAATCTTCAAGCCGTAGAGTGCTTCTTCCAATCCCCGAATGACATCCCCATGTCCTTGAATGAATTCAAATGGCTCTTCATTCGGTGCGTCGTCAACGATATCCCCATCCTCGAGTCGCAGCTCGTATGCTATGCCAACGACCATGTCGTTGGCAACAGCAAATGATAGTTTCGTCATAGACTAGACTAATTGGACGTTCACCGCGGCAGGTCCTTTCAGCCCTTCGCCTACAGTGAACTCCACGCGCTGCCCTTCCTCAAGAATCCTGTATCCACTCCCTTCAATACCCGAATAGTGCACGAAAATATCGCCCCCTTCATCGCGGGCTATGAAACCGTATCCTTTACTCTCGTTGAACCATTTTACAGTTCCGGTTTCACGTTCATCGGCCATGTTTAATCTCGACCTCCTGTCTAGACTATTAAGTCAGACGCTATATTCATTAACACAAAAAAACCGCCAGACTCGTCAGTCCAGCGATGCATATAAGCCCAATTGAAACTGAAGCGTCTAACCAGGCAAACTATAACCTCTAAAAGGACTACAGTCAATAAAAGTCGTATGTATTTACAACAACTAGATATAGGTACCCCATAGCGGCGAAGATTAACCGCACCGAACCATCTGATTTGGTGATTGGCAGCGACACAATTGGAACATAGAAAGCGACCATGGTTGCTCTGGTGATCTGTAATTGGGATTATCGAAAGACTGCCTGGCACGACGCCATATAAGCGAAGGCAGTATGCTGCAGCTAGTAATAGGAATAGGTCGTGTTATCCTGGACCTTAAGTGCAAGGCTGCCGTTGATTGACTATAATGAGGAGGCAGAGCTTTGTGCCGCTATGTAGTTGCTATTCAAGACGAGCCTGCAGCGGCGACTTATATACAATGGAGTACTATGAGCAACAAGAACGCAAATAAGACTGGCGCCGTCCAGTGCCGCGGGTGCAAAGGAACAGGTGATTGTCCGCGATGCAAGGGCAATGGAATGGATCCTGAAGCTGCGTTGAAGAAATGTCGTCGCTGCGGTGGAACCGGCGTATGTACAGGCTGTAAAGGAAGCGGCTGGTTAATCGTTTCGGGAGCAACCTAGTTCTAGATCATGCCTCGCCGGGAAAGAAAACCGTCCCGGCAAAGTCCCCACCCATTGGATCATAGTCATAGTTTGGCCATGCCAATGCTCGACCCAGATATCGGCCCAATTTCTGGTTCGGTTCTATGCCATGAATACTCCAGCCATCGAATACGCCTTTTTCGAATCTCCTGACCCCTTCGTTGAGCAGGATGCCAAGCCACCACATGGGAAATAGTCCTAGATACAGCTGAAATCTCTTCTCTATGGTCGGGTCGTCACGGTTCCGAGAAGCCAGATATGGATCAAGGAAGGCTTTCCAATCATGCCAAGACAGCAGGTCCTCCTGGTTAGGGTGGGTCAATACATCGGCGAGATCTTTGGCAGGATCGCGAAGGCCGCTGTCTTCCCAATCAACCATACCCAAGGTACTTCCGGGTCGACTGATCACGTTGGCAAACCTTGGATCAGCGCGACAAAAGCAGCGAAAGAAATCTACACGAGACAGCTGAAGAGCGAGTCCGTGACCCTTAACGCAAATAGTTCTACACAGCTCCAGCAATGAGGCAGCCGGATGGATCTCAGATTTCGCCCATGAGAAGTAGCCATCAAATAGCTGCTCAATATCCTGCCATATCCGGAGGATAGGACGTTCCTCATGTCGCGACAACCACAAATTATCGTCCTGGATGCTGTTCATTTGTATCCAAATATCGGAAAGTCTGGCAAGATCCTCGGCTCCAGGAGTCCTTCTGTCCCACATCTGACCATCCATATAGTCGTACACTACTAAGGGCCTGCGGTTGCGTTTTTGTGGAAAAATGGCCCTGGGTTGGGGCGCTATGTCGAGGTGAGACAGCAGCTCCAATGCCTTGAATTCGCGATTAGGAGCCTCGATAAACTCATCAGGTTTCAGGAATTCCTTGATGACTATCCTCTGCTCGCCGGTCCCAGCATCGAAGAGATTATTGCTCTGGATTTCAAGGCGTGGGCGAGGTCTGAACCACATTGCCGATGGAGCGACCGACAGGACGTCAGCGGCTACTTCCTTCAAAGTCAGCCAGTATCCATCGCTGGTTGGTGTAGAGCACATCATAGGCCGAGTATATGGATTATCGGATCGCCGGACTCATCGTTTTAACTA
>DASRZI010000441.1:0-4291 GCA_035686605.1 Candidatus Zixiibacteriota bacterium
GGCCCGCTTGGCCGTCCTGAGGAAAGTCGAGCGCAAAACCTCTCGGGCCGTGGCAGATGCTGTGATCGAGCTCCTGAAAACGCTGCCGGTCCAAATCCATACAATAACAGCGGATAACGGCAAAGAGTTCGGGGATCATGAACAGATCGCTCGTGACCTTCGTACAAATGTCTATTTTGCTCATCCCTATTCATCCTGGGAACGAGCGACTAACGAAAACATGAATGGTCTCATTCGCCAGTATTTTCCAAAGAAGCATGATTTCACAACGATTACTGAAAATGAAATAGAATTCGTCATGGAGAGACTCAACAATCGCCCTAGAAAATGCCTTGGATTCAAAACATCGAATCAGGTTTTTTTTTAATCGTTTACCAGTTGTTGCACTTGGTAGTTGAATTCGAGCATTATAAGTTAGGAGCAAGGCTGGCACAACTATCCATCCTGAGGAATGTTATTGTTCAGCGAATCTGTCATCCATTAATTGAAAAGGGGAAATGTCACCCTTATGAAAATAGAGGTGACATTGAACAGCAAGGAACAGAAGCGATTACCGGTGATGAACGAGGTTGTGGCTGGGAGGATGACGGCACAGCAAGCAGCAGATATGCTAGGAATCACACTGCGCCATACACGACGCATCCTGGCTAGATACCGGCTGGAAGGAGCAGCGGCGCTAGCCCACGGCAACCGAGGAAGAACGCCGGTCAATAAACTGGACGAATCCGTGGAGGTGGAAATCGTACGCTTGGCTCAGGGTGAATATCTCGATTACAACGACAGCCACTTTGCTGAAGAATTGGACGAACGGCATGGTTTTCTAGTATCCGTGCCAACAGTACGGCGAATCCGCAGGAGTCATGGGCTATCTAATCCCCGAAAAAGGCGGGGGCCTCGTCATCGGAGACGGCGTCAGAGATATCCTCAGACTGGCATGCTCTTGCAAGTGGATGGCAGCAAGCATGACTGGCTGGAGGGACGAGGACCATGGATAACATTGCACGCGGCTATTGACGACGCCACCAATGAGGTGCCCTGGGCGGTGTTTCGGGAAGAAGAAGACGCCACCGGATATGCCCTCTTGCTGCACCATATCAGTCAGACCCACGGGCTACCGTTGGCCTTGTATGCAGACCGGCACTCCATCTTTCAGAGTCCCAAAAGGCCAACCCTTGAGGAGCAGCTAGAAGGACTAGAACCCCGTACACATCTGGGACGCTTGTTGAATGTGCTAGACATCCGCCTCATTGAGGCTCGCTCACCTCAGGCTAAGGGACGGGTAGAACGGCTGTTTGGCACCCTCCAAGACCGGCTGGTAAAGGAACTACGCCGGGCTGAGGCCAGTACCCTGGAAGAGGCCAAATGTGGTGCTGGTCAACTACCTGCCGCGTTTCAATCGTCGTTTTTTGAAGCCAGCTGCCCAGCCGGGCTCGGTTTACCGCCCCTCTCTGACCCGAGCGGAGGCTAATGCCCGGATCTGCTTCACCTACTGGCGTACTTTAACCAGGGACCTCCAAGATCTTCCAACCTGACAGAGCGTACGGATACCTCTTGGAGAACTGCGGATTGGCAATTCGGCCTACTTCTTAATTAGTACGTACCTTGCCCGGGTCCCATCTTGAGTAGCTGTATAGAGGTAAGTAGCATCTTCGACAATGACCAAGTCGGCATGTCCAAGACCGACGTTACCCGGAAGATCGGCGATGATCGGATTACCCGAATATTTCTCCCAAGGGCCATCAATCTGCGGTCCGGCGCTTCTTGCCAATCCCAGGCCAAACTGATCATCCACGACGGTATAACTGCTGGGTCCGCGTACGCCCTCATAGGTCATGTAATAGTGATCCCCTACCTTAACGACATCGGCCGAGGAGATCGTACGGAACTCAAAGTATGGGTTGGCCTCGACGCCTAAAGATTCCACAGATCCGTACCCACCCTCTGCCTGGAATAGCGGGTTTTCCTTGCAGGGGGCAAAGCTCTCCGGCAGATTTTCGATGTCTCCGACAAGGCAAGCCATGCGGCCCGGCGCCTGTCCGAGGGCTACGAAAACATAAATCTGGCTCCCCTCGATGAAAATTCCCGGTGGACCTCCGACGAGGCAGTCATATTGGAGCTCCTGATGAATGTGCGGATGGATGCCAATGACGGCATCTCCCTCGCATAGACCATATTGACGATCCCAGATCCAGGTTCCTGACACATGATGAGGTTCAGACCAAGCGACACCATCTGGTGACATGCGTAGATAGACATAGGCTCCGAATTCATAGACGAGAAAATGCATGTCAGGTGTTCTGAACACACGCGGATATTGTTGCTGCTCGATATGATCACGACTGTTTTCGCATGGGCAGGACGCGCAGGTGAAGAGACACGTGGGTTGTTCTAGTGAGAAGTTCTGTCCGCCATCATAGCTCTTCCACAAGGTCGTGCAGCCGGGAAAAGGGACAGAGTCGCCACATTGATCAACCACGCCTGCCGATTGATCGCTGGCGTGTAGATACGACCAATACTCATCTTCGCCTATGAATATTGTATCTGACTCCCCGATCGGAAGACCCGTGTCTTTTATGTCAAGCTCCCAGATGGCTTCACCAGACCAGAACTCGTCAAGCGTAGCAAACTGAGGTGCGACGGGAGTGGCGGTTGGCGTGGGAGACGGTCTCTTTGTGGCTGTGGGTACCGGCGTTAACGTTGGTGGTTGGGATGAGCTCCAGAGTGCTGCCGCTTCTGTCATGACCTGCGTTGTGACCGTTGGAGCTGAGCTGGCTATTGGCGATGAATTGGTGGGTGATAGGGTGGACGTCGTGGGTATTGTGGTTGAGCAGCCCACTAGAATCAAAATGAACGGTATCAGGCATGATATTTGAAGCAAGATAGTTCCCGTGAGTCCAGGGGGCGTACGGGTTTGGAGATCTCTGTTAGTCAATTTTCTAGCATGGGTAGAAATAAAACGGCTTGCTCAATAACCATCTCTAGTTGGATCTCGATCATTGGCGACAGATCATCATTACTGGCTACGCACAGTGTGGTGCCCCTAAAATCTATACCACTCACAATGCAAGGATAGGTCGCGATTCTCTGATTGGCAAGGCGATAGCAGCCTCCAAGGCGACGACCGCCGCCTGTTTACAGACAGAGCAACATTCTATCTGTAAAAGTGTATTTCAGACAGATCCCGAACGTTGACAATCAAACATCATCATCAAGACGAATATAAATGCGGCCGGTATGCAATTCTTCGCTGATTTCCATCACAATCGCTGTAACCAAGTACAAGCAAGATGCGGTATTGGGAAACAGGACAGCGACTCGCGTACGACGACGAATCACACGGTTGAGTCGTTCTAGACCGTTTGTCGTCCGCAAGCGGCGACGATGTTTTTCTGGAAAAGAGAAGGCGGTCAATCCATCGGGAATGTTCTCTTCCATCCAGTCGGCCAAGTCGGAAGCTGTTTTAGCCTACCTCCGAACCGCCAAAGCCTTTAGCTCCTCGGCATCCTGCCGGTGGCGAGCTTTGAAACTGCACGGATACCGGCGGCAACTTCGGATTTCAAAGCCCTACGAGGTACGAACGCCTGGGCATTCTGCTGCAAGTGGAATTGACAACGCTGCCAGGGCACACCACCGAAGACGGCTTTGCGAGCTTTTTCCAGGCCAGCGTGGTCATCGCTGGTGATGAGTTCAACACCCGACAAGCCACGTTGAGTCAGGCTTTCGAGAAAGGAGCGCCAGTGGATTTCAGCTTCACTGAGAGAGTTGGAAATCCCCAGTACCTCCCGTTTGCCATCGAGATTGAGGCCGGCGGCCATGAGAACAGCGACATCGCGCACCATGCCATCAACCCGGACCTTTTCGTATCGGGCGTCAAGCCACAGGTACGCGTAACGTCCCAACGGTCGTTCACGCCAGGCCTGTAATTGATGGTCCAGCTCGGCTACGGCCCGGCTAACCTGGACAGAGGTGACCTCCGTGCCGATGAGTTTCTCAGTGATGGCCGCTACGCGGCGAGTTGATACACCCAGAACGTACATTTCCGCCAGCGCACGCTTGAGGGCCCGTTCACTACGCAGCCCTTTTTCTAGCGCTTGTGGGTAGAAGCTGCTGTCTCGCACTTGTGGCACGTCAAAAGTTACCTGGCCTCCGCGGGTCGTGACCGTCTTTGGCTTGTAGCCATTGGCATGCCCACGCCGCTCTGCTGTACGCTCATATGGACCCGCATTCAAGTATTGCTGGCGTTCGATTTGCATGGCGGTGTTGATGACCGTGCGGATCAACTCGGGTAACA
>DASRZI010000442.1:0-2216 GCA_035686605.1 Candidatus Zixiibacteriota bacterium
GTATTTCGGATCCGTCGCATCAGAAGGACTCAGGTGAGTCAGCCCCTCCCAACCCTTTCTTACGCCAACGACTTCTCGTCCCATTTCCGTCGCGCGATAAACGACCGATTTGATGACTGAGTTAAGACCAGGTACGTCCCCGCCCCCGGTCAGAATTCCAATTTTCGATGCATTCATGACATTCCTCCGTAAGGCCCCCTACAAGCTGCAAGCTCCAAGCGACCACAAGACCAACGGTCAAGCCATCGCAGCCCCAAGCCGCGAAGGCAGGATTCTTCTAGAAGCCAACGATTTTAGTCAACATCTCGGTTTTGCTCAACATTGCTGACTTGATCCTGAGTGTGGAGTTTGCAACCTGGGCAGAAGTGGCTGAATGGACCGGGACAGGCAGGCGGCTAACTAACTGAAAACACAAGGAAATACTGGTAAGGGAGAAACTCATGTCGTTTCAAGAGTTGAAATCCGGCCTTCTCCATCTGCGCCACAAGATCGCTGCCGGCGATCTTCATGGGGACTGGAGGTCCCACAGGCAGTTCGATCTTCTTGTAATCAACCATTATCACTTGCCCGCCGGGTTTCAAGGCCTGCTTGATGAGCTCTAGATAGCTCTCCTGATCGCCAATGTGGTGCCAGGTGTTGCAGATGAAGATCCTGTCGATGGAACGGTCCGGCAACAAGGGATCATCTTCCTCTGCCAGGATCGTGACGACGTTCGTAGTTCCAAGATCCCGGCTTTGACGATTCAGGTGGCGAATCATGTCAGGGTTGATGTCAACCGCGAAAACCTTCCCCTGGCCCGTGACGGCCTTCGAAAACCTGAAAGCAAAATAGCCCGATCCAGCCCCAATGTCTGCGATGCTTTCTCCCTCTTTAAGGTCGAGAGCAGCCACAACCTCATCAGGCTTCTGATACGAGTCCCGCTCCGGGTTCTCCAGCATGGCGATGTAGGCCGAAGAATCGCGGTGGTGCCCCTGCGCCTCGGCTCCGGTTGCTTGTTGTGCGCCCTGTACGCCCAAGAGCTGGCTGACTGTGATTGTAGATAGCAGGAGAAGAACTCTCATCACACCCTCGTCTTTTGGATAGTCTGTCTTTTCATTTCTTAGGTTTCGCCCAATTCTAGCATCGCAAGAAGAGATGGAGGCTTGGCTATCGGGTCAAAGGGTGAGTTCAACCGGATCAGTTGATTCGAGGATTGTCGGGCCAAAAACTCGGCGGCGCGTAATCCTGGTCGTACTCGAGCTCTTCGGCGGCCCGAATATCCCGTTTCTTTGCTATAAAGTAAACAGCGGCCAATCCAATCCCAAGCGCAAGGCCAATAGCGTGACTGCGATAGCTGACCGAGGCCTTCAAAGCGCTAGGCATCAGTAAAATAAGCCCCACGCCGAATCCATGTAGTAGGCGCCTCTTAATCGAGTAGCGCCGCTCGATGAGCATATACATTGTCAGCCAAAACCCGGCCATCCAGTACACCACTCCGGATGAGCCAACCAGGCGAACCTGCGGCTCATAAGTAATTAGAGCCAGATAGTTTGTCAGCGATCCCATAGCTACTGCTGCAACAGGGTAGATCCAGAAACCGAAATAGCCGTACAACAGATAGCTGAATAATCCAAATAGCACCGCATTGGAAAGAAAATGCTTAAAATCGGCATGGACGGCAAGTGCGGTCACGAGTCGCCAGTACTCGCCCTGGACAAGAGCCTTCTCCGGATTCCCAGCCAAAGAGGCATAAAGGTGGCTGCTGTCGTTCCAGGCCAACATCGAAACAAAGAGCATGATCAAGACACTGAGGAGTGCAATCAGAACGCTGTAGTCTCTCGGTTTTTGAGACAACAGTGTAGCTCTGATGATGAATGGGCCCAGCGACGCTCTCATGCGGTCATACTAACATTCGATACGCGCGGCAGGCATTTGTTTGCGTGTTTCAAGCTGGAGATGGTACCCTTCCTCGAAACCTTACTAAACCGTAAAGGAGTCCAATCAGATCGTGAAAACAATCACCAGAAGATCGTTTGTCGAGAAGAGTATGCTGGGTGTCGCCGCTTTTGCAGCCGGGGCCGTCACGAAGGCTTCTGCCGGCACAGCTGTGGATCGTGTGCCATTGGGAAACACCGGGATTGAAGCTTCCCGGATTGCAATGGGAACCGGGTTCAGAGGCGGTGCCAGATCGTCGAATCAAGTGCGGCTGGGACGCGAAAGCTTCATCAAACTCATGC
>DASRZI010000443.1:0-2214 GCA_035686605.1 Candidatus Zixiibacteriota bacterium
ATCTGGTTTTTAACCTGGGAGCAAGTACCATAGGATTGCTCTTAACCCTTTTGATATATCAAGGGTTGGGAGGTCAATTCCCTCTCTCGGAACTGACGCTGGTAGTATCCTGGCCCGCTTTTCTGGCGATTCTGTTTTGGCTTCCTTGGGATGGTCTCTTTCTCCTGTCACTTGGTATTCTTCTCACTTATTTTCAACTTACATCACAACTAAGCCAGGAAGACCGCAAAGTATCCGGCAAGCAGATGTTCAACTTCTTTCTTGTAGCAAATTCGCCCGCTTTCATTGGTATTCTGGCTGCTGCCACCTTTGTGCAATTAGGATTGTTTGCCTACCTCTTCTTAATAGTGGTTGTTCTCATGGCCAGCCTATTGGCCCGCAGGTTAAGCCAACAGGCGATGTTAGGCCAACAACGCTCCCGCGAGGTAACCCGGTTGGAGCAGTTAGGACGAGCTATCATCGCCGCCCCAGTCGATGCGTCAACCTTGCCCCAGGTTCTGTCAGCCCATGTCCCCCAAATGTTTGGATACCATCAAGTGGAGATAAAGCTCCTTTCCGGCGCTACTTTGCTCCGATTGCCTGACGATAGGCCGCCCGTGATTCAAGAGATTTGGGACTGGTTGCAGTCGGATCATATGCCGCATTACTTTGCGCCAGGAGAAACACCACCTTGGGCAAAGAAAGCAGCTACTTTTCCCCTCTATCTGAGTCCAATTCTATCTACCGATAAGGCTGAGCCATTAGGCGGCATATGCCTTTCCTTGGATCGATTTTATTTTCAAGAAACCATGATGAATCTGGGGCCTGCACTGCAAGTTCTGGCGGCTCAGATCGCCACGGCATTGCACCAGGCTGAGGTACAGGCCCAAATCTTAGCGCATCAAAAAACTGTTCAGGAATTAGATTTTGCCTGGCAAATCCAGGCAAGTTTTTTACCCGATACGTTACCTCAGATTGAAGAGTGGCAACTGGCCGCTACTCTGAAACCGTGTAAAGAGACATCTGGCGATTTCTACGATGTGATATCGTTACCCAATGGTCGGCTTGGTATTCTCATTGCCGATGTCGCCGATAAAGGGATGGGAGCAGCCTTGTTTATGGCCTTAAGCCGCACGCTCATTCGAACTTTTGCTTTTGAATATCAATCCCAACCAGAGTTAGTTCTGCGATCAACCAATCAACGGATCTTGACCGATACTCACAATTATATGTTCGTCACCGTTTTCTACGGCATCCTCGATCTCAGCACCGGACAACTGACCTATGCTAACGCCGGTCACAATCCTCCCTACCTTTTTAAAACCCGATCCTCAGATAATTCCGAAGAAATAGTCGAGCCGCAGCGATTGCGAAACACGGGAATACCGCTCGGGATACTTGAAGAAGCATCCTGGGAAGCAAAATCCGTTGGTATAGATCGTGGCGATACTCTGATCATGTACACCGACGGCGTCACCGAGGCCCAGAACTTACAGGATGAGTTCTTCGGCGATCAACGTCTCTTAGAAGTATCTCAGGATAATATAGACGCCTCTGTTATGGCCATCCAAGATGCAATAATGGTCGCTGTTGATCGGTTTTCAGATGAAGGTGCCCAGTGTGACGATGAAACGCTTGTGATTATCAAACGCCTATAGGGGGATTCGTGAGATAGAGGATTGTTACCTTTAACATTGCCCTGACTTAAATAATGTCTGGCGCGGTCCTTCCAAAGTCATCTCTCAAACTACTCTGGACGCATGTCGTGTTGGTGATATCTGTTGCGCTCATCTTTGTGATAGCGATCACAGGACGGCTTGGCTTCACAGCAACAGAGAAACCTGAAATGATGGGAGTTATTGGCTAGGCTGAACAGCCTCGTTTAGAATATAAAAATAGCATCATCGCTGGGGTATGTGCCGACATTGCGTCCATAAGGAACATAGCCGACTAACTGACCATTTTCATTGTAAACGGCACTCGACCTTGCCTCTGCATAAAACTGGGCTTCAGCAATTGAATACAAATTACTGGGAACGAAATATTCTTGACCTGGAGCAAGTTCCAGGGCGATACAAGCTTTCCAATTGTCACCGGTCACTGGCTCCAAACAAATCTGTGCGTTTTGCAGGTCCAGATTATCGCTGCCGCCCATCATTATAGCCACCCTTTTTGCGCGGCAATGGCACTGGCTGCCGCCCGCGAATCCACGCCGAGCTTGTTGTAAACACTGGT
>DASRZI010000444.1:0-32027 GCA_035686605.1 Candidatus Zixiibacteriota bacterium
AGTGGTTCAATTTCTGCTGTCTCGGCAGCTTGGTCGGTGTCCTCTCGGATGGCAGGAACAGTCAATAAGCCTTTCTGGATAGCAACCGTAATCGCCTCTGTACGTGAGGAAACGCTAAGTTTCTGAAAGATGTTTCGCAGGTGGACTTTAACAGTATTGTGGCTGATATTCAGGTCTTGGGCGATCTCCCTGTTGGTTGAGCCGTCTGCAAGACGATCAAGTACAACAAGCTCCCTTTCACTTAACGCATCGCCGACTTCAGGCATAGTGATTGATTATAACCAGGGCTTCAGCAAGGGGCGAGTCAGGCGTACCTTCCTACTACTGGGTGCCTGAAGGAGTGATCGCTATTGTTACCGTGCCTGAAATCACGACCGTAGGAGTTGGGGTTGCATCCAGGCAACTCAGAGTCGCCTGGTCAAGTTTCTGGCTGAGGACGTCGTTAACGTCATAAAGCATCGCTTCAAAATACAGCTCTTCCGCAGGACACCATTCAAGTGACAGCGAATAAATATCGCCATAGGCGACCAATGATTCGTATAACCTGGTACAAGAATCCTGGTAGTATGGAGCAGCTGAACACAATCCCCGGAAGTAGTAAATTGCCTGTCCCCAATCTACGCCATAATATCCAATCCCAAGCAGGTAGAGCTCTGCCCAGGTGCGAAAGGCGTCAACTTCTTCGGGCAGATCGCCCAGTTTTTCGGCCTGGTCCATGTAAAACAGACCCAACTCGATTTGATCGCTCTGCACCAGCTCCAGACCCAGGTTGATGCTGGCATCGAACAACATTCTGTCAGTTTCTCGCCGGTTGAAGTTTGGAAAACGGACCTGAAAAGCCGCTATCTCAGCGGCAGCGCTTAGCCATTGTTCACCCTGGAATAACTCTTCAAGCTCCGAAAACAAGGAAGCAGGATCAGGTTCGTTGCTCAAGGCAGAGGTTGGAGTCGGGGGAGCCACCCTCGTGGCTGTCGCCTCAGGTGTCAGTCTTTGAGACAGGGTAGTCTCTGCTACCAGGCGTAATTCAGCGGCTCCAGGATAACCAGGACGCAGCTCTAGAATCCAGTCAAGCCGCCGTAAAGCCAGCTTGGGATTTCCTTCATTGATATCATCTCGCGCCAGAGTCATCTGGTTTTCCAACTCGCTTAGAAGCGCGCGTCTCTCTTCTTCTATTCGCTCTTCTTCGGCCCCCTGCCACGCCGCATAGAATACGATGCTGTAAGTAGCCATGAGAATCGCTATCACGATGAGGATGATGCCTAGTACTCTGAGAATGAGTCGGCGCCGGCTGCTGTTTTCCGGCGAATCCATGTCGTTCTTGTCTTTCATCTTATCAAAGTCTGAATTAGAGCTCGGTCGATGAGGTCCGGCTGTTCGTATCAGCGGCTAACATCTTTCGGTAAACTTCAATGGTCTCTGCAGCTATCTTTTCCTGGGTATAATGATTCAGAACGCGCTGTCTACCGGCTTGCCCCAGTTTGGCAAGTAGCTCTGGATCCTGTTGGAGGGCAATAAGATGCCTATGCAGCACACCTGCGTTCTCCTCTGGAAACACCAATCCGGCAGTTCCGATCACATTTGGTATTTCACCGCTATCAGAACCTATAACGGCAACCTCGCATGACATCGCTTCTATGATAATTCGACCAAACTGCTCTTTCCAATTGGGCATCGTCCGCGATGGCACCACAAGTACATCCAATTGAGCTAGATAAGCGGGCATATCACCCGACGGAACGGTCCCGTCGAATATGACTCTCTCTTCAATGCCATATTCCCGGGCCAGCTTTTCTAGTCTCGAACGTTGCGGACCGTCGCCTGCGATGTGCAGTCGCCATATGCCTGGCAAATCTGAAACTGCCTTCAATAGGAGGTCGATGCCTTTTTCCGGCACTAACCTGCGCGCGGCTGAGCCGATAACAAAGGCCCTGCCTGTATCTTTACGATCGACCACCTTGAACATGTCAGGCTGGACACCGAACTGGGGAATAACTTGCGCTGGACCTGAATAACCTTTGTCTCGCCAAACCTTCACCGATGCTTTATTGCCCATTATGGCGAAATCGACATCTCTAAGAACCTGTTTCTCCACTAGATTGAATGGAAAGGGGTAATTCTGATTGATATTCTGCCAGGAAAAGAACAGGCTTTTGGCGCCTGCTGTTCTGGCTTGCCGGACGCCTAGCCAGGTAGCCAAATTATAGGGTTCTTCATCCATGTGAAGGATGTCGGGTTGAAAAGTTCGGATACGCTGTTTCAGCTTTGGGTAATAATGAAGGTGAAACTGTCCGTTCAACCGTATGGGATCAACCAGCAACTGATATCCGTTGGTATGGCTTCGTTCGAGCTGAATGTCCCCTGCCGGATCACACCAAACAGGAGGTACAATTACAACGAGTTCGACGTCATCATACTTAGCAATCTCTTCAAGCTTTGTCTGATATGCGCCGACCAAGCAGGCCTTTGAAACCATCAATACGCGCATCATCTATTGGTAGGATCTGAAGAAAACCAGTTGGCTTGTGATCATTCGTTGGTTGTCGAAATATCGTACGAAGGCTATCAAGAAAATGGCAGTTGGACATGAATCCATCGCCTTTGTAATGTGGTTATTATACCAACCGGAGTATGTCATTGTTACCCCTGGTAGGAAACAGCTCCACAACTGCCCATGCCATCGCCGTCGTGTCCCTTTATCTGGTTGACACGGGATCGTATTTTGCTATACTTGCCCTGTTTTGACAACATCGCGCCAGGGTGCAATTGATACGCATAAAAGCCTTCGCCCATCCACTTATGGATGGGCGTTCTTGGTGTTAGTGATAATCATTGCAGGGATCTTGCGGTTCTGGCAATTAGGCGAGGTTCCTCCGGGTCTTTACCGGGATGAGGCCGCCAACGGTCTAGATGCTCTGGATGTTGTTGAGGGACGACGGGAGGGTCAAAATCCATTCTACTTCGCCGCAAACAACGGGCGTGAACCCCTTTATATCTACCTTACGGCCCTGTTCGTTGGCGCCATGGGCGCCACAACTGAGGCGGTCCGCGTCGGGGCTGCGGTTATCGGGACCCTAACGACCGTCCTCATATACATTTTGGCTGAAGCATGGTTTGACAGGCGCTCTGGAATTTTGGCTGCCTGGGTATGGGCAATAACCGTCTGGCCCCTACACTTGAGTAGAATTGGATTAAGGCCGATTCTGCTTCCTCTTATGATGGTCATAACGTTCTGGTTAGGGACCTTGGCATACCGGAGAAGCAAGGAAGGAATTCCAGAGAGGTGGCTTTGGCTGTCCAGCGGTGTTGCATATGGAATCAGTTTTTACACATATCTAGCTGCTCGCTTTACTCCGATCTTGCTTGGAGCCATTATCATCTACCTGGTTCTCACCAAAAAGCATAAGGCTCTTTGGCCTGGCGTCTTGTGGTTTGCCCTGGGTGCGCTGGCAACTCTGTTGCCAATGATTTTTCTCGCCATACAGCAGCCGGAGTTGATAGCGGGGCGGCTGGACCAGGTGTCAATCTTGAATCCGAATGTCACCGATGGATCAGCGCTCGGATCTCTTTGGAAGAACACTTGGCTGGCTCTAGGCATGTTCGTCGTTAAGGGCGATACCATCATTCGTCACAATCCACCGGGTCGGGCTCTGTTTGACATTTTCATGCTGGTCCCGTTTTTTATCGGACTGGCGTGGTGCTTTCGAAACTGGCGAAAGGCAGCGCCGGCGACCTTGCTGCTCTGGATCGGCGTCATGATAGGCCCCACAATCCTGGCCGACGATGCGCCCCATTTCCTGCGCGCCGTTGGCGTATTGCCCGCCGCGGTGATGTTGCCGGCTATCGGCTTGTCCCAAATTTGGTCGTGGTCTAAACTACCCTCCCATTTGGGCAAAGCCCTTGTCGTTTTTCTTGCTTTAGCAAGCCTTGGATTAACAATCAAAGATTACTTTGTCGACTACGGAACGGATGAAGTAGCGGGATATTGGTTTGAAGCAGCCGCCCGATCACTCGCAGAAGAGATAAACGCTGTCCCTGCCATGGGCGATACGTATGTCGATCGCCGCTATCTGGAGGGTTGGCCTTCAGTCCAATACTTGGTGAAATCAATCGGCGACATAAGTCTTTACAGGCCCGATGACCTTCAACCCGAGTCCATCGAAAAGCCAGCAGCGATATTTGCCTGGCCACACGAGAGGTTGGGGAGCGTAGCGTCCGCTATAGCCTCGCCTGCCCTGGTTACTGTTGCAGAAGGTAATCTGGCACAAGGAGACCTTGAACCGGAACCTTACCCATTGTACGTTCGTTACTTGATTAGCGATCCCGCAGAGGGGCCAATTTTGGCTACTTTTGACAATACCATACAATTGCGAGTCGCAGAGGTGACTGAGCTTTCTGATGGTCATCTGCAGATAGACTTATATTGGTCAACTGCAGACGTGATAGATGAATCCATCACCTCATTTGTACATTTGACCGAGGGTGACACATTGGTCGCCCAGAGCGATAGCATCCCGGGGTCCGGTTACTGGCCCAGCCAGTGGTGGAGACCCGGAATGACACTGCTCGACAGGCATATTCTTGAACTTGAAAACGACTACATTGAAGATAAACAGCAAATAATAATTGGTCTCTATAATGCCTCAACGTTTGAACCCCTTGCGGTAAAGGATTCAAACGGAATTCCCATAGGCGAGACCCTTAAGCTGCGATAACAACGGCGGGAGAGCAGAAAGAGGATAATAAGAATGCGTGAAACGCGATTGATTCCATTAATAATACTGGCGTTTATGAGCGTAGGCTTAATACTACTGACGGCCGACGAACCCGTAAACGCTCAGGGTGAAAATTTGATAACAAATCCGAGTTTCGAAGGGTTGTACGATAGCTACGTCCCTGAAACAGGTCAGGAGTTGGCAGACTGCCCACTCGGTGTCTGCACAACTGCCCAAATGCCATGGGGATGGAAACCCTGGTGGGTGAAAGAACGTCCGACCGACGTAAATCCCGAATTCAAGCCGGCAGAAACCAGTGCACCCGGCAACCGGGTCAATTCTGGACAGAGAGCCTCGCAGTATTTCTCATTCTGGAGTACGCACAAGGCTGGCTTACGCCAAACCGTGACTGTTCCAGCTTTTTCCACAGTGGAGTTCTCAATTGCGGGTCAAGCATGGATGACTGAATCGGACACGTCGCTAGTATCTGATTACTCTGGCACCGCTAACATGCGAGTTGGCATCGATCCCACAGGGGGTACTAATCCCTATAGTCCAGCTGTCATCTGGTCTGAGTACAAGCAGCCCTTCGATTCATACCAGCCATTTTCAGTTCGCGCTCAAGCACAAGGCGACGTGGTTACGGTGTTTACTTTCTCGGCGCCGAGCGTCAATCCAAACAGCCCCGAGTATGGGTTTAAGCACACTGACATGTATTGGGATGACGCATCCTTGACCGTCGTTGGCGGGGGATCGGCTCCACCTGTGTCTCCGCCATCATCAGGGGACAACTCTGGAAGTACTGTGCCCGTGTCCCCTCCCCAGTACGTCCCGTTCCCAACATCAACGCCGGACGCGGAGGGTGTCATCTACACCAAAGTCCAGCCTGGTGATTCGCTCTGGGCGATATCAGCCCGCGCCGCACTCAGTGTTGATGAGCTTCTTGAAATCAACGAGATATCAAGAGATCACGTTATCATATCCGGTGATCTTCTGGTTACGGGTTATGGCGATCCTCCTGGAACGGAGGATGAGAGTGGAGGAGAGGAAGGATCTGCTGCCGATTCTACAGAACAACCTGCCGAACCGGAACCCACAGCCACGTTTCCCCCAGTACCAACTAGATCTGGCCCAACTTTGGCCGAACAGGATGTTGCAGGGGGAATCATTTGCCTGTCCGCCTTTGACGACTTCGATCAAGACACGGTTCAAGATGATAATGAAGTGTTGCGTGCAGCCGTAGCCATAACCATTTCCGACGGCGAGCAGGTTGTAAGTAACTATATTACCGACGGACAGTCTGAACCTTTCTGCATCGAAGGATTGGATGTAGGTAGCTACAGGGTTACCCGATCAAGTTTACCAAACGAAACGTTAACGACGCCCGGTGACTACGCTGTTGCCCTCGCTGAAGATATAACTATTGATATCGACTTCGGTAGTTATCTTTCAGATAATGTTCTAGTGTCTTCTAATTCAGATGGGACAGGGTCCCAAGTCGATGGAGATGTAGTTTCGGATGGGACGGGTACGCTTGTGGATGAATCTGACGATCCGGTCAGCAGCCTTCTTGTCGCCGGTATTGTCGTCGCCGTGCTTTTTCTTGCAGGAATTGTAATTCTCGTCTTGAGTAAGCGTCGCGCATCAGCTTAGTTGTTTATGGTCCCAGTCGCGAGGGAATTATCATTATGAAACGCAATTTATCTGGCTTTCTTTTGGCGTTGCTCCTGATAGGTCTGCTATTTGGCTTAGAAGCTAGCAAGAGTGAAGCAGTTGAATACTCATTCCTGCAATCCAACTTGCTCCAAAACCCAGGCTTTGAGGAGCCTTACAGCAGCGGCGTTGCCCAAGGCTGGGGACGGCAGCACGAAGACTATAATTCCAATCCAAAACCAGCAAACTGCGGCGACTATTACACGGTTCTGCCATCCTGGTCGCCAGAATTAGCGACAGGCTCTCTGATCCTTGACGGCGCTCGGTCCCAGCATATTGGAAATCAGTTTGATACCTGGCGGGCGGTAGTCATGCAGGATGTGAGTGTCACTCCTGGTTCAACATACCGCTTCTCGTTCTTCTCAACGGGCAGAGCTTCAAATGACCAGTATCCCGCTCCATCGGATGGTGCAGTGAACCTGGGAGTTCGTGCCGGCATTGACCCCAATGGTGGCGGCAGCATGCTCTCTGGTAATATCGTTTGGGGACCTTCGGGATCTCCACACATGAGTGGTGGCGAAGGAAACTGGCAGCAATTCTCTGTTGAGACGACGGCCGTAGGTAACAAGATCACTGTATTCGCCGAAGCCAATAATGGCGGCGCAAACCAATGCCGGTCGCATCTTGACGTGTGGTTCGACAAGGCAGAGTTGGTCGGAGCAGGTCCAGCTCCTACCAATACAGCTCCTCCACCACCCCCACCACCTCCGGTTCCGGTAGCAACCAGCACACCGGTCCCACCACCGCCAACAGCAACATCGGACGTTCCTCCTACGGAGACGCCTATTCCGACTGATGTTCCAACCAACACGCCTGAACCTCCTGTTGGTGGCGAAATCTGCGCCAACGCTTTTGCTGATGCCAATAGAAACGGGATTCACGATATCGATGAAGGCTGGATGGCTGGGGTCACGCTCACTCTGATTCAGAATGACGAGGCATTGGAGTGGGATGTCTCAACTGGCACCGAAAACGCTGTGTGCTTTGTCAATCTTGCAGGTATCTATTCGATTGCTCAAACCGTTCCCCGCAATCTCGAGATGACGAATGCGCCGGTTAGCAATCCTATCGAGGCAATCGACGGATCGTCTCACTATGTTCCTTTCGGCAGCTGGTTTTCCTCGGATACTGAAGAGGAGAATATCGCCGAGGTTACTCCCGAGGGTGGTGGCGACGGACAGGATTCGACCGATCCAGAAGATAGCAGCTCGACTGAAGATGGTGGACGCGATCCGCTGGCCCTTATTGGACTTGGGGCTATTGTACTGGCCATCATTCTTCTAGCGGTGCTGATTGTAGTCCTTTTAAGACAGCAGAAAACCGAGTAGTTTAGCTCTGTCGCCGGCACGATCCAGAGCCTGCGACGAAAAATCGGAGACGCCTGAACCGGAGACGGTTACGCAAGCCGGCGATGAGTGCATCACAGACTGAGGCTTTCATCCAAGGAGTAAAGCGCCGACTTGCGCGGATAAATTGGTTTCTGGCGGCTGCACTGCTTGTTGCATTTGTCGCCGCATGGCCTCTGCTATCCGATTCGGGATTCCTGAATACGCGAGGGGGAGGAGACAGCCCATTTCTTTTGCAGAGAGTGCAGCAGCTGGGTGCAGCCCTCGCTGACGGTCACTTTCCGGTTCGATGGATGCCGGATGCCGGCTACGGATTCGGATATCCTTTCTTCAATTTCTACGCCCCCCTATCAATCTATATAGCCTCCGCTCTAAACATGGCTGGGTTTGGATTGGTATGGGCCATAAAAATCGCCCAACTCCTCGGATTCTTTGTCGCGGCCTGGTCCATGTTTTCGCTCGGCCGTCGATGGTTGGGAAATAACTGGGCCGGGCTTTTAGCTTCAGCCACGTACACATTGGCTCCTTTCCACATGGTGAACGTCTATGTGCGTGGTGATTCCCTGGCTGAATTCTGGGCCATGGCCTTCTACCCGCTCGTCATCCTGCTGGCAGATACCCTGGCCCGCTCAGCTCTATCTGGCGACAAAAGACAAATCCTCCGGGCAGTCCTTCTCTTCAGCCTCAGTTTCGCCGCATTGATCCTCAGTCACAACATTTCCGCCCTCATATTTACCCCATTCTTGCTGCTCTACATCTTCCTGGTTGTCGTGCTGCAGGGACGATCGGATTCATCAGATGAACCCGTAAAGGGAACCAAAGTATCGGTCTTGCTATGGACATCAATGGCTCTGGTATTTGGCCTTGCGCTATCGGCCTGGTTTTGGCTGCCCGCGCTTGTTGAGCAATCATTTGCCCAGCTCGATCCCGTTACCTCTGGATATTTCCACTTCGAAAACCACTTTCGAAACATCGACTTGGTCCAGACGACAGCTGCCTTCGACTACGATGTTGCCGATGGACGGTCTTTCAGCATGGGTCTGTTTCAGGCCATTTTAGCCCTGTCCGGCCTGGCTGCCATCGTTTATTACGTCTGGAGGAAACCGAAGGACAAGGGTGACGCTGTCTCAGAAAATGGAAGATTGCTGGTCGCTTCAGGCTTGTTTATCGTGCTCAGCATGGTCGTCGCGACATTAATGATAACGGCCTTGTCGCGGCCGCTGTGGGAGAATCTGCCCCTAGTGCGCTTCACCCAATTTCCGTGGCGATTTCTCTCGGTCCAAGCCTTTGCCGCTGCCCTCGCGACCGGTGGGCTGGCCTTACTTCCCAGGCGAAAAGTCATCGTTCCAATTCTCGTTTTCCTCTTGATCATGACATCGCTTGGCAACCTCCATTTAGACTTCCTGGACATAGCAGATGAAGACATCACCAGCCAGAGTCTGGCCGAATATGAATGGTTTACCGGCAACATCGGAAGCACCGTAAGCGCCGAATACCTGCCCGACACGGTAATCCCCCGTCCATTCACGAGCTCTTGGCTTAACGACGACGAACGTAATGCTGTACAGGTCCTTGATGGTGACCTCCTATCCGCAGATCATATCAGTCAACAAACTTCGCGTCAGAGCTGGACTTTTGAAGGTAGAAGTCCATCAACTGCCGTCGTGCTGCCAACTCTTTTTTGGCCGGGCTGGAGTGCCAAAATAGATGGGGAAGCCGTCGAGATCTGGCCAGCTCCAGGTTCAGGCTTGATCTCTCTCGAAATACCGGCCGGCCCGCACCAGGTGGATCTCAGGCTCACCCGCACCCCAGTCCGCTGGGCAGGGGAGCTTATCTCCGTCGCCTCGATCCTCGTCCTCGCCGCACTGTTAATTTGGGCCGGGCTCGGTAGATTGAAGTGGAAAACGATCCTCGTCGTGATAGGCGCCGTTTTCGTGATCCTCATCCTTGTCCGCCTCTGGCCCAGCACATCCCGATCGGAAGAAGATTTATCCTGGGATTTCCCCCAATTGGCATACCTCCATCACGCGCCGGGAGGAATCGCCTTTAGCGATGGATCCATCCTGGAGTCCTACACCTACGATCACGAAGATGTCATCGCCGGAGATAGCGTAGTAATAGCCCTAAACTGGAACAATTCCCCTGTGACCGCTCGATCAATCGACCTGGTTACGCCTGCAATTACGCGCTTTAGTGATGCACCAATCGTAGCAAATCAGACCAATGATTTAAATGCAGGGCAGGAAGAGTTTGAAATGAAGGTCCCTGAAAATGCGCCGGCTGGGCTATATACCCCACGTCTTTTGGTAGAGGGGGCATCTGCCCTGACTTCGTCTGGGAACAGCCGAGGTGACCTATTCCTGCGCCCAATTCGAATAAAAGACGCCCTGGACAGTGCCAACTCCGCTGTAGCGAATCTAGACGCCCGTCCGATCTTGGTCAGGACCCTCGACAGAAAGATTCTTGAAGTACAGCTTCAATGGTTGACACGAGTCGCGCAGACCCATAATTTCAACTTCTCCCTTCGGCTTGTTGATAGTGACGGCCTTGAAATCGCCCAGATCGACGGCCAGCCCGGATACGGATTCTTGCCCAGCAGCCTCTGGTCCGCGGACCAATGGATCGATGATTGGATTTCCCTTTCTCTTCCTTCCGGATTGGCCGAATCGAATCCCAGCTCTCCTTATGCCTTGGTTGTCCGGCTATATGAAGTTGAGACCGGCCAGGTTGTACTTATTCGACGCCTGGGAGAATTAATTTGGCGTGCTGACGATTTGCAGTTCGATGAAACCAGGCCTTCCTTCTCTGAGCCTACAATCTCCCACGAATCAGATGTAGTGTATGCGGATTCCATTGAGCTGTTAGGATATGATCAGGTAAGGTTGGGTGATACCCTTAATCTAGCCCTGTACTGGCTCGCCCTGGAAGATGGTTCGGACGACTTCTATCATTTCGTTCACCTTATCGATCCGTCGACAGGTGATATCATCGCCCAGCATGATGGCATGCCCCAGTTTGACACCTACCCGACCAGCCAATGGACGGCAGGGGAAATCATCGTTGATCCGGTCGTTTTTGATCTGCGTGAATTAGCACCCGGACCTTATCAGCTGGCGATCGGGCTTTATAGAGATCTAGGCTTAGATAGCGGGCCGGTTCGCTTCGAACGTCTTTATGCAACGGACGGGGTAGGAAACCCACTGCCCGGCGATCGATTCTTGTCGCCAGACGACTTCCTCGCCAGATGATCCGGTGGAACACCGATATACCTCAGATATAGCCATCGATCGATGACGACACGGGAGCCTTTGAGACCACACCGGCACTGCTGACAAGAAACAGTCATCACATCCATCCTCTTCAAGTTCAACCGAATCAACAATTAATTGTAAGTTATTGTCTAACATTAAATTTTATTTTATAATTCCGAATCCTTTTTACTTCGAATCCAGAGTTTGGCCTTCGAATCCGGGGTGAAGGCGACCAATGCGTGGGCAAAGATGGTGTGTGCGGAATCATGAAACAATCCGAGAGAGTCCACTCAATTGGGGCGGTGAAAGTTCTTGGAGACCCGCGACGGCTGAATATTCTCCGATTGCTGATGCGAGATCCGGCGACCCTAACCCAGTTGGGAAGAGAACTAGATGCCCATCCGGCGAAGATAAGGCACCATCTAAAACTTCTTGAGGAAAGCGGATTCGTAAAGCTGGCTTCAACCCGGATAGTTCGGGGCTTTGTGGAGAAGTACTACGAAGCCACCTCCAAAGCCTACATGGTAAATCTGACGATCCTTCCGGAGCCAGAGGGCACCGATTCAATCATCATGATGGGCAGCCATGATCTCGCATTAGAGATGTTGGCTCGGGGTGTTGGTTCGGAAGATGCTGGCGAAGGGCTCGTTTGCGTATCGGTCGGCAGTCTTGATGGTCTTATTGCCCTCCGCCAAGGCCTCTGCCACATAGCCGGATGTCATCTCCCAGAGCGCTCTGGGGATGAGTTCAACGTCTCCCACGTCCAGCATCTATTTCCCGGACAGTCGATGGTTTTGCTAACTGTCGGCTATCGACAACAAGGCATCATGACCCGGAAAGGAAATCCGAAGAAGATATCTGACATCTGTGACCTGGCACGAGAAGACGTAACCTTTATCAACCGTCAATCTGGCTCTGGCACACGGCTCTGGCTTGATCGTCGTCTGCAGGGTGAAGATGTTGAAGCTGGTCAAATAAGTGGCTACCACCATGAGGTAAAGACTCACCATCATGTCGGGTTGGCAATTTCACGAGGCGATGCGGACGCCGGTATTGGCTTGCTTGCCGAGGCGGAGATGATGGACCTGGAGTTCTTGCCCCTATTTGAGGAGCGATTCGATCTTGTTCTTCCTTCCGAAGAACTTGGCAGTCCTCGTTTTACCAGGCTGTTCGACAATCTTCAATCCGGCGAATTCCGAAGAAAAGCTGCCGGACTCGGGGGATATGACACCGGGCACTCTGGAGAAGTCATCATGATTGGTGGATGACAACTGGCAGTGAATTATTGGATTGGAACACAGTAAAAGTACTTCAAAAGATGAACATCTTATATCACTTTTTGTTAAGAAATAGAACGTGGCAGATCGGCATTCTCCTTTTTGTGATGCTGGCTATTGCATCCTGTCGAGAAGGCTCAGACAGTGGCGATGGTGAGGAACTCAAGGGAAACCAGAAGGTCGTCATTCTGGCGACAACGACCAGCACCCAGGATTCCGGATTGCTCGATGAGCTCGTGCCTATCTTTGAAGATCAGACCGGCTATGTTGTGAAAGTCATTGCCGTGGGAACGGGCCAGGCTCTGAAGATGGGAGAATCCGGAGACGCGGATGTGCTGTTGGTCCATGCCCCCAGCGCCGAGAAGATCCTGATCGACAATGGCAGCGCCGTCAAACGGATGCTGGTCATGCATAATGACTTTGTGGTCGTTGGCCCACCGGCCGATCCGGCAGGCATCAGAGGATCGACAGATCCGTATCAGGCGTTTTCACAGGTCTCGTCCTCTTACTCCAGCTTTGCATCACGCGGTGACGACTCAGGAACGCACAAGAAAGAATTGGCGATCTGGAGCGAATCGGGAGCAGAACCTGACCAGGAGTCATATCTAGAAACTGGGTCCGGAATGGCAGCCACGCTGAGGATCGCCTCTGAAAAGGAAGCCTACGCTCTCACGGATCGGGCAACCTATTTAGCCCAAAAAGACACCCTAGATTTAGACATTATGGTAGAGGGCCATGAAACACTGCTAAACCTCTATCATGTGATGGCTGTAAATCCTGAAACATGGCCATTGGTCAACCAGGACGGAGCCCAGGCCTGGATTGACTTTCTCGTCTCCCCGCCAACCCAAAAAGAAATCGAAACCTTTGGCGTTGAGCAATATGGTCAACCGCTGTTTTTCCCCGACGCCGGTAAGACCGAGACAGACCTTGTAGGCAGCCAATAATAGATGGACTTCATAGTCGATGGCATCAAGCAAGCGCTTGAACTTCTACTTAGCCTGGAGCCAGAAGTCCTCCAGATCACCCTGCTTTCCTTAAGACTCTCGGGAATCGCCACAGCCATAAGCCTTGTTCTGGGATTACCAATTGGAACGATGCTGGCTCTAGGTAGGTTTCGGGGCCGCCGATTGTGGTTGAGTCTCGCTAATACAGGAATGGCGCTGCCTCCGGTGGTTGTTGGCCTGGTAGTTGCCCTCATGCTCTGGCGAAGTGGTCCCTTTGGATCTTTGGGGATCATGTATTCACCAGCAGCCATTGTCATTGCCCAACTAATCATCGCGACGCCAATCATTATCGCACTCACTGTAGCCTCTCTCCAGCAGCTGGATCCAGCTCTTCAGCTCCAGCTGCTCGGTCTTGGTGCTTCTAGAATGCAGATGGTCTGGATTCTCTGGAAAGAGGCGAGAATGCCCCTTCTTGCTGCCCTGATGGCTGCCTTTGGCGCGGCTATTTCAGAGGTGGGTGCGGTAATGATGGTCGGCGGTAACCTTCGCGGACACACGCGTGTACTTACGTCGGCTATCGTCTTGGAAACAGGCCGGGGCGAATTCGCTCCGGCGATCGCCCTTGGGGTAATCCTTCTCCTGCTGGCATTTACCATCAATCTCGGTCTGACCCTGATCCAGCAGCGAAAAGTGAAGAGATGAATTACGCTCTAGTACTCACTGACATCAGAGTGATACGAGACGGAAGAGCTGTCTTAAACATCGGGCAGCTGTCCGTGGTTCAGGGCGAAGTACTGACGATAATCGGGCCAAACGGGGCAGGTAAGAGCACCTTGCTCTTGGCCATGTCTGCCCTCATCCAACCGGAGAGCGGGGAGGTCCGATTCAACGGTATAGCATTAAATCCCCGCCGCAGCCTCGCCTATCGCCGCCGTATTAGTCTTGTTCTTCAGAAGCCCTTGTTGGTGAATGGGAGCGTTCTGGATAATGTGGCTCTTGGCCCCCAATTACGCCGCGTTCCAAAAAAGGAGCGGCAGGAAGGAGCGAAAGTGTGGCTAGATCGATTCGGAATTTCCCACTTGGCTGATAGACCGGCGCACATGCTTTCGGGTGGCGAAGCGCAGCGCGTCAGTCTTGCTCGGGCGTTCGCCCTTAATCCCGAAATCATCCTGCTCGATGAGCCATTCAGCGCCCTCGACGCCCCAACTCGGAGAGCCTTGTTGGAAGATTTTCAGACCCTCATTGCTGATACAGGAATAACCACGATATTTGTTACTCACGATATGGATGAGGCATTGCATCTGGGTCACCGGGTAGCGGTTCTTCTTGAAGGTGAGCTCAAGCAAATTGGTTCACCTGACGAGGTGTTCTCAGCACCGGTCGATTCAGATGTAGCCGCTTTCGTAGGGCTTGATACGACTGTATTCGGGCAGGTTCTGAACGCCAGGGAAGGCATTCTCACAGTGCGTGTTGGCGAACATGATCTTGAAGCAATAGGCGACTACCAAGTTGGAAGGACGGTTCTCTTTTGCGTTCGCCCGGGTGACGTCACCCTGTGGGCGGACGATCAGTTGCCTGCTTCGAGCGCCCGTAACCGGCTCTCCGGGCCCATCGTCAAGGTTTTGCCGAGAGGCCCACAGGTTCAGGTAGTGGTCGATTGTGGATTTCAGATGAAGGTTCTGATCACCCGATCTTCCGCTCGCGAGATGGCCCTAACTCCTGGTAAAAACGTTGCACTCACGTTTAAAGCCAGTGCTGTGCACCTGATTCCCCACTAGTATCTTCAATCGATCGAACGGCTTGCCTCGTCAACCAACCGTTGAAAGGGCTCTTGCGATGCTGTTCTTCGGGCTGACCTTGAATTGTACGTCTTCGAACTTTCCCTCTGCATCAATTACGAAATGACTGCGGATGATGCCCATGTACTTGTTGCCGTACATGCTTTTCTCCCCCCAAACGCCGTATAGATCGGCAACTGCGTGGTCCGGGTCGGAAAGTAAGGCATAAGGTAAGCTCTCACTCTCAATCCATTTGGCCAAGGCAGCCGGCATGTCTGGGCTTATGCCGATAACGGTAGCATTCCCAGCCTCGATCACTGGGAAGTTGTCTCGAAATCCGCAGGCTTGGGTTGTGCAGCCAGAGGTTCCGGCTTTCGGGTAGAAGAAGAGGATTATTCGAGTCCCCCTATGGTCGGAGAGCTTCACCGGCTCCTCCTTTGAATTCAACAACTCGAAATCGGGGGCATTGTCGCCTATTTCAAACATGTCTATCTCCTAATAGTGAGTGTGGTTTGTCGATCTAAGGACAGTAAACTCCGAGACAACCTTCATATCGCCGTTGTTATCATGCGCTTCACATATCCGTCGTAGGCTCGAATCAACGTTCTCGTGACTTGTCCAGGATAGCCATCGCCGATCATCAGATCGCCAATTTGCACAATGGGGACAAGGCCTCGCGATGCGCTGCTCAGCGCTGACTCAGAGATCGTGGGTAAGTCGTTTGCCTTGAGAGAATCCAACCGTACCGGAATCTGGGCCTCTTCTGCCAGCTTGAGAATAATCATTCTGGCGATGCCCTCGAGTACACCCCTGTCAGCAGTCCACAGGACTCCATTGAGGACTCCAAAGAAGTTGCTGGTTGTACCTTCGAGAATATGACCATCGTCATCGGTCATAAGGTATTCATAGCGATAAGGATCGCGTTCGAGGTACTCGCGACGGGTTACCGCGAATTCAGCCTTCTTCACCTCAGGTTGTTTTCGAGATAGGGCTGGTTCGATGTTGACTCGGACACCGTCCTGATAGACGCTCTCCGGAATTGGTAAAAATGGTTGAAGGGAAATCAACACGCGGCTTCCGGCAGCGGCCTCACTCTCTCCTTTAGCTAGAACATCGATCCGGACCCTGGCATCCTCTTGACCGTACTCTGTACAGACCTTATGGAGTCCATGTCTCAGTGCCTTTATCTCCAATTGAAAATCCCACCCCAACGTTGCCATTGATTTATCAAGACGGATAAGATGCTCTCTGAGATGCAGGAACTTATTATGCTCATAGGTTCGCATCATGGTGTACACGCCGAGAGGTACTCCAGTGTAGAGATCGGCTAGAATGACTGATTTCGCTGGCATGGGAACTATTTCAACCTGGTCACTAATGAGGGTATATAGTTCCAGTTCAGAGAAGAAGGATTTGGTCATATTACTCGCTGCTAGATTGCTGTTCCATGGCGAATTGCTTCGCCCGGCGTTTTTCCAGCTGCCGGCGGATATCCTCATGTCTCTCTCGGTCTAGTGGGTAGCGCGTTGTTGCTATGATAGCGACGATTAGCATTATCGCCGGCACGATGCCAACCATAATGCGGAGAGCCAGCAAGGCACTTTCTGGCTGTTCTATGTCCCGGACAGTGCCCGTTGTGGATTCAATAAATCCGGTCAGGGAAAGAATCCAAGTGACTCCGAATATGGTTATAGCAGTTGCCAATTTTCGAAAGAAGACCAGATAACCGCTATAGATACCCTCGCGACGCTTGCCGCTCTTAAGCTCATCTTCCTCAACCACATCAGCGACCATGGCCCAAGGTATAACGTTTACAGCACCATAACCAAAGCCGGCGAAGAGAGCTGCAACCACAACATAAGCGTATCCACCTGGTGGCGCCTGGCTTATGAAAAAGAGAACGATTGCGAAGATTGACATCGCAGCGATGTAGCTTTTCTTCTTGCCGAATTTGTGCATCATCTTGACGGTGAGGGGCATCGTGATAAACGCTAAGCCCAAAACTAGACCTATGACTAGGCTGACAAAGCCAGTGCTTGCCCCTAAATAGAATATCAAGAACCAGACCATGACCGTGATCACGATATCTGCCGTCGTGAAGCTCAACAAGTAAACCACTGACGCTATCCGAAATGGCCGGTTGCTGAAAACCTCCAGGAAGGTTCTCCATGGCCGAAATGGATCCTTATCAGGTGGCACACGCTGGGGTTCCCTTATAGTCTTAAAAAGAATTAATGGCGGGATCATCAGGGTAATTGACCAGACGGCGGCCGTAATAGCGTAGCCGGCACGAAGCGAACCACTCAGACCGAAGGTAGGTTCAAAAAGTGGAGCGATCTGATTCTCCGCCAGCAGTTGAAAGGTTGCTCCGGCAATCAGAGCAGCAAGGATAGCGATGGCTATTCGCCAACCGGCCAAGCTGCTGCGTTCATCATAGTCCTCAGTCAGCTCTGGCGTCAGTGCTGAATAGGGAACATTTATAATGGTGTACATTGTGTCGAACAACAGGAATACGAGTCCGTAATACACCGCCAGAAGAACGGGATCGCTGATTGGCGGTTGAATAAACAGAAAAAAGAATGAGAGACCGAATGGAATAGCTCCAAATAGCAGGAATGGCCTTCTGCGACCCCATCTTGTGTCGATACGGTCACTCAGGGAACCGATAAGCGGGTCGTTAACGCTGTCCCAGATCCTGCCTATAAGGATGACGACACCGGCTATGCCCGCATTAAGTCCAACAACGCTTATGAGGAAGTAAAGCCAAAAGAGGGACCGGGCCGCGGTTGCAGCAGATGTACCCCAGTCGCCAAGCCCATAGATAAGTTTTGTTTTTGTGGATAACTTCTCGGACACTGGCAGCGGCTCAAATTGGGGTGAGCCTTCTGATCGTGCCATCAAAGCTGGCTCTTCTGCCTACACGGCATGATATTCACTATTATATAAATCTCTTCCCAGAGAAACCCAAAATGGACCATCTATCGCTTATCGTTCCGCTATCGTTCCGCTATCGCGTTCCTAGGAGTTTTCGAGCGAACTGGAGAAGCCAATACAGCATTCTCTGCCCCACGGAGGGATGGTCCCGAACGTTTACGCTCAAGGCCATAAGATCTACAGCTTCAATCCATCGCCTCTGGCGCAGCCGCATCAAGCTGAAGGCCCGTAAAACCTGGCCCTGTAAATCACCCTCCTCCTCTTCTGCCAGCAGCTCTGAGGAATCCGAATAATAAGCGGCGGCTTCTTCATAATTATGCATTGCTGCCGAGAGATCACCAGTATTTCCCAATACCTGACCACGACGTTTGTTTTCGCCCGCTTCCTGGAATCCAGCTTGAGCTTGCTCGAAGGCATCAAGCGCCGCCGGCCAATTCCGTTCGTGGCGATAGATTACACCGATATTGTTAAGCATCTCTGCTTCCCCTGCTTTGTTGCCTGCCTGAGCATACGCTTCTGCGGCTCTCTCGAAGACCGATAGAGCCTCATCGCGCGCTCCTTGCCGGAACAAGTTGAGGCCTTCTTCTTTCAGGGAATCAGGGTTTTGAATCTCAGATGACGATGAAGGATCAGAATTCATGGTACTTCTCCACGGATGTTCGCGACAACTGTATCAATTGCCCCAGAAACTCGAAACGGGCAGCGAAAAGCTCCATGCTGCCCGTCTATTTTTCACTGACCGATTAAACCTTATCGTCCGTCTTTCTAAAGGGTTATCTCAAGAATGCCCTCTGCTATGCTCCGCAATTTATCGGCGTCCATTTCACTTAGACGCATCGCTGTTTCCAGATAGGCTTGATTTCTTGAATCCGCGATAAAGAGCTTCATCCTGGGCGACCACTCCCTGAAGCGCTTCTCGAGCTCACGTTCAGCCTCGTTTTCGGACAAGGGTCCGTAGCTGTCATCGACAAATACTTTTATAGAAGCGTCAAATTTGGCGGCAAAGGTTTCTAGCTCAAAGTAGGGAATTGGAACCAAGCCGGACTCATAGTTCACGAGCATATCGGCAGGAACCCCGGTTTTCCGGGCTAGCTCGTCAACGGTTAGATTCGCCTTAATCCTGATTTGACCTAGCATGACTCCGATCATCATCTGTCGTAATGATAGATAATTGGAATAATCCACTTCAGTCCGCACTATATCGATTGAAGTTCCCCAAAAATGGGACATTGGCACTTCGAGGTACATAGCAAGCACCTCAAGCTCGGGCAAGGAAGGGCTAACTTCGCCGCTTTCAAGCAATTCGTAGGCTGCGGGTGACTTGCCAAGCACAGCTGAACACTCAGCAACCGAGTGCGCTTCCTGCAAGCGCGCTTTTCTTATTAATCCGCCTAGGAATTCTGCTCTTGTTAGGACTTCTTCTCTCATGGCTAACCGATCAAATTGGCAAACGACTTTTCCCCAGGCGAGATCTTAGCATAAACAAGTATGGACGCAATGCCGAACTCAGTTCATTTACCAGAAAAGAGGCGCTCCATGATCTTCGCCGTCCTCTTTCTTAAAAACTTAAGAAGCGCTCATCGTCATTTCAGATTAATCTCACCTATGTGGGATATTATCATGCTCGAAGTCGCCAAACTATTGTTCAGCCCCGATCTTCCCCTCCTGGATCGGGGCTGAACCTTTTATGGGGCTTTTTAGGAGCTTATTGCTTTTTATACCTCCAGGCTGATAATTGGTCCTCCATGCACTACCTTATTGATGGTCACAACCTGATAGCCAAATTGGCCGGAATTCATTTGGGGGATCCCAATGACGAAGCCGAACTAGTACTGCTCTTGCGCAGATGGACCGCTGGCGGAAAGAACCGAAAAGTCACCGTAGTTTTCGACGGAGGACTGCCTGGTGGCGAGAACCAAATCCTTTCAACAAGCAGCGTAAAGGTTGTTTTCGCATCCGCTGACCGGACTGCCGACGATCTGCTGATCACCAGAATTCACCGGTTGGGAAATCCGGCTGAGTACACCGTTGTGACCGACGATAGAAAGGTGGTAACCGAAGGTCGCTGGATGAAAGCCTCTTTGATGTCCTCAAATAAGTTCGCTCAATCAATCGAATCGGTTGGTAAACAAGATGAGTTTGTCGAAGATGGTTCCAATCAAGAGTTGAGTGAAACGGAGATCGTTGAATGGCTTGGTCTCTTCAGTGGTGATTCGCCGGAATAGCGGAATGCATCAGCCCTGTTTCCCCTGAGACAGGGGGTCAGAAGGATGTTTTCTCATTCTCTGTTAAGAATAATGTAATGCTTTGTTTATGTTCGTCGGCTATTATACTGGTAAGTTTGATCAGTAAAGAGGTACTCCTCCCCCAAACTGGCACGAGAGAAACGCGACTGGAACAGCTCTGATCAAGCCCAGGGAATGCCTTCCCCACCTCGAATTGGCATTAACCCGAATCATTGCTCAAAGCACGACCCTCCTGGTGCTGCGAGTAGAATTGGACCGCCCCCTCCCCCAAGGGGGCGGTTCGTGTTTTACATCCCTTTACTGAACCTGTCCCCCATTTTCATTTTGATCGCCGTTGGTCGTTCGCAATCCTGAAAAGAAACCAATGATGCCAGCCGAGTAAACACGCCCTCTCCGGCCCAACCGGCGCCGCATCTCGTTCAGTCTTTCCCTTCGGCGGGCAGGTTCTCCCGCTGTGATTTCGTACAGTTCCACCAATACGCCACCAGTTCCCCGGGGATGGATGAAGGCGATCTTCTTTCCCCCGGTGCCAATAGTCGGAGTTTCATTTATCAGGGGCACACCTGACTGCCTCATCCGATCCAACATCAAATCGATATCCTCGACTTCAAAACAGATATGATGCAGACCTGGGCCGCGTTTCTCCATAAATCTCGCAACGCCGCTCTCGGAGCCGACCGGTTCAAGCAGTTCGATCTCACTGTTTCCCGTTGGTAGGAAGGCGACATCGACGTCCTGGTCGGGTACATGCTCAACGTACTCTAAGGGCAAGCCTAGCGTATCAACCCAGAAAGATAAGGCCTGTTCAAGTTCTGGTACGACGATGGCGATATGACTTATCTTCTTTATCATCCCGATATCCCGCTTTTATATTTTTCCGAGCTAACAATTTCCGTGCCGTCACTGAGACATAGTCTGCCAAACGCCATTACAATGTCTGTTCCGGTCGGTATTCCCCCCATACCCGGCGCAGTACGCCGCAAATTTCGCCTAACGTGACGTGGTTTTCAACACATCGGATGATGGTTGGCATGATGTTTGCACTGCCCTCCGCCACCGCCTCAACCTCATCTAGCAACTTTCCAACTTTGACTCGATCCCTTGAGCTTCGAATCTCTTGAAGAAGCTTGCGTTGCTCTATTCCAATGTTAGGATCGATCTTTAGAATAGCGATCGGCGTATCTTCCTCCTCGGCAAACCTGTTTAAGCCAACAGTGACCTCATCTCCACGCTCCAGAGCCAACTGGTAAGCATAAGCCGCCTCCTGGATCTCGCGCTGCACATAGCCCGATTCAATTGCCTGCAGCATCCCTCCCATGCCGTCGATCTCACCGAGATATGATTCAGCCTTTCTTTCGATCTCGTCCGTGAGATACTCAAGATAATAAGATCCCGCCAAGGGGTCGATGGTGTCCGCTACGCCACTTTCATGGGCGATCACTTGCTGGGTGCGCAAAGCTATTCGAGCAGATTCCTCTGTTGGCAATGACAATGCTTCGTCACGGCTGTTGGTATGTAAACTTTGCGTGCCTCCTAGAACGGCTGCCAGGGCCTGGATGGCGACTCGTACAACGTTGTTCTCGGGTTGTTGGGCCGTCAAAGTACTTCCAGCAGTCTGTGTATGAAAGCGCAGTTTCCAGCTATTGGGATCCTCAGCCTTGAATCGATGTCGCATCGTTCGCGCCCACAAACGTCGCGCCGCCCGGAATTTCGCTATCTCCTCCAAGAAGTCATTGTGGACATTGAAAAAGAAGGAGATCTGACCGGCAAAACTATCGACGTCCAGACCTTTGTCAACTGCGGCTTGAACGTAGGTGATTCCATTGGCCAGGGTGAAGGCCAGCTCTTGGACGGCAGTGCTGCCTGCCTCGCGAATATGGTAGCCTGAGACGGATATTGGATTCCAGCGAGGGATCTCGCGAGTGCAGAATTCAAAAACATCGGTGATGAGTCGCATCGAGGGGCCAGGGGGAAAGATGTAGGTTCCGCGTGCGACGTATTCTTTCAGAATATCGTTTTGGATCGTCCCTCGCAGAGCACTAGCTGGTATACCTCTGCGTTTGGCAACGGCGATAACCATCGCCAGCAAGATGGAGGCGGTGGCGTTTATGGTCATGCTTATGCTTACCTTCTCGAGGGGAATTCCCTCCAGAAGGAGCTCCATATCATCCAAAGTTGAGATGCTGACCCCCACCCGGCCAACCTCTCCCTCGGCCAAAGGATCGTCGGCATCATAACCGATCTGGGTTGGCAGATCGAAGGCAACCGATAAGCCCGTCTGTCCTTTTGCCAACAAATACTTGAATCGTTTATTCGAGTCGACTGCCGAACCAAAGCCGGCATATTGGCGCATGGTCCAGAATCGACCGCGGTACATCGTTGGCTGAACGCCACGTGTATATGGATATTCTCCTGGAAATCCGAGATCGGCCAGATAGTCCGGATCCCCAACGCCCGGCGTGTGCAATCGCTCCACCGGAATACCGGAGCTTGTCGTAAATGTCTCCATTCTCTCTGGGAAACGATCCAAGACGGGTCTAAGGGATTCGTGTGACCAGCGTTCCTTCTCTTGGTCTATTTTCTCATCCGGATTCGTCATGAGTATGATCCTCGAGGTACGATAGCTAGCCGGCGTAGTCTGTTATCGAACTAGTCTCTACACCTTTCGGCGACCGCTGGTCAAGTTGGCTTTTCTTCATTGGGCGTTCGAGATCGATCCTCTACCTGGCTCGAAGCGTTAGACGAGGCATCATTCCCGTTCATCTTTGATACCATTGGCGTGGATGACTTCGGCCATGTCATCCGTTCCTGGAAAATCGTAGGTCGAGAAGTTCTCAAAAGTAATATCGTCGAAAGGAAGATCGTAATGAGATTTCAGCTTAGCGTTCAGAGCTAAGTAGTTTTCAATGATCCGCTTGTTCCAATCTAATTGCAGGGCATCCGCACCCTTGCGAATACTCAGTTCGGCTCCTTCCAATTCGACAAATTCACCAAAAGGCATCTCGTCAAGCACAACCTCAAGGTCGTTCAATGTAAATGTCTCTCGATATTTCTCGTAGATCCTCTGCTTCTCAAATCCTATACGCTCTAGGATGGACACGGCCTTGTCAAAATCGTCTATCCCAATCTCGATCTCTTCTCGAACACGAACCTCTGAATCGATTTGGTGGTCCGACATTCCCTTGAAGGTGATTCTAGCGGCTGCGTCTTGCCGAAGGCGTAGAAGCTTCCCTTGCCTGGCCAATCCCTGCCAAGGGTTATCGAATAGAATATTCTGTTCATAGATGCGGTTTTTTTTGAGTTCAGCGCCCAAGCTAAGGAGTCGATCCCTGAGTTCTTCCAAATCAGATACCAGGAACTTGACTTCAACCTCCAAGCTCTCTTCTAACGAATCCTTCGTCATAGCTAATTTGGAGGTGGGTTCACAATCGTAACCAACGCCTGGCCTTTTTCTACACCGGCGCCGGGACTGACATAGATATGCGAAACGACGCCGTCGCGGGGTGAGCGCAGTTCATTTTCCATCTTCATTGATTCGAGGACAACTATCTTTTCTCCTTTCTCAACGCTCTGTCCAACATCAACCAGAATATCGATGATCAAACCGGGCATGGGAGATTTGATAATGGCATCACCGCTGACCTCGAAACTGCTTCCTCGTTCTTTTGCTAATCTAAAAGCACGCTCATCCTGGACGAGCACTGTATACAGTTCGCCATGAATGAGAACTTCCCAGCTATCTTCTCGCTGCTCAACGATCGCCTCGACTGAGTGATTGTTTAGAAGCAATGATAAAACGCCGCTGTCTGAAAGGAATTGAACGTCGGTCTTATAGGTCTTTGAGTCGACCGTAATCCTATCTTCCTGATCAATATCGATTTCGTATTTGTCGCCGTTTACAGTGGTGATGTATTTCATCGACTCAACCTCTCCCAACGACTGAGCCACTTCCAGTTAGAAGTGTCACGTTCGCCTGGGGCGACAATTTGGCTGGCTTGCTGACCCTGCCGGTGCTCAACAATTGTGGCCAAGATCGCCGCTTGCAGCGCATCCGGTGCTTCCCGATCGCTCATACTGAATCGCTCTTCAACAAACTTCGTGTCAAAGCTTCCTGAAAGGAACCGGTGGCTATCCATCATGTGTTGATGAAAAGGTATATTGGTCTTGACACCCATGATGCGGTATTCCTCGAGAGCCCTTCTCATCCGTAGGACAGCCTCCCCTCTGGTTTCTCCATAACAGATTAGCTTGCTGATGAGTGAATCGTAATATGGAGTCACTTCATAGCCCGAAAAAACACCGGTATCTATTCGTACACCAGGACCGGTTGGGAGAATAACAGTAGTGATGGTTCCCGTTGATGGTAGAAAGTCATTGTACGGGTCTTCTGCATTAATCCGGCACTCTATAGCCCAGCCGTGCAATCTCACATCATCCTGGTTGTAGCGAAGCATTCGACCCCGAGCTACCCTCAATTGTTCTTGAACGATGTCGACGCCGGTCACCAGCTCCGTGACTGGGTGCTCTACCTGAACCCTGGTATTCATTTCCAGGAAATAGAAGTTTTTTTCCTTGTCGACTAAGAATTCAACCGTACCTGCACTGACGTAACCTACTGATCTTGCTGCTTCGATGGCGACGGCTCCCATGAGACTGCGCATATCTTCATCCACCACGAATGATGGAGATTCTTCAATCAGCTTCTGATGCCTGCGTTGAAGGGAACATTCACGTTCGCCCAGGTGAATGTAGTTTCCGCGGAAATCTCCAAGCACCTGAATCTCAATGTGCCGGGCTTCCGGTATCATCTTCTCAAGATAGATCGTACCATCCCCAAAGGCGGCGAGGGCTTCTCGGCGCGCCGAGTCCAGAGCATCGCGAAGGTTTGCCAGCTCGAAAACGGGTCGCATCCCTTTGCCTCCGCCACCGGCTGAAGCTTTGACCAACAGCGGAAAACCAATTAGGGGGGCCGCTTCTAACAGCTCATCATCGCTTAACCCAGGCTCCGTACCCGGTATGATTTGCACCCCAGCTTCTTTGACCGTGCGCCGGGCTTCGAGTTTGTCCCCCATCACCCTAATCGCGTGTGGTGATGGGCCGACGAAGACAAGGTCTGCGTCATAGCATGCCTGGGCGAAGGATGCTCGTTCAGCCAGGAAACCATATCCGGGATGGACAGCCTCCGCACCTGAAAGTCGAGCGATCTCGATGATCTTATCAGTCCTCAGGTAGCTTTCTCGAGCCGGTGGTGGGCCTATATAGTACGCTTCGTCTGCGTATCGGACGTGCGGTGAATTTCGATCGACGTCAGAGTAGATGGCTACAGTTTTGATGCCCAATTCATGACAGGCACGAATGACGCGCATAGCGATCTCACCCCGGTTGGCGACGAGGAGCTTATCAAACCTTTTACTGTGCAGGTCTTCTCGACTCATAGCGGCATATTCCCATGCTTTTTGGGCGGATTCTGATCGCGCTTATTTTGGAGCATGTTTAGGGCATTAATCAAGCGAGGTCGAGTCTGATTGGGTTCAATCACATCGTCAATATAACCCCTGCGGGCGGCCGCGAAGGGATTAGCAAATCGTTCGCTGTATTCGGCCAACAACTCTTCCCTGCGTTTAACCGGATCCTCGGCCTGGGCCAGTTCACGCTTAAAGATAATATTGACCGCTCCCTCAGCACCCATCACCGCAATCTCAGCCATGGGCCAGGCCAGGTTTAAATCGGCCCTAATGTGCTTGCTGTTCATGACGCAGTAAGCGCCACCATATGCCTTCCTTGTGACGACCGTGATCTTGGGGACAGTCGCTTCGCAAAACGCGTATAGGAGTTTTGCCCCGTGACGAATGATACCCCCATGTTCCTGCTCCACTCCTGGAAGGAAGCCAGGGACATCTTCGAATACCACCAAAGGTATATTGAAGCAGTCGCAGAATCTCACAAATCGAGCGGCTTTTTCACTCGAATTAATATCAAGTACACCCGCCAGAACCATCGGTTGGTTGGCCACGATACCAACTGAAAAACCACCGAGTCTGGCGAAACCGACGACGATATTCTGGGCAAAATGCTCTTGTATTTCGTAAAAATCGCCATTGTCCATGACAAGGTGAATAATCTCCCGAATGTCATAGGGCTTGTTCGGGCTTTCGGGCACGATGGAATCCAGCGCAGCTTCCGTTCTCAAGGCATCATCCTTGGTGGCTCGAAACGGTGGATCCTCCATATTGTTCGAGGGGAGGAAGCTAAAAAGCTCGCGGATAAGATAGAGGCAATCCGCTTCAGAGTCGGCAGCCATGTGGGCGACCCCACTGTATTTATTGTGAGCCATCGCGCCACCCAGTTCCTCAAAGGTCACATCTTCGCCGGTCACCGCTTTCACAACGTCCGGCCCTGTGATGAACATGTGGCTTGTTTCTTTCACCATGAAAATGAAGTCTGTAAGCGCTGGAGAGTAGACGGCACCACCAGCACACGGACCCATAATGGCGCTTATCTGGGGTACGACTCCGGACGCCAACGTATTGCGCAAGAAGATATCCGCATACCCTCCAAGGCTGACAACGCCTTCCTGAATACGGGCGCCACCTGAATCATTTAGGCCAATGATCGGAGCACCATTTCGGGTAGCCATGTCCATAATCTTGACAACCTTCTCGGCATGAACCTGGCTGAGACTACCACCAAATACCGTGAAATCCTGGCTGAAGACATACACCAAGCGCCCGTCAATCGTCCCCCAACCAGTCACTACACTGTCACCTGGAATCCTCCGATCCCACATGCCATAGTTTGTCTCACGATGGGTGACAAAGGCGTCTATCTCTCTAAACGACCCTCTGTCCAACAGCAGTTCGATGCGGTCATGGGCAGTCATCTTGCCGGCTGCTTGCTGTTTCTTGATCCTCTCCTCACCACCCCCCTGTTGGGATTGGGCTCTCAAGTTTCTCAGTTCTTCAACTTTCGAGTTCGCCATACTTCTCCTTAGGAAAACAAGTTATTCGGATCGAGGAATCCACGCTGGCTCTAGGTGGATGACGCGGATGGGCGAGAATCGGTCCTACGCCCCTCCAGATCCTCTGTGAAGTACTTCCTTGATGCCCTCCGATTTAGGGCCCAGATTGCAAATAGAATTACCCCACTATACAGGATGATGGTAACTAGCTGGTTACTTCGCGCATATTCCGACTGGGCAAAAATGCCTATTATCGCTAGCCGGTAAATGGCATATGCGGTCAATATCACCGGGACCACAATTCTGGCTATTGGCTTTCTCATCCAAAGAACGATGACCAAAATTATCAGGATTACGACCCATATGATGCTAAGGATCACACGAAGACGGGGATCCAGGCTAACTCCTAGTTCCAGCTGTAGATCGCTCAGTCGATAAAGGCTGATGGCTCGTACAATGTTTACCAATCCCAATAAGAGAACCCCAATGGCAACTAAGATTACGCTTTTTGGACGACTTGAGCTGGGGCTGGGTGTTGGGGCACTGGCCATTTCGGCAGATTATATGCTAAATGACAAGGGATTGGAAGCAGTCAAGGACAGAGATCCGCCAGATTCGCGGACAATAACAATCGCTCCCGGCATCCCATTTTCAAATTCTACATCTGGTCAGCGACCAGATACAGGCGGTGGTTGGATGTCAGCTAACTTAAACCACAAGCTTCGCACATATCAAAGCTCGCCAAATGGCGCGCCAAATGGCGAGTTAAACAGCAATGGATGATTTTCGCACCTTGCGATCGTCAATTTTGTTAACCGGCGGACATTTCCAAGCCTCATCTTCAGTTTCGCGGCGTAGATCAACGAGCTTGGGGAGTATTCCACAGGCAAAACACTGGTCACGACAATCAATTCTAGTCTGCCCGTCTTGGCTCATCAGGTAATCCTTGGTTAGAAATCTACGGGTTACCGCGACATCAATATGCTCCCATGGAAAAATTTCGTCGATTGGCCGCTGCCGGTGGGTATAGAATTCCATTTCAAGCCCTTCACTGGCGGCGGCATCTCGCCATTTGGACAGGTCGAAATGTTCGGACCAGGCATCGAATTTCGCCCCAGCTTTCCATGCTTTTTCTACCACCTGGGCGACTCTTCGATCACCCCGAGAAAGGAATCCTTCGTATATCGAATCCTCAGGATCATTCCAACGAAGACGCAGCCCTTGCCCTCGTAGTTCCCTCTTCAATAAGGCCTGTTTAGCCCTGATGTTATCCAAGGAATCCATGGCTTCCCACTGGAAAGGTGTGTGTGGCTTAGGTATGAATGTACTGACCCCAACATTCACTCCAGCCTTTTTACCGTGGAATTTTCTTCCCTCGCTCAGCACTTCCTTGGAGAGATCAATGATTGCCTGCACATCTTCAAGTGTTTCCTGTGGATGGCCAATCATGAAATATAGCTTAATCGTCCGCCAATTTCGACGATAGATCTCGCGAACGGTACTTAAGAGTTCTTCATGGGTGACATACTTGTTGATAACGTTTCTCATCTTTTCGGTCGCTGCTTCCGGAGCCAAAGTAAACCCGCTCCGCTTGTTATCACCCAAATTGTCCATCAGCTGAGTAGAAACAGACTCAATACGAAGAGACGGCAGAGAAATCCTAAGTCCCTGGTCCTCATATCGTTTACCGATCTCTTCGGTTAGTTGGAGGATATTGGTGTAGTCGCTCGAAGACAGTGACAGTAGGCTGATCTCCTCATATCCCGTCTTCCTTAGTATCACATCAATCGCTTCAAGAATTTCATCCACCGGTCGCTCGCGTACCGGTCTAGTAACCATGCCCGCATGGCAAAAGCGGCACCCCCTCGTGCAACCTCGCATGATCTCGATCGCTCCACGATTGTGGACAGTCTCAATGAATGGAACAATATAGTCTGTGAAGGGGGGAGGCAGAACGGATACAATGGTCTTTATAACCTTGGGTTTGGCTTCTGAAACCACTGGGTAGATCGCAGCTATGGTGCCATCTGGGTGGTTATCGACATTGTAGAAGCGGGGCACATAACAACCTTCGATCATGGCTAAATGCCGCAGTTGGTTGTGGCGGTCAAGATGAGCAGCAGCTCTCATCGTGCCGATGATCTTTAGGAGGACCTCTTCACCTTCTCCGATGACAAAAACGTCGATAAAGGGAGCCATTGGTTCAGGGTTATAACAAGCATGCCCTCCAGCGATCACCAAGGGATGCGACGTGTCCCTCTCAAGCGAGCGAACCGGAAGTCCAGACAAGTCCATGAGATTCAAGGCATTTGTGTACAGCTGCTCGTAAGGAAGGCTTATGGCTAACATATCAAAATCAAGCACGGGATGCTTGGTCTCGAGAGAAAACAAGGGCATGCCAATGGCGCGCATTTTCTCTTCCATGTCTATCCATGGGCTGTAAACTCGTTCGGCTAATAAGTTCTCGTGCTTGTTTACTATGTCGTAGAGGATCATCAATCCCAGATTCGACATTCCCAGGTCGTAAATATCAGGAAAGGCGCAGCAGACTTTGTAGTCAGTATCATTCCAGGACTTCACAACCTGGTTGAATTCTCCACCTGTGTAGCGACCCGGCTTGTTGACCCGGGGTAAGATTTTTGAAAGAGCTGTTTCGATCTCAGTAGGTGTTCTCATATTTATCGGTAGATTAGATTGATGGTAGAAATGGCCATATTTGGCCTGCTTCCAACGTCGTCATTTAGTCAGGATTCTACTTTTATATATTTGTATCAGAGTATTCTATTATATTTACTTTGTTTACACTTGCCACAGGGTATCGTGATTTTGAGTCGGAGCAAACCATACGAAAGGCATATAAAAAAGGTGATACATTACATTGAAAACATCTTCAAGGGACAGTAACCTATTACATAAACCACTGAAGAACTGATGCTTGCGACACAGATCACCCTCCGTGGCGATCTGTGGACACGCGAGTCTTCTTGGTTGTGTGTGAGACGAGTAGACGCATAAACCGAATATGGATCCAGTAGCCGAGTTTTTTACTCGAAATATCACCATTGTCTATTTTCTCTACGGGCTTGCCTTCTTCACTATGGGCGTGGCAGTCTGGATGGAGTCAAATAGGACGTCTGAATACCGAATCGCCAGGGCGTTTTGGCTTTTGGCCGGATTCGGTATTGTTCATGGTCTCCATGAGTGGTTCGAGATGTTCCAGAAACTTAGCGAATCTGGAGCGGCGAATATACCTGACGCCTTGCTCCTTAATGAGATCCGCATACCCCACCTGGTTGTATCGTTTCTGCTGCTGATAGTTTTTGGCGTTAAGCTTTTGTACTCCACACACCGGCGAAATCAAAACGACAATAGGTTTGCATACGCGGTGGCGGGAGTTTTGTTTCTGATCTGGTTCGTCAGCGTCTTGATCACTCGGTGGGTTTATGATCCAACGCAAGAAGAACTCCTGGCTGCCAGCGACGTGCTCTCTCGTTATATCCTCGCAATCCCAGCCGCTTTGCTGGCTGCCTGGGCTATTGTACTCGAGAGGAAATCGTATCTGAAGCAAGGGAAAGCTGGTTTCGGCCGCGACCTGCAGTGGGCGGCATGGGCGTTGATCATGTACGGTATGATCGGCCAGCTGTTTCCGCAGGAGAGCATTCTCTTCCCGTCGACCATCGTCAACTCCGAGCTTTTTCTGAAAATATTCGGATTCCCAATTCAATTCTTCCGAGCCACCCAGGCCGCGTTGATGGCTTTCTTCTTCATCCGCGCCCTTAGGGCTTTCGAAATCGAGCGGCAGAAGAGTCTGTCGAAGGCACAGGAAGAAAAACTTAAAGCCCAAGAACAGGCTATGCTTGCCCAGAAGCAAACCCAGATACAAACAGAAAAGCTAAATATTGAGCTAAAAGGGCGAGAGGAGATGCTCGGTGAGCTGCTGCACCAGGTCGTCTCAGCCCAGGAAGGAGAGCGACGACGCGTCGCCCGAGAGCTGCATGATGGTACAGGCCAGATTTTGACCGGTTTGGGGCTTGGCCTGGCGGCCGCCAGCGAAAGCGCCAAGGCCGATCCAGAACTCGCATCAAGACAACTTGTTGAATTGAAGAAACTGAATGCCCAGGCCATGCAGGAGTTGCATAACGTCATAGGAGACCTGCGCCCGTCTGTCCTGGACAATCTTGGCCTGGTACCAGCCCTAAACGCCCAGGTTCGTGATTTTCAGTCCCGCACTGGAGTTAGAGCAGAGCTTATTGTCGATGGAAAAAGAAGGCGAATCCGAGCTGATCTCGAGACCATCATCTTTCGAATCGCTCAGGAAGCGCTTACAAACATCGCCAAGCATGCCGAGGCTCAATCGGTGCTCGTGCGCCTGAGCTTGAAACCGAGCTGCTTAAAACTCTCCATCGAAGACGATGGACATGGATTCAATCCCGAAGAAGTCCTTTATCGAAACGGCTCTAATCGCTCCGCTTGGGGACTTCTAGGTATTCAGGAAAGAGTGGCCTTGGTTGGAGGTATTTGCTCCATCGAATCCGAACCGGACAAAGGAACCAGAATCAAGGCGACCGTCCCCCTGATAACGGAGGAAGACTCGGATGTCTAAGTTCAAACTGATCCTTGCGGATGACCATGCCGTAGTTCGCTCTGGCCTGCGCATGTTGTTGGAAGTACAACCGGATATCGATATTGTGGCAGAGGCCGAATCTGGTACCGAAGCCGTTGAAAAAACCCGGGCTCTCAGGCCGGACATCGTCCTGATGGATATCCAAATGCCGGGTCTAAATAGGATTGAGGCGACCAAACAGATAAAAAATCTAACCCCTGAGACAGCCGTTCTTGCTCTTACAATGTATGAGGACGACCAG
>DASRZI010000445.1:0-13522 GCA_035686605.1 Candidatus Zixiibacteriota bacterium
TTTCGAAGTAATCATTCGAAAGATGCTGAGTAAGGTTATGATCACCGCTTCTGGTGACACAGAGATGTTGCCTGGTGAATTAATCGAGTCGACCATATTCCAAACAACAAATAATCAAGTTCTTGAAGAAGGTGGAGAGGCTGCTCGAGCCGAGCCTGTGCTGCTGGGCATCACCAAGGCTTCTTTAAATACGGAGAGCTTCTTATCTGCCAGCTCCTTCCAGCATACGATCAAGGTGCTGGCTGGGGCGGCTATCGCAGGAAAAGAGGATAAGCTGCTGGGATTGAAGGAAAACGTGATCATCGGCAAATTGATTCCAGCCGGCACTGGATATCATGTTCGCGTGGAACGGCAAGCCGAGAAAGACGCAGCAGAAGCTTTAGCCCGGGAAGAGGAAGAGCTCGATCTTTCAAAACTCCTGATTGACGATAACACGGATGAGGATGTATTGGAAAGAATTGCTACCCAGGCTGCCGATGATGCTGCCAGAGCAGTCATAGCAGAAGCAGAAGCAGCTGACTAGACTTATGTTCGAATAGATCTAAAAGAGGCGTCTTCACCGAAGACGCCTCTTTTTTTACGCGTGGATTTGATGTTATGGTCGCAAGGGTTCTGCGTTAGAACTGACGGTTAAGCAAACTACCAGTAAGTTGAAGCAATGCCTCACCCGCTTTTCCTTCAGGACTAACAGCTTCAAGATGGGCCAGGGCACTGTCCACGTACTTCTGCTCAAAGCTCTCGGCGAACTCGCGGGATCCGGTTTGTCCAAGATGCTCGACGACCGCAGCAACAAATTCGTCGCTTGAATCTTCCTCTTCGTACATTCTCCGCAGCGTGTCATCCTTTGAAAGTCCGTGCAGGACAGGCAGGCTCTTTTTTCGTGTTTCGATATCGGTAGCAGCTGATTTTCCGATGACGGTCTCATCACCCCAAATTCCCAATATGTCATCCCGAATCTGGAAGGCCAGGCCAAGATCTCGGCCAAATGCTGCAAAATGACGGACGATCTCTGGTCTGCAATCGCTAACCAGAGCTCCAATCTCCGCTGAAAGCGACAAAAGGGCAGCAGTCTTGCCATTGATCATGGCCAAGTAGTCGTCCACGGATACATCATCGCGTTCTTCAAACTGCATGTCCATGAACTGGCCTCTCGTCAGTTCAAGACTGGTATTGTCGAGCATGCGCAGCGCTTGGAGGGATATCGAATCGTCGACGTCCCTGGTGCTTAATCTTTCCATTGCCGTATGAGCCAAGGCAAACATCGCGTCACCCGTGTTGATGGCTTGACTGACTCCCCAAAGTTTCCAAACGGTTAGACGGCCTCGACGGGTCGGGCTTGCGTCCTGGATATCGTCATGAATGAGACTGAAATTATGGATGAATTCAATGGATGCAGCCGCTGGGACTGTCCGTTTCCAATCGCCGCCGGATGCTGCACAAGCCAGGAGACACAGCAGCGGGCGAACTCTCTTCCCACCGTTTACCTCAAGGGAATCCAATTCTTCATTGACCCAGCCCATGTGATAGTGCATCATGCCATAGAAAAGGTCGTCGCCATGCTCCTTGAATCTGAGAACGTCGCGCAATTCCATTTCAACTGCTGGGATCATCTCATTCGAGAGATCACTTAGGTGATTAATCATTGTATTCTCCACGGTTGTTAGCACGGTAATCTAAGACATGGCTGGCTTCGATCAACCCACCAGCTCCCAAGTGATCTAGAACTGGTTGTAGAGAAGCGTTTCGGAAAGAGATGAGATATCTGCAGCGCCGCATCCAAACATCGAAATACGCAGCTCATCGGTCAGAGCACCGGCAACATCTATAACACCTTCAACGCCATTCTCAACAGCCGCTCGTAGAAAATCACCGGCTAACCCTGCGATTTGCGCGCCCAAGGCAATAGATTTTGCGATGTCGATCCCGTTTCGAATACCACCGCTGGCTATGATAGGAAGACCTGGTGCGGCACCTCTACAATATCGGATTGAATGAGCAGTCGGTATGCCCCAGTCAATGAACGCTCCGGCGACTCGCGCATGCCGCTTGGTCGGAGCCCGGTACATTTCTACCTGACTCCACGAGGTACCACCCGCGCCGGCGACGTCGATGGCCGACACACCTGCGGACACCAGCTGCCGGGCGGTTTCCTGAGCAAATCCCCAACCGACCTCTTTAGCAATGACAGGCACGGATAGTCCGCGACAAATTTGCTCAACTTTAGCCAATAAGCCGCTAAAATCAGAGTCACCTTCGGGCTGGACTGCTTCTTGAAGGGCGTTAAAGTGCAAAATCAGCCCGTCAGCCTCGCATATCTCTACTGCCCGTTTGCACTCTTCGATACCGTAGCCATAGTTGAGCTGCACGGCTCCCAGATTCGCCAAGAGAAGGATATCTGGGGCCACATCTCTCACCTGATAGGTGTAAGCAAGCTCCTGATCCTCAATGGCCGCGCGGACAGATCCTAAACCCATGGCCATTCCTGTCTCTTGGGCTGCCATTGCTAGAACGCGATTGATCTGATGAGCGTCATCCGTGCCGCCGGTCATCGATGAGATGATGATGGGCGTCTTGAATGATTTACCTAGGAACTGGGTCGATGTATCGATCTTGGCGAAATCAAGCTCCGGAAGCGCCTGATGCATGAAGAAGTAATTGTCAAATCCTGAATCCAGGCGCTTAAAGGATACATCCTCCTCAACATTAATCCGGATGTGATCGGCTTTGCGCAGCTCCGTTTTCTCAGCACCTGCCGAAGCCGCTTGGTCACTGATTGGCTGTGGGGCAGCCTCATCTTTCTCTTTGGAATCCATTCATCTCTCCGGACGTCGTTTTGATATACTCTAGTTTCCGCACTGGTGATGATGGTCATGCAATCACCGCCAACCGAACGATTAATCACTCTACATAGTGGACAATATCGCCTATGGTCGATGCAAACGAGCCACAAAGAGCATTTGTGACATTCCCAACCCGAGGAGTATACAATGGGCAGTAAAAGTGTTGCAACCTCGCCTAATACTTCGGTGATGTTACAATAATCCGCTGATCTCATATCGTTCATGGGAGTGCTTATGCATGTATTGATAACAGGTGGCGCTGGCTTTCTTGGCTCGCATCTTTGTGATCGATTTCTTAAAGAGGGTCACTCAGTTGTCGCTATGGACAACCTGATTACCGGCAGCACAGATAATATTGCACAGTTGTCTGGCAACGAGAGATTCAGGTTTATCAAGCACAATGTAATAAACTATATCTATCTCGAGGAAGGTGTAGATGCTGTTCTGCATTTTGCTTCTCCCGCAAGCCCCAAAGATTACCTAGAACACCCTATACACACATTGAAGGTCGGTTCACTTGGAACGCTAAATGCCCTGGGATTAGCTAAGGCTAAAAATGCCAGATTTCTTCTGGCGTCGACATCGGAGGTCTATGGTGATCCCCAGATTAACCCGCAGCCAGAGGGATATTGGGGGCACGTAAACTCTATCGGTCCCAGAGGAGTCTACGACGAGGCCAAGCGATTCGCGGAAGCAATGACAATGGCCTACCATCGCTACCATGGTCTTGATACCCGCATCGTTAGGATATTCAATACATATGGTCCCCGGATGAGACTCAATGATGGGCGGGTGGTGCCAACCTTCATTTATCAAGCGTTGAGAAATCTACCCATAACCATCTACGGAGATGGAAGCCAGAGTAGATCGTTCCAGTATTATACTGACCTTGTGGAAGGGATTTATCGGTTGTTGATGTCCGATATCTCCACTCCTGTAAACATCGGCAATCCAAGTGAATTAACGATCAGTACATTCGCCGAAATGGTCCTTGAAATAGCTCGCAGCGATTCTGAGATTACCCATATGGAACCTACCGATGATCGCATCACCGACGATCCGAAGATGCGCCGTCCGGACATCCAATTGGCTCGTGAGGAGTTAGGGTGGGAACCAACCGTGAACTTGACTGATGGCCTGGCGATGACCATTGATTACTTCAGAAAAAGGGACCGGTGAATAGAGCATCACTAGCTCTACGGGATCTAAATCAGCCGGCTAGATGGCAGCCCATGTGGGTTCTAGCCCTGGCTGTTCTGGTCGCCATCGGCATCGCCCAACTTCCATTGAGTTATGCCGTTGCCTTGATTCTCGTCTCCTCGGTCGTTATCCTGACCCTCATCCAGCCGCTGATTGGACTTGGCATTGCTCTGATCGCCGGACCCTTGGGGGCATATGAGAACATTATTTTGGGGAATCTTCCACTGGAAAGTGGACAGCTGCTGTTCTTCGCCGCGGTCGCTGGTTGGCTGGCGAGGGGCGTCGTTGAAAGACGTATCATCATTCACCGCACCGCGATCAATATCCCCCTGGCATTGTTTATACTGGTTGCTTCGTTAACGCTGCTCGACGCCTTTTCCCTGGCTTTTGGCCTCAAGGAACTGGTCAAATGGTTGGAATTGGCAATCGCCATGCTCATGGTGGTGGATTTGTCCCTCTCCCAGACCAGGGAGGATAGGTCCGCCGGTCAGTACTTGACGAGCATGCGAAAAACCTGGCCAGTGTTGGCTATCCTCCTCCTTGCAGGAGCAAGCCAGGCGATTCTCGGTATCTGGCAATTTGGAATTCGAGGAGATGGACCTGATCACTTTATCGTGCTGGATCGCTTTTATCGCGCCTTTGGCACATTTATGCAGCCAAACCCTTTCGGGGGATTCATGGGCGTTGCGGCTGCTCTGGCGGTAGGGACTCTGGCTGGCTTGGTATTTGGTTATATTGACATAAAGCGAAGACGCGGTGCGGTTCCAGGCCGCGATTGGCTATGGTTTGGATTCATTGCCGCCTGCGCTCTGCTATGTTCGTTGGCCCTGTTGATGTCCTGGAGCAGGGGTGCCTGGCTTGGCTTCGCGGCCGCGATGGCCATTCTGGTTCTCTTCCTTCCTAAACGCCGTTGGATTGGGATACTACTGCTGATAATTGCCGGGTCGGCCTTTGTGGCAAGCATAAAACTTAACATAATGCCACAAACCTTCTTGTCTAGGGTTGGCTCAATTGGGGCTGATCTTCAAATTGGGGACGTTCGAGGTGAGTTTGTCACCATTGAGAATTACGCGGTCGTTGAAAGGTTGGCTCATTGGCAGGCAGGACTCGATATGGCCCGGGAAAACCTGCTCACAGGAGTCGGCTTTGGCAACTATGATCGCGCCTATGAAGAATTTGCAGCTCTAAACTGGCCCATCGCCCTTGGACATGCTCATAATTACTATATAAACCTCCTCGCCGAGGTCGGAGTGATAGGCACTGTCGCTTATTTGCTGCTTTGGGCGGCGATATTTATCCAGGTTGTCCGTATTTTGAAGCACTCCGATTGGCCCCAGAGAGGAATAGCCCTTGGGCTACTGGCAGCCTGGACGGCGATATCCGTTCACCATATGGTTGACAAACTTTATGTAAATAATATGTTTATCTATTTTGGTGTCATGCTAGGTCTGCAGCAGATATTGGACGTCCGAGATGATTAGCCTCATTGCTTCCGCCGCTGGAAGGTTCGGTATAAATCCGAAGGAAGCCGAGCGCTTCACAAAGTTTCTCGTCGTTGGGACCCTCGGGTTCATCATCGACTTCGGCACGCTTACTTTCCTGGTTGAAGTCGTTGACTTACCGGGTCTGGTTGCTGACAATACGCAATTCTCCGAGTTGGTGGGGCTCGTCCTGGCAAACACCATTTCTTTCACGCTCGCAGTGATAAGCAACTTCACCCTTAATCGATTCTGGACCTATCCTGAATCCAGGTCAGTGCGCAAACGGGTGCAGCTTCCTCAATTTACCGTTGTTAGCATCGCCGGTCTGGTGATTAACAACATCATTTTTGCCCTGAGCGTCCCCTTATTCGACCGGCTTATCTCGGCCTTTGACATAGTTCCAACTGCCATCGAAGCATATATTCCTGCAAAAATACTGGCCACAATAGTGGTCCTATTCTGGAATTTTTTCGTAAACAGATATTGGACATACCGGCATATCGATCAATAGCGATTGGTGTACGACTTGGATGTGGGCAGAAGTGACGAATTTCAAAGACACTAAGACGTGCTCGATATAACTTGAGATGAAAGATCGATCTAGCGACGGTAAACGCACAAAGAGGCCTGTCGTCGGAATCGACGTGACCTCCGCCCTTTCCCAACGGGCTGGAATCGGCCGCTACACGCGTGAGCTGGTGAGCGCCTTAATTCGATTCGACAAGGCTTCAGAATTCGTTCTTTTCTCGGCCAGGCAGCCATCATGGGATAGCCTCTCCAGCCGGATTCCAAAGGATGCCCATGTCCGCTATACGCAGTCCTTCCTTACCGAACGATGGTTGTACCGCATCTGGTATCGTCTGCGTATTCCAATTCCTGTCCAATCGTTCACTGGTGATATTGACCTATTCTACTCACCAGATTTCGTCCTACCGCCTGTACGCGACGGGGTGCCTACGATTTTGACGGTACATGATTTATCGTTCATTCACTATCCAGAGACGTTTACATCTTCGTTAAGAAACTATCTTAATCAAGTAGTACCTCGATCAGTCAGACGTGCTACACATGTTCTGGCAGATTCGCAATCAACGAAGGATGACCTTCACAGCATCTGGCAGATTGAAGAAGAGAAGATCAGTGTGCTGTACTCAGGCGTCGATGGACCATTTCGCCCGCCATCTGACAAAAGCAAGCGATCAGATGTGCGAGAGAGATATGGACTTTCTGATGAGCCATATATATTCAGCGTAAGCACCATTCAGCCCCGAAAAAATTACCAGATGCTGATTCGGGCGTTTAAAGGTGTGGTAGATGATTTCCCACATCGCCTTGTGATAGCAGGTGAAAAAGGTTGGCTCTACGAAGAAACGTTTAATGAGGTAACAAGACAGGGATTGGAAGAGAAGGTCACATTTCTTGGCTTCGTGGAAGATGAGGATCTTCCAGCCCTCTACAGCGAGGCGACGCTTTTCGTCTTTCCCAGCCTTTACGAAGGATTCGGATTTCCCATTCTAGAAGCCATGGCTTGTGGTGTTCCAGTTTTGGTCTCTAGTGCATCCTGCTTGCCAGAAATAGCTGGTGAAGCCGCCGTCGTGCTGCCTCCTCAGCACGAGGAAGCCTGGACCGCAACCATACGAGATTTATTGGACGATCCCAACCGGAGGGCGCAAATTGTTGCCAGTGGTTTTCTGCGCGTAAGACAATTCGGATGGAAAAGCGCAGCTGAACAGCTGTCGGAATTACTTCAGACTCTACTACCTTAAGGTTTTCTGACAGGTGAGAACCGTTCAAACAGAACAGGTTGCGGCTAGAGGGAAATCAGCATGCGGTTGCGGCGACCGGATACCGCCAATATAATGACCTTAGTAGCCGTGATGTTTTGAATATCGACAGGTGAGTGGGCAATGGTACCGATCTATAGCACTGCAGGCGACTGGGTTGCTGTTTATGAGAAAGGCCATATCTTTAGCGGCGATGGTCAATGGTTCGGATTCGTTGTGGGGCGAGAGGTATTCGATCCAGCCGGCCAGTATCTTGGATTCCTGAGCGATGACTGCCGGTTGTTGAGAAAACGAACGCTAGGTAGAAAGATTCCGCGGATGGATCCTCCTCCTCGACCTGAGAGACCACGGATTCCTGCTAACTTTCCTTTTCCACCCATGATGCGAGAGTTACCCCATCACATAATCGATATGTTTGAGGATTATCCGGATCGTTTCAAATTCATCTCCGAGACGCGAAAGGATATGGATTGATGGTAGTAACGATAACCCATATGCTTGCCGTCATCGCATCCAGGAGAGCTTTGCAGGAGAAAGCAGCATGGACCTAAGAACTCCAGCGGACTCCCGCGTGACCCTCACCCAATTAATGGGGCCTGGATCCGCTAATACGCTTGGTAATGTCCATGGCGGCTATATCATGAAACTTTGCGACGAAGCTGGGGGAATGGCAGCCAGCAAATATGCACGACGCCATGCGGTAACTATCGTGGTTGATTCCATGACTTTTCATTCTCCGGTGAACATCGGCGATCTGGTCACGGTCGCTGCGGAGGTGACCTGGACTGGCAGGACGTCGATGGAAACTCGGGTAGTGGTAACAGCAGAGGATGTTATTTCTGGAGCAATAACCCACACAAATACCGCATATTTTGTCTACGTTGCCCTTGACGCCAATGGCCGATCTACGCCGGTGCCTCCCTTACATTGCAGCACCGAAGAGGAGAAGCGAAGGTATGAGAGGGCAGCTGCTAGACAGGTTCACCGTCTGAAATCCCGCGAGGAAAGTGTATTATGAGCGAAGTTCGCTCAAGTCTTTTGGATCTACTACGAGGGGCCTCGGCCGCTAGCAAGGTCTTAAGCGCGCCAAAAGTAGATCTTGGGATTGCCGATATTGAACCCTTCCCCTTCCTGGCCATCATCGGGCAAGAGGAGATGAAGCTAGCCCTGGTGTTGGCGGTTATCAATCCCCTAATTGGCGGTGTGCTCCTGGTTGGATCTCGAGGCACGGCAAAAACAACCGCCGTCCACTCGCTGATTGACCTGCTGCCGGTTCGAAGCAGGAGCGTCTGCGTAGAAGGCTGCACCGAGGAGATGCTCGAAGAACAAGGGATGGAGGCCATTTGCTCCGAATGCGCCGAACGCGTTGGATATGGTGAGCCACTTACCGTCGAGGACCGGGTACGAATCGTCGATTTGCCCTTAAACGCGCGTCTTGATGACGTCGTGGGTGGCATCAACGAACGCGTCGCTATGGAACAGAAGCGGGTTCGACTCGCACGAGGCATTCTCGGCCAGGCCGACGGCAACGTTCTGTATATTGACGAAGTAAACCTGCTGGAAGACGTCGTCACCGATGCCATTTTGAATGCGGCTTCTGAGGGATTCTATACGGTCCGGCGGGGTCCATTGAACCTTCGCTACCGGTCTCGTTTCTTGTTAATTGGCTCCATGAATCCGGCGGAGGGACAGTTAAGACCTCAGATCATGGATCGTTTTGGCCTCAGGGTAGTTGTCAGAGGCCTCAAGGATCCGGATATGCGCTACCAGGTCTACCAGCAAGCTCTATCCTACTATCAAGATCCTGAAACATTGGCGGCGAGCTACTCCAATATGACTCTGTCGATAGCCCAACAGATTGAAATGGCGAGGAAAATCCTGCCTTCGGTGATCATCAGCAATGAAGCTAGACAGTTGGGATTGGATGTCATTCACGAACTAGACGTCGATTCAGGGCGGGCTGAGATAACGATGTTCGAAGCGGCCCGCGCCTACTGTGCGGCCGATGAGCGGGAGCAGGTGGCTTCTGACGATGTCCGTGCTGTGGCTCTTTTATCAATGCGCTTTAGACAGAGTAGTGGTCTTGACGAATTCTTTAGGATTCAGCAAGTAGAGGACCAGAAGCTGCAAACATTACTCGATGGATTGAGCGGTGGCGCGGCTGCCGGTTCTACAAGCGATTCAGCGTGAAGCGCGATTCATTAGTCCAAGCCATTCTCAAGATTGGTTTTACCAGTATTTTGCTTGGATATTTCCTCGTCTGGCTTCCCCACCAGTCTGTGGGCTTGTCATTCATCGGTCTAGAGATGGGTGAATGGACAAAGTTCCTACCAAAAGTCCAGGGAGGTCAATATCTCCCCGACCGAATACTCTTCTATCTGCCGCCAATCACCCTCGGTTTGATGCTCACCGTCTGGACAATCGGCTGGCCTAATGAGTCATGGAAAACCTGGGCGCTGCGGACTCTTGCAGTGATCATCAGTCTTTTGGCTTTCCCCCCGTTCGAGTCAATCCAGTTTGACTCCACTGGTCAATGGATGCCAAGATTATTGCTGGTACTATTTGTAGCTTTCTCAGCCGTACTTTGCAGTCAGGCCGCGCGATTACCCGAACACTCAGCCGAACTGATTGAATGGTCAGCCTTTTTGATTTTAGGATTAGTAGGGGCGATCTTGCCTTTGTGGACTTATCTAGTCTTACGTCCTGAGATAGCGTCGATATTTGGCCAGAATGTGGGAATCGGACCTGGATTGTGGATCAACACTATTGGGCAGCTGACCGTGGCTGGGGTAGGGGGTTATTGTTTGCTTTACGCCTCAAAGAGAACGAAAGAACGATCGATTATTGCCTAAGACGCAAAAAAGACGATGGGTTGCATCGTCTTAATGCATATTGTTTTTTCTTGCTTAGAAAATCGCTGGGCAATAGCGTTATTGCTATTGATTGGTCATGTTCTCGTCGATGTATTTTACTACCTCGCCAACGGTTGTGATTTTCTGCGCCTCTTCATCCGAAATCTCACCATTGAATTCTTCTTCGAAAGCCATGATCAACTCGACCAGATCTAATGAATCGGCTTCCAAATCTTCGCGGAAACGAGCTTCCGTCGTTACTTGCTCTTCTTCTACGCCGAGTAACTCGACAATGATTGCTCGTACACGGTTTTCGGTATCATTCATGGGGTGTTCTCCTTAGGTATTTCTCTGAAACAGCATCGCAATTTTAGGCCTGACTTCTCAATTGTCAAGTGGAAGGTGCAAAGTCATTAAGACGGCGCGCGCTATCCATGCCAATATCGTATATTCTAACCCCCGACTTCGGACTTAGTTGCGTTCTGCAATAGACCAGTATGGTTGCTCTCAAGCCAGACAACTAATCCGAGCAGCAGGTAAAAGCAATAAGCCAGGTCCACAAGGAAAAAACTATGATCTACCAGGCCGTGAAATAGCATGTAGACCAAGGATCCAAGGATGCCGATTGCCATTGGTCTCCACAGACGATGAACCATGGACTGAATGCGTATCGCAATCCAAAGGAATGACACAATCATCCATATTCCGGCAGCCAGTCCGAGAAAGCCCAATCTGGTCGCGAAATCGAGGATGATGTTGTGCGGATGGCTAAGATTCGGCTCCTGCCAGGCGCTATCCAAAATGTATCGGCCCCGGTAGGCATACAGAAAATTATCCAGCCCAACGCCGAATACTGGATGGTCCCGCAGCATGTTTAGACTCGAGCGCCAAAGACTAAGTCTGAAGAAACCCGTCTCGCCCTGGGGATTAAACCTTCCAGCAATCTGCGGAATCTGAAGCGCAGTTATCAGACCGACGAAACCAAGAAGGCCGAGTCCCGCAAGCCAGGGCCAAATCTTGCCCCCTACTGCTCGCCGCCACAGGATCAGCACGACGATGATGGCAGCAGGTAAGCCCAAAAGAAGCGAACCTTTGCTGTAAGTTAGCAGAGTGGCTAATAGGATGGGGATGAGGGCTAGGCTGTAGGCAATCCTTCTGCGACCCGCGCCCATAAGACCCATAGAAATCAAGATCGGAATGAGCCGGCCGAGGTACAGGGCGACGTTGTTCGGCGATCCATATACCGATCTGAGGCGCATTAGACCACCTTCCGCCGTTATTAGATTTTGACCAGTTGCATACTGGCCCAATCCAATAACCGCCATCACCAATCCACCGAGGATAAGTGCATCGACGATCGTCCATACCTCTCTATCCTTGAGCTGCATGACCCGAATAAGGGCATACAAGATCGCCGGCTCAATAATAATCACCCGCCACTCGTTGGTGGCAACATCCAGCCGCTCGGTAAAGATCAGCGACAATGTGGCTATCAAAGTGAAGGCCAACACTGCGAAGTCGGCATTAACCCACCTAAATTTACGCCGCCTGGTCTGCCCTCTCGCGGACGAGATCAGATGTTTGATCACGGTCGCCGTAATGAAAGCCGACAGTGTTAAAAGCAGAAACACTTCGACTGGCGAAAAACGGTAGCCAAGCATCGGCTTCGGCTTGACATAATATGGCAATGAAAAGGCCACCAGGGCGATACCCCAGGCCGGTCGTAAGACGAGTAAAACAAAAAGGATCACTAGGGCTGCGATATATAGAAAGAAAGAAGGTGCGACGTAGAATATTGAGGCAACGGCCGCCGTCAGCGCCAATTGTCCGGTATCGCCGAGCCGGCGATAGACGCCAGCTGCCTGCTCTCCCCAGGTCAGCCAACCGCTCGTTACGACAAGAAGCGCGCTTAGAGCCGTCAGCAGCAACTGCTGGCGACTGCTCAGCCGACCCAGCCATCCGCTTAGCTTGGTCGATGTATCTTTCCAGTCTACCCGCGTTGCTCCAACGATGGCCGCGATCAGCGACAGGATAGCCAGAAGGCCCAACGCGATCATCCATACGCGATACACGTTCGCCGGAGGTTGGTAGCCGGTGGTAAAGCCTTTGAGCGCCCATTGATCCGATCCCCTAAAGGCAGTTGCCTCAAGGATATGGGCACCCGGCTCCAGGTTGGCGGCTACCAATTCAGTCGATACGAAATCATCTCCAGGTATCGGTGAGTTTAGTACGAGAGATGCTCCTTCACCGTCATTGGGAAGTTGGTTCGCAGGATCGCCATCGATGGTAACGTAAAATCGAGCGTGATAATCCGCCCGACGGACGTTGAGAGCGACCTCTGTCCCCCAAAAATCGAATGAGACACTATCGCCGCTGCTTCCTACATCGGCCCCGAATTCCGGGGAAAAACGCCACGATCCCTGGTAGCTCTGCGAAGGAGCTTCAGGATCAGCCCACGAGAAACCCGGGTAAGCTAGGCTATGAGATGGAAGCTCATTTCCCAACGCGGTCTGCGCAGGGCGGCCGGCAATACTGAAACCCCATATAGGATCATCTGACTGAGCCAATGGTTCAAAATTCTCCAGGAACATCAAACCCATCCAGGGCCATTCCTCTTTGGCTCTGTTGATAGCCTCGACCGACCAATCTGCCTGGGTATCTTCTGCAACCTGCCCCCAGATAGATGGATCGCCAGTCCACTGGCTAGGCAGGCTGTTCCACCCCCAATTTCCAGCCCATATCGCCTTGTCTCCGTCACCGTATCTCTCCATTGTCTCGCGAAGTAGAATGATCCGACTGAAGTTAAGAATGTCGTGATCTACCTCGCGATCGAATGGATCGCTATCAAATCCATACGGCTTACCTGCTGCTACGTCAAAGAAAGCCCCTGCACCAGCGTCATACAATGATTCCAAATACAGAACATCCGAGATATTCTCTGGACCCGTCTCAACCGTTGGGGCTAACGGAGAGGCAACAATCACTGCGTCCGGATCAGCAGTTTTTATCGCTGCCGCTGTGGCGGAGAGAATCGCGGCATATTCTGAAGGATTAACAGGCCTATTACCCCAGTGCGCTGAGAGGTTTGGTTCGTCCCAGATAACGTAATAATCCAGTCCATTTCCGTGCTTCTTGGCAAATTGACCCGCCCAGTTGGCGAAGGACCTTGGATTGGTGGGCGGTGTGAAATCATCGTGCGGACAGCCATCAAGGAGGGGTATCAGGAGGAGATTCCACCGATCGACGGCATCGATAATTTTTCCGGTTTCTTCCCAGTCGAACTCTTCACAAAAGTAGAACGATTGCTTGACATGTCCGACACCCATCTCGCTAATTGAGAACAAGACATCATCAAGGGTGGCGTC
>DASRZI010000446.1:0-27301 GCA_035686605.1 Candidatus Zixiibacteriota bacterium
CACTCTTGGGAATTCGAGGCTCTCGATAACGATACCATTTATATCAGCGTAGGACCTTCGACATCACTGGACGTAGCTCTTGAGCTGGTGGATCCAGACGGCACGACGATAGAGGTCACGAATGATTTTTCATCGGGACAAGGCGAAAGTATTATCGAGATGAATTTGGTAGATAGCGGCGTATATCAGGTCGAGATTCGCGCGGTCAGTGGTACATCCGGTAACTACTCAATTGTACTGACCAATCTCGATTCAGAAGCCTTTCTTCTATTCAGAGACCATCTAACTTATGGCGGTCTTGGTACTGGAAATCTATCCACAAATACCGATCATCTCTGGAATTTCGATGCAGCCGCTGGAGATATGGTGACGGTACGGGTCGACCCCGCCAACAACGATGACCTCGTATTATTTCTAGTGGCTCCCGATTCGACGGAATTGATATTCGTGGATGAAGGTGATCTAGGGGAAGCTGAGCAAATTATAGATTTCGTGATTACGGAAGCTGGAGTTTATTCGATCCGAGTAGGTGAACTCGAGTTTCAACCTGCGTCCTATACCGTAACCCTGGAAGGTCCCTAACGTCTGAAATCGACTGTAACCGGAATTCAGCGGCTTAGGTATATTGGGGCTCCATGACGTCAGGAACGAGGGCGAACGGTTAATCTCGTCGAATAAAACGCCTTCTCAGCTTATCTCCACCAGGAACTGAATCGTTCTTCTTTCCACGGATCTGCGTCGTTATGATAGCCGTTTCTTTCCCAAAATCCTGGCTCGTCAGTGGTTAGGAATTCAAGACCTCGCAGCCATTTTCCACCCTTCCAAAAATAGCCGTTCGCTGATTCGCTCCTATCCGCGAAGGATCCGACCACGACCCTTAATGGCCACCCATGCTCAAGGGGCAGAGGCTTACTGTCATAGTGGGTGGCAAGTAAAACATTTTCTTGCATCATCGCCTGCAGCGGTAGATTGGTCGTGTAGCCTTGTTCGCAGTGCTGGACAACGAATTTCGCGCCAGGCTTAGGCACCACGAACCCGTGATTGACAAGTTCTGTCAGCGATACGCCTTCCCAAACCGTGTCAAATTTCGACCAGCGTGTAACGCAGTGGATATCGAGCACCGCACGGGTTCTCGGGAGTTTGTTGAACTCTTCCCAATTCCAAACCCGATTCTCCTCAACCTCGCCGAAGATTCGGAAATCCCAGACTGATAGATCCGTGCTTGGTGTCGGTCCATAGTGCAGTACAGGAAACTTCTGAGTAAGCGATTGTCCTGGTGGTAAACGGCCTTGTGCGCGGAGATCCTTTTCGGCTTCACGACGATTGAGTATTCTTTTCAACACGGAGCAACTCCTCGACACCATTCCCATGGTCCAATAACGCATTCTGCCTTCGCCAGAGGCACCAAACTCAGTGCCATCCCAAGACACATGCAGACTATTCTCTAATTATCGTGAAACATCTTACGCCAGCCTTACGAACAGATAAGCATCTCCTGATGACTTATCAATTATATGAGGTAGTGAACTCGCCTGGTTGCTACTAGACAGGATTGGACTTTGGGCTACATTACTAAGGTTCTCCGGGCAACCTATGACAATCAAAGCTGCAAGTTTCCTCAAAGATAGAATCTACGTTTCTGTTTCTCTTGATCACTTCTTTGTCGACGTACTGAACAGCAGCCGGTCCCTCTTGGTAGCCATCATCGCCGTGGGCATTGGGCTAACCAACGCACAGGTAGGCATCGTCCTGCTGTTGTACAACGTGGGCAGCGCCTTGTCCCAGCCTTTTTTCGGGATTTTCGCCGATCGCTATGGACCACGCTGGCCGATTGTACTAGGCCTCGGGTGGATGGTCGCCTTTTATAGCCTTGCCGCGTTATCTGGAGATTGGGTTGCCTTAGTCCTGCTCACCTTAGCCGGTTTTGGCTCAGGCGCCTTTCACCCTGCCGGAACGAAATATGCCAGCGAGGCCAGCCTGCAATCCCGAACTCAAGCCACGGGAGTTTTCTTCGCCGCTGGACAGACAGGGTTGTTCGCCGGGCCGATTCTAGCCGGGTTTGTTCTCGCTCTGTTCGGACGTCCCGGCTATCTGATCCTGCCTATCCTTGCCGGAACCGGCCTGGTGATCGGCTACCGGTGGTCAAGCAGCCACATCACTCAACGTGAAGATAGTGTAGATGTCCGGTCGAAGAAAGATGAGACTCAAATAAAGACAGAGCGCCCGACCAACCTCCCTCGAACTGTCTTATCGCTGATGACTATTATCATCGTCACGAGTACGGTTAGCCTGGCAACCATTAATCTCGGCAGCAAGCTCTTTACTGAACTGGGGTATGGGGCGCTCTATGTCGGGATAATCGCCGGTATTTATATGCTTGGTTCGGCCGTTGGTGGCATCATTGGTGGCACCCTGGGAGACCGACACGGACGTCGACTACCCATATTAGTCGGAGTAATAGGCGCCTTCTTACCCTTTTACCTCTACATCTCCGCACCCGATTTAGCCCGGCCTGCCTTGCTGTTGCTGGCTGGCTTCTTTGGGGGCATGCCCCATAGTGTGCTGGTCATCGCTGCTCAGTCCCTTTTACCAGGGCGGCGGGCTTTCGCCTCTGGTCTAACTCTGGGTCTCATGTTTTTTACAGGGGCTGTCGGGACCTATCTGCTGGGGGTTATCGCTGACGAGGTAGGTTTGGCAATCGCCTTAAGGAATGCAGCTTTCCTCTTGTTGTTGGCAGCTTTTGCCGCTCTCATACTACCGAAGCGAAGCTAAATGGGAAACACGGGCGGCAGTGGCCGATCGCCACCTTTCAAACCGCCTATCAAACTTCAGGCCAGTTAGCTCGATGATCCATCAGATTGACCGACTCGATATCGTATGCGCTTGACCAGGCTCAGTGCTCTTTCACTTGCCGTGCCCGTATAGGCTCCCGTCGAGAGCAAGTCCTTAATCTGACCCGCGTCAAGGTAGCGTCCGATTCGCTCATCTGACAATACAAGCTTGGCTAACGGGTTATCCCCGCCATATTCAAACGACTCTTTAGCCGAGATGCTCGCGGATCTCAGCCACTCATGTGCTTCCTGCCTATCCGCTCCCGCAGCAACCAAAGCTGTCAATAACCTTTCAGTAGCTGACACCAAACCATATCTCTGCAAATTCCTGGCGATTGCCGCCTCATCTATTTCCATACCACTGACAATGCGTTCAGCTTGTATGAGGCATTCTTCAGCAGCCAGAAAGGCCTCTGGTAAGATAATCCGCCGGTTGGCAGAATCATCCAGACTTCGCTCCAGGATGCTCTGGCTGGCGTTTTCCCAGGCTATCACCGGCAATCCTGATATGTAACGAGCCAGAGAGCAAATATTCTCTGATATGATGGGATTTCTCTTGAAAGGCATGGCCGACGATCCAGTCTGCTTTACTCCAAATGGCTCAGCCCACTCGCCAATGGCGGGCGACTGCATGATGCGGAAATCCAGAGCCAATTTATGAAGAGAAGCAGCCATACCTGCCAGCATGCTGAGAAGGTCGAAATCCTGTCTCCTTGGATAGGTTTGGGTCGCTATCGGATAGTAGGGCAGGTTTAGAACCGACATGGCATCGGCCTCCAATTCTGAAGCCGAAACGGAAGTGCCTTCGAGCATCTCGACGAAAGTTGCCTGGGTGCCAACGGCGCCCTTGAAACCCTTGCCCTGAATGTTTTCTTCAATTGACTGGAAGGTAGTAAGGTCCTTTAACAGATCTTGACCATACATGGAAAGTCTGTACCCGAGAGTAGTTGGTTCGGCCGGTTGTATATGGGTGAAGGCGATGACCGGCAGTTCAGCCGTCCTTTCGATAAGATCTGCCAGTGCAGTCAATAGCATCTCAAGCCGACTTGTAAGCAGCCGTGCTGCCTCTCGCATCCTCAATATGTCGACGTTATCGGTGATATCGGCGCTGGTCACTCCCCAATGAATGATCCCCCCTCCAACTTGGCATTGTTCTGCATAGGTGCGGATTTCCGCCACCACGTCGTGGCGCGTAACTGCTTCGATCTCTCGCGCCCTATCTACATCGACATCATCCTGGTGGCTTACTAGATCCGCTAATTGCTCCTTTGTTACCAGTCCAGCATTATTCTGGGCTGTCGCCAGGGCGATCCAGACTCGACGCATTAATTTCCGCTTGTGTACTTCTGACCAGATTTGCCGCATTGGGGGGCTCCCATAGCGCCAGGTAAAAGGTGATAGGTAGGTTTCGCTATCGTAGGACATCACCCCTCCTTTCTCGTTGGATCAACCACTCGTACGTCCATTTCCCGCGTCACTGTATCTCCAACACTTCTCAAGAGCAGCGCAAATACCTGTACGTCGGATTATTTGGTGACTCCCCTGGATCTAGTTTATATTCGTTGGCAAGACGCTGCTAGCGCAGATTCACTCGAAAAGACTAATCGTCATACTCGTACTCGCCATCCAGCATGGAATGACTCTTTGACCGTTTGCGCTTAATATTGCGCCGGAATTGCTGTTGTAATGCTCGCGTCTCATCAAAAAGTCGATCTCTCTCTGACTCTATTTTAGCGAGGATTAGTAGATTCCTCTGTTTCTGATCGTCGGTTAATTCTATCTTTCGCTTGGCCATTTCATAAAATCCCTTCAAGAGCAGTGTTCTTTGAACCACCAGTGAAGTATCTGCCCTCCCCGACAAGTTAGCGGTGGTGCAATCCTATATCATTCTCCATCATTTCCTGGGGTGTCAGGCGGGTCTTTCTCGTATCATGTTTACCGTGGAATATAGAGTCAATGCCTGTAGACCCTATTATACCACAGTTGCAAATTTATGATCCGAGAAATTTGGTCCTATCGTCGAACTTGGTAGTTGGGTGCTTCTTTGGTGATGAGCACTCCATGGGGATGGCTCTCGAGTAGGCCTGCATTTGTAATTCGAATGAAAGATGCTTTGCTGCGAAGTTCTTCCAGGTCGGCGGCTCCAACATAGCCCATTCCAGATCGCAATCCACCCATCATTTGGTAGATGACATCATTCAACCGGCCTTTATAGGGTACCTGGCCCTCAATTCCTTCTGGAACAAGCTTGGCCTGTCCACTATCCGAAGTTAATGATTGAATGGCGGTGGCGTATCGATCTGCGCCGTGACCGTGCATCGCACCAAGGCTGCCCATGCCACGATAGACCTTATATCGCTTGCCTTCATACAGAATGATGTCCCCTGGGCTCTCTTCCAACCCGGCCAGCATAGAGCCTAACATGACGCTGTCGGCTCCTGCTGCCAACGCTTTGACAATGTCGCCGCTGTACTTAATACCACCGTCAGCCACAACCGGGATATCATTTTTTCGGGCTTCCGCTGAGCAAGCCGTGATCGCCGATATCTGCGGCACACCCGTTCCCGCGATTACTCTCGTTGTACAAATGGATCCGGCTCCAATACCGACTTTGATGGCATCGGCTCCGGCGGAAATGAGGTCCCGCGTTCCCTCTGTGGTTGCCACGTTCCCTGCCATCACTGGCAACGCCGGATGGCGGCGTTTCGCTTCCGCAACAGTGTCGAGAACTGCCCGGCTGTGCCCATGAGCGGTATCTACAACGCATAGATCAATACTCAGCTCCAGCAGTTCTTCTAGCCGAGCCAAACCCTTTTCGCCAACACCTATGGCAGCAGCGCAAAGTAAACGTCCCCTGGAATCCGAAACAGCATTCGGAAAATCCAGCTTTTTCATAATGTCTTTTACGGTGATGAGACCCTTCAGAAAACCGTCGTCATCTACAAGGGGGAGTTTCTCAATCCTGTGCTCATGTAAGATCTCTTTCGCCTGGGCCAATGACGTCCCGACCTGGGCTGTCACCAGCCTGTCTTTGGTCATGAAATCGCTTACAGGTTGCTGTCCTGGGGAGACGAATCGAATATCCCGGTTGGTCAATATACCCACCAATCTGCCACCTTGATCGGTGATCGGTACACCTGATATATGGTACCGGCTCATCAAGGCTTCTGCTTGGGCCAGCGTGGAATCGGGCGAGAGCGTAATTGGATCCACGATCATGCCCGCTTCGGACCGTTTTACCTTATCCGCCTCCTGGGCCTGCTCTTCGGATGAGAGGTTCCGGTGCAATACTCCAATACCTCCCAAACGGGACAGACCAATAGCCATTCGCGACTCGGTGACAGTATCCATGGCCGCTGATAGCACAGGAATATTAAGAAACAGGTCGCCGGCCAGTCGAGTACGCAGGTTTACCTGGGCAGGCAGCACCTCCGACTTCCCTGGAACCAACAACACATCATCGAATGTCAGCGCAAATTCTTCCTGGTTTATTGGCGGTATCATCAACCCGTCTACTCCTCTACTATCCAGGCCAATAAGAATTACTCGCGTTTTGGTTTAGGCTTCCGTATTCGTTTGCTGCGTCGTCTATTAGTCAACCTTTCAGGCAGCTTGTTATTCCGATGGAGGATAACCAATACGCCGCCTAGAGCAATCAGGATGGAGATCACCATGGAATAGGTGATTGGACTATTGCCAAAAGCAGGTTGGTCTGGCCGGAAGAACTCTATCCAGGCCCGACCACCGCCCCACCAAATCATAAATAGGCCAAATAGAGTTCCATAAGGCCATTTGTCTCTGTATCGCCTATTTAGTAAAGCTAGAATGATAAATCCGAGGAGAAGCCACAAAGATTCGTAGAGAAAGGTGGGATGGAATCGCGTATCCAACGGGTATTGGACCAGATCATTGTATGGTGGTGTACGAGACCCTTGAATGAGTATTCCCCATGGAAGATCGGTTGGCGGTCCATGGAGCTCCTGATTGATGAAGTTGCCCCAACGGCCAATCGACTGCGCTAAGAGTAACGCTGGTCCAGCAACATCGGCGTAGAGCCAGAAGTCAACCCGTCTCCAGCGTATGTACACATAAGCTAGGATGGATGCTCCGATGAATCCACCGAGAATATTCAGCCCCCCTGCCCGTACATTGATAATATCGCCGAAAGAATCGTAATTGCCGCCGCCGCCGGAAATCATCTCCTGGATTACGTACCAACCACGGGCAAAGATGAAACCAGCAACAATGACCAAAATCAATCCGTTGTAGAACTCATCGGGGTTGCCACCTCGAATCTTCACCTCGCGACCGGCCCACCAGGCGCCAATCGCTATGCCCAAGGTAACAATGATGCCGTACCAGTGGATGTCAAAACCATCGCCGATAGGGATCGTGAAAGCAACTGGATCTATTACTAGAAAATCAAGCATTTACATCATCCTATTTAGCAGCATCACTCAATATAACCCAATCCTCTAAGCCGCTTAACCAACTGTTCATCCGATTCAAGGTCAAGGGTGATACCCGCGGCCAGCGTCTCGCTCTGCGCCCTGACCTCATTCGCAAGCTGCTGGAGATCATCAGCCAGGTTTGACGTCTCATCAGGTTGTTCAGCCATTATGTTTGTCATCTCAGAGGGATCTAAGCTGAGATCGAACAATTCGTCTGAACGGTCTGAAACCTGTATTAACTTATAGTTATCTTTAACCACCGCTTTCCGCGTCGCAAGGCACCGGAATCGATCCAGCAGCTCCGGTTGCCGGTGTTGGACCGCCTTGGCGAAATTTAGCGGTGGATAAACCTCGGAATATGCAGTATTAGACTCCGGATCCGGACCATTTATCGATTCCAACAGTGACAACGGGGTGGATTCTTCGGTGCCTGCCAGAACAAAGTCATCGATCTCCAAGCCCGCCGAATCCAGGATCGTATGATAAATCCGTCGCGTACTGACAGGGGACTCAACACTGGTATCACCTTGGATTTTAGCAGGCCAGTGTAATATCAAAGGCACATGAATCAATTCCTGGTAGGCAACGAAAGCATGGCCGAAGTAGTTGTGTTCACCCAATCCATCGCCGTGATCCGAGACGATGATGGTCAACGTATTGTTTGCATTCGACCTCTGGCCTAACAAATCAAATAAGGGTCCTAGATAGTCATCTTGATAAGCTACCTCAGCATCATACATGTCGTTTAGTACGCGACTTTCTAGTTCAGGGAGAGCCTCTTCTAGTGGGGCCGCCCACCGGTATGCCTCCCGATTCCAGCGGCGCAAAATATTGCGTGCTTCCTTGTTCGTCCGCATGTAAGGCGCCACACGATCGACGTACTCGCCTGGCGGCCAAAACGGGAGGTGGGTTTCCATCAAATTAACGAACATAAATAAGGGGTCTTGATCCTCCGAGTTCTCGCGTTCTCTTAGCCAATAGACGATATCTCGTACAGAACGGGCATTTTGACCCTTGAAGTTTGCCAATTTCGACCACACGGGCGTGAGAAATGCATTGAGGGTAATCCGGAACGCCAAATCAGATCGGCCGAAAAAATTCTGGATTGGATAAGAGATCCGGCGAAGAAACTGAGTATAGCGTTCTAGAAGCCAGCTCGCCGGCCAGGGAAGATTCGTCGAATGGCTGGGCATGCTTGGAATAGCACCGCCATAATTATAGAAGGTTTCAAATCCACGTTTGAATCCATTGTCGAGAACGCCAACCAGGGGATTGTTGCAGAATCCAATAGTCCGGTAGCCGGCAGCTTCTAATAACTCCGCTACATGAGGGCGGTCGGGACCAAGCGTTTGATTTGACTGTGTAACCTGGTGGGCGGTCGGGTAGAGGCCGGTAAACATCGAGGCGTGGCTCGGAATGGTCCATTGGGCAGGTGAGATAGCCGCCTCAAAGAGCGCGCCCTCGCCGGCAAATGCGTCAAGGTTTGGGCTAATCGAGTCATCTGGTACTGCACGTTGATGGCCATAGCATCCCAGCCGGTCAACCCTTTGGGTATCCAAGACAATGAATATGATGTCAGCAGGTCTCATGGGTTGTTTCTTTACACTCTGCTTCAGTGGCATCCGGGACCGGGTTCATAATTCGGAGAGAACTGTTTCCTCTTTCGTTGAATAAAGACTCGCAAGATTCGTGCACGATAGAACTGAAAGCTAACATCGAAATCATTCTGTGGCAACTCAAGGAAGATGATGATTGCCTCACCCGTGGCGAAGTCACTCGCATCACTGAGGAATAGTAACAAAGAAAACAGGTCTTACAATCATTTGCCAGTGGAACAGGCTCTGTGGCCTAAGTTGAGATTGTTTCTTATCCGGTATTCCAGCTCAGTCATTTTTGCCGAGTTTTGCCAGTGAACCAAGGATCCCAGCCTATTATGGTCCCTTCTAATGTTTAGCGCCTTTGGGGAGCTGCGTCGCAATTTTTGGCAGATTCAGTGATGAAGTATTTTTTTGCTGCTCCACCACTAGGATTTCAGCTAGTTCACAGCTTAACAGTTTGATTTCGATTCTGCCTCAGGGGTTATTTTACTCCGAGTTACATGGGCAACGGGACGACTGGAGCTGTCCTGATGGCGGCAACCTCTGGCTATGTTAAAATCAGCCCAAATCGCCCTGACAATTGAGACCCCCTGCGATGCGCATAGAAAAGATATCACTGGAAAATTTCCGCAACTACAAAACCCTCGAACTCGAGCTTCTTTCGGGTCCAACTCTCCTTCATGGTAATAATGCCCAGGGAAAGACAAATCTTCTTGAAGCCGTATATTTCCTGGCAACAACCCGCTCACCACATGCCGATCGCGGGCGTCAGTTGATAAACTGGGAAATGATGGAAAGCGAAGATCTCATTGTTGTTGGACGAATAGTGGCCCAGATCGAGACCAATGGCAAAGCTGTTAATCTTGAAATGCGCCTGATCCGTGAGGTTCAGGAAGGCAGGCATGGCTTCAGAAGAGAGGCACTCATCAACCACAGGAAGGTCAGGCTGATGGACCTCATTGGCAAGCTCCGTGTAGTCCTTTTTCTTCCGCAGGACATGGCTGTCATAACCGGTTCTCCATCCATCAGACGCCGCTATATTGACATCACACTGTGCCAAAGTGACCCATCCTATTGCCGAGAATTATCATCCTACAACAAGGTCCTGGAGCAGCGAAACGCTTTGCTTCGCAGGATTTCAGAAGAAGGTCTGGGCATGGATTTACTGCCAATTTACACGGATCAGCTCGTTGAATCGGGAACCCGAGTGTTTCTCCAACGAGCCAAAGCCTTAGCTTCTTTAGATAAGTTGGCCGGCCAAATTCATGACTCTCAGTTACAAGGCGGTACCCAATCAATCAGCCTGGCGTATATTCCTCGCCTCGCTAAATCCAACAATACTGGAATTCATCAACCAGATGATCTTGGAAAATGGCTCTCCCAAGAGCCTGCAGCCCAAGATGTATCTGATAGATATCACAAAGAATTGTTTAAAACACGGTCCGCTGAATTGGCCGGCGGTCTCACCTTAGTGGGTCCACACCGGGACGATTGGCGTCTCGCGGTCGACGGTAAGGACTTGAGTAATTTCGGCTCACGCGGCCAACAAAGGACCGCATTGCTGGCTCTCAAATTGGCCGAAATCCGTTTTATGACTGAGCAAACGGGATCGACACCCATCCTTCTTCTCGATGAAGTCGTAGCGGAGCTGGATAAGCAGAGAAGGGATCTGCTGCTAAGGGCGGTCCAGGAGGCCTCTCAATCGATTCTTACGGCGACCGATCTGGCTATGTTCTCAGGTGAATTTCTAGCCAAGGCGACCGTAATGAAGGTTTCCAGAGGTCAAATTGAGGGAGAGAACCTCAGCCCGGGGAGCTTCTAACACCTCAGGGCTAAATTCAACTACTTCTCTGTGAGCAATGCGACTAGCTCCGAAGGCGTCTTCGCCTTAAGGGAACGCAGTCGCACGCCCGGATAGTTTTCTGAGAAGAATTGCGACATAACATCGGGTCCACCCCATTTTTCAGGATTGACAAGAAAGACAATGCGGCTATCCAAATCGCCAATGCCCGCATCGTCAGCGCTGCCCCCGATGGTATATCGTCGATCAGCCCACGTGGCATCGACCACCGCTGAAGCCCATTCTGCACTAGCCCCGGGTGGAAGCAGGACGTAGAATCGCTCGTACTGAATCCGCGGCTGTCCCCGTGAAGAAGTCGCTTTAGCTAAGTCATCGACCGTTTCTAATTCAGCTTCATCCCAGTAGGCGTCGTTATGCTTGAAAGGATATCGAGCATGTGCTCGTGTGAATACGGTGACCGAATCTGCTTGAGCTATTGTCTCAACAGGAGGCACCTGTGCGTAAGCGTTGTAGATATGCGCCCCTTGTCCCCAAACGACGTTATTGGAGAAAGGACTGTGACCACCTGTCGGGTCGATACCCACCCAGAAGGTCATATTCCCCATGCTGCTGTCCTCCAACATACCGCCAGCCAGGGCAAAGAATGGTTCATAACCTGCGCCCTCTGACCAGCCAGCATCATCTGGATGTGGAAAAAGGTTCGAATTCTCTGGATCGTGATGATTTGACCAGGCGTGTGCCCAGGCTGAAAAACGGATCTTTTTACCGGGCTCTGTCGCCACTTCTTGCAGCAGTCCTGAATCATGTGCCTGCCCAACAGCAAACAACACATAGCCGTTGTTTCCAACTCGCATTCTCGGCGGATTTGTTCCTGACGCGGCTCGACCCTCGGGAGTAGTGAGCTTATTTGCTTTGTGTTTGAACCAGACGAGCCATCCAGGTGGCGTATAGACACTGTCCTCCTCGACTGGTACAACCATCCCATTCTCTTCGATCTTCAGGCATCGATGAGATCGTTCATCTGACCAAGCAACTTCGAAGCTGCCATTTTCCAACATGGCACCCATGATTCACCTCCCGATCAAGTAATTATTATAGCATTAAGAGCTTCTCTTCGAAAAACAGAGCTGGAGGGAACGCCGTTCCATGCTGACGATCGGCTCATGAGTTCGCTGCCATGTATCTACTGGCATTTTTCCACTAATCCAAGTCTGATGTTGCTAGCGAGTCGATGGGACATTACAATCACCTTATGTTGGATCTCTCTAAACTGAAGTCCGGTGATCCTGCGCTTAGGAGCGGCAAGCTAGTAACGGGCTGCTCATGTCGCTCTCCAAATCGACTGTTTAGGGCCGGGCAGTCTGTTTTTTTCATGACGATTCTGGCGCTGCTGGTACTGGGTTGTCAAACAGAGACGCCAGCCATTCCCACCAAAGCAGTTCCTGCTTCAACACTATCTCCGGCGCCATCAATTACGGTTGAGTCTCAAGTTATGGTGAAAACTGTCCCTCCTACATTTACACCAGAGGCGGCAGCCGAATTTTCTTCGCCAACCCCCGCAAACCTGCCCTCGAGGACACCAATACCGACGAACACGACTTGGCCGACATACACTCCTACCAGCACGATAACTAGAACACCACCGCCGACTACCGCAGCAATTGCAACAGCTATTCCATCTCCGACAGCTGCTGCCGCGAGTGACATCAATTTGCTGCCAAATCCTTCATTCGAGGAAGGCTGGTACCATATCGATGGGATACCCGAGCTGCAGGTAGGCAATAATTGGGTTCTAGAGTGGGACGTTGGTTTCAACCACCTCGATCCAGATCCTTGGAATGAGTTTGTACGCCCGGAAAGTAGGATATTAACCGGTGATTTCATTCCAGCAGATGAACATCACTTGTTCATTTGGGACGGCAATCAAACAGCCAAGATCTTTAAACAAACGGGGGCATTGAGTTTCCGGTTGTTCACCCACGTTTATCTTGAGCCAGGTACGTATCTATTCAACATCAGCGTGTTCCCGGACATGATTGAAGGGTATACAGCTATCGGCAGTAAAATCTGGGCGTCGGATCCCTTATCAGCGGAGCTTAGTTTTCTGACTGGCAGCTCAGTTGGCAATTGGATCTTTCCAGTTTTTGGACAGCGAAATAACTTCCAGCACGCATTTCAGGTCAATACTGCCGGAATGGTTCGTGTCGGGGTTGCCTTCCGAGGTAGATGGGCGATCGAGAACAATGGATGGTTTCTTGATGACTGGTCTCTCAACCAATTATCGCCCTAGGCTGACTCAAGAAGCCTCGACTATCACTTCGTAGAAAATTGGGAAACTATGGCTGGTCAAACTCTCGTGCTGGCATCTTCATCGCCAAGAAGACAAGAATTAATTCCTCTGGTTGGGCTGCCATGGATCGTTCAAGTCGTAGATGTTGACGAGGGCAGCATCACCCATCCGGATCCGGCAGCGAATGTAGTAGGTACAGCCGAATTGAAGGCCACTTACGCAGCCAGGATCGCACCCAAAGATACCATTGTTATCGGAGCCGATACAATGGTTGCCCTCGATAATAGAATGCTGAACAAGCCGGCAGATGAAGAGGATGCTCGAGCGATGCTTACGGCGCTTCGGGGACGGTCGCACGAGGTCCATACGGGGATAGCCATCATCGACCCAGCTAGCGGCCGGTCGATCCTCGACGTCTGCAGTGTCAGCGTCCCAATGCGCGACTACAGCGATTCTGAGATTGATGCCTATATAGCATCTGGGGATCCTATGGATAAGGCGGGAGCGTATGCCATACAGCACCCAGAGTTTCGGCCGGTGGAAGGGCTGGACGGCTGCTATGCCACCGTTGTCGGGCTGCCGCTCTGCCACCTCGTTCGAGCTCTTCGGAAACTCGGAACTGAAATCTCGGCCGATGTCCCTTCTGCCTGCCAGAACCATCACAACTACGACTGTCCTATATTTGGCCAAATACTTGGCTTAGACGACAGCTATGGCACAATGTGACATAATCTGGCACAATGTGACATAATCTGGCATAATTAAATTCGTTCAAGTTCGTTTTTCTTGACACTAAAGAAGTATCTGCAAACCCACATATGGGTAGATATCAATCGCAATATCCGCAGCGCGTGATTAGCTCTCAGCCGTTTCGGCATCTTTTCACGTCAGGCTATTCGAACTGGTCTGTTGGTTATGGATGAGCTGGTTGACAGTATTACTCTTGGTGACTGTCGAGAGCTATTGCACAGGATTCCCTCGGAATCGGTGCATCTTTGCCTTTCCGACATCCCATACGGTATCAGCTTCGACAATTGGGACATTCTTCACCAAAACACCAACAATGCACTGCTCGGACAATCACCCGCCCAGATAGGCCACAGCGCCTTTAAACGACGTGGCAAACCGATCCAGGGCTGGAACAAAGCTGATCGCAATATACCTTCAGATTACGAAAAATGGTGCCGCCAGTGGGCAAAACCACTATTTCCGGCGATGAAGAAGGGAGCGAGTTTATTCTTTTTCGGCGCACGGAGGACAATACACAGAGCAATTGTAGCCTTGGAAGACGAAGGTTTTGTTTTGCGTGATGTTCTAGCCTGGAAGAAGAAGTCGGCTCATCACCGTAGTCAGAAATTGGCGACGGTCCTGGCAAAACGTGGCGAGCACAAGCTCGCTAAACAATGGCAGGGGTGGCGGCTGGGCAATCTTGCACCGATCTACGAACCTATAGCCTGGATGTTTAAACCGTACGACAGGACGGTTACGGACAATGTGCTTCTGCACGGAATTGGGGCGATGAACATTGGAGCTTGTCAACTTAATGGTAGCAGTCCCACAAACCTATTGGATATTGGATTTCGTCCTGGCGAATCACGCTGGCACGAAGCCCAGAAACCACTTGATTTGGCTAAATACTTGATTAGATTGACAACTGTTGAGGGAATGTTAGTTCTCGATCCGTTCATAGGTAGCGGGACGACTGCTGTTGCCTGCCGTCGAATGAACAGACGGTTCATCGGATTTGAAGCGAATGAGAATTACCACCAGGCCGCAATGGAGCGTCTGGGTAAGATTCATTCAGGAGGGTGAGAGGTATGAGTACCATGGATGTTAGACTTCAACAAGCTATCGCCGCAGCGCGAGCCGGAAAACGTGATGAAGCCGGGATTCTTCTGGACAGATTTCTTGAAGACAATCCTGAAGATGTGCACGGGATCTTCTTAAAGAGCACACTCGCGACCTCAAAAGAGGAACGAGTAGAGAGTTTGCAGCAGGTACTAGCTTTAGATCCGGACCATAGAGGCGCCAAGCTAATGCTAGAACGACTGGGCGAACCAATCGAAGCTGAGACCCCTGTAGTTGTACCGATCATGGTTGAGCCTGAGCCTCTTATCGAAGAACGATTAATAGTTGAGCCTGAGCCTCCTGTCGATGAACCCTTCATAGAGGAACCTGAACCGATTGTCGAACCCGAGTTCATCATTCCGGAGGAGGAAGTCGAGCCTATTGTCGTCACCGAAGAAGACGCTCGGGTAGGTGATATCGAAGCAACCGCCATCGCGCTGACTGTTGCTGAGCTAGAATCAGAGATGGTCGACGAAGATGAGGACCCTATAGAGGAAATATTCGCACCACCTGCTCTCGACGAAACGCTTGTCGTCTATCCGGATGAGCCCGCAGCCGAGGAATACGACGAGTTCCCGGAACTCTCCGACGAAGGGGAGTACGATGAAGAGGAATTTGCAGAATTCCCGGTGCTCGTCGACGAAGAGGAATTCGATGAGTTTCCTCAGCTCGATGAAGATGAAGAGGTGCCGGACTGGTTAGCTGAAGATGCTGGTTTCGCCGCGGAAGAAGCAACAGTGCAAGATGAGTTAATAGACCAAGAGGAGATGCCTCTTGAGATGGGCGAGCTGCCAGACTGGCTTCAAGAGGAGCCTACCGAGGAATGGCTAGCTCAAGAGCAAATTGAACCCGTAGAAACCTTCGTCGAGTTTAAAGATGATCTGGGCGAAAAGCCAGATACGATCTCCCAGGATACATTTGAACCATCACATGTAAAGGTGTTAAAGCCCGCACCTCAGAAAAAGAAGCCGCGGCTCACAAAGCAGATTCTCGAGATAGCGCTGGTATTTTTGATCATCTTAGCCCTTGGGGTGATGGCTGGCTTGGCCTATGTCTTCATAACCATGCTTACTGGCTGATCTATTCATTTTTCTCATGCCTATACAACGGTTAATCGACCTAAATTACGCCTAGCGTCTGACCAACCTTGCCAAAGGTTTCTAGTGCGATTTCGAGGTCCTCCTTACTGTGGGCAGCTGAGTTCATCACCCTTATACGAGCCTTGCCACGCGGTACAGTTGGGAAGCCAATAGCCATCGCAAAAACACCGTTTTCAAAGAGGAGACGGCTAAACTCTTGCGCTAGAGGGGCTTCGCCTAACATCACTGGTACGATTGGAGTCTGGCTCATTCCCGTGTTGAAGCCATGATCCTTCATGCCGGCCTTGAAAATCTCCGCATTTGACCACAGTTTATCTACCAGGACCGTTGAATCTTCAAGAATGTTGACCGCTTCCAGACAGGCAGCTGTATCAGGCACGGTCATCGCGCTAGAGAAGAGAAAAGGGCGACCTCTCTGCCGCAGCCAATCGATAATGACCTTCTTTCCTGCTACCAGTCCGCCGACAACACCGAAAGCCTTACTTAATGTTCCGATTTCGATATCGACCCTTCCATGAAGACCAAAATGATCGACGATTCCGCGTCCCCCTTCCCCTAACACCCCTTCGCCATGGGCATCATCCACCATCAGCATAATGTCATGTTCCTCCGCTACCTCGCAAATTCTATCTAGAGGTGCGATGTCACCATCCATGCTAAAAACACCATCGGTGATGATCAGCCGGCGATTGAAATCGGTAGTTTCCGTTATCTTAAGTCTTAAATCGGATACATCATTGTGCGCGTACCGGACGACGCGGGCTCTGCTTAGACGACATCCATCGATGATACTGGCATGATTTAGTTCGTCAGAGAAGATCACATCCCCTTTACCGACGAGTGCGGGAATTGTGGCCAGATTAGCGCTGAAGCCACTCTGGAAGGTGATGCAGGCTTCAGCTCTTTTAAACTCTGCCAATCGTTCTTCTAACTTGACGTGCAAGGACATTGTTCCAGCAATTGAGCGTACAGCACCTGGTCCTACCCCAAAACTCTCAATAGCCTGGTGTGCGGCTGATCGAATTCTGGGATCATTGGCTAAGCCTAAATAATTATTAGCACAGAAATTGAGAAGCCGTTGTCCGTTGATCACCACCCAAGCATCCATTGGCGAATCAATTGTCCGAATGGTGTTAAACAATCCAGCTTCCTTTAGCTGCTCCAACTCCTGCTGAATCCAATTTGTCTTTTCGCTCATCTTATCTCCTTGGCAAGATCAATCTATTTCAACTCGTTTTACCAATCGAATGATCATTAGGACTATGTCTGGTCGAACTACGGAAAGGTTCGCGGTTTCTGACGTATTCCGCGGATAGCCAAACGGCTTAGCTTTTGGGATAAAACAAGACATCACACGATGAAACTTCTTGTCCTTAGTCATCCAGGAATTGAACTGGCTACACTTAGATACTTCCCTGCTTATATCTATCAGCCTATCCTCAGCGCGACACGATCTAATACCGGTCACTATACCTGTGCTATGGGCGGTAGACAAGTGAAAACATTCATTGACGGCGCCGCAGGACCCATGCTATACTGCCTGCCGTTATGAGTACGCTTGACAAGCTAAGGGAACCGGTTCTCTTATTGAATGTGAATTTCGAACCCCTTCATGTTTGTAATACCAAGCGTGCCTTGGCGCTTGTATTTGGTGGCCAGGCCGAGATATTGCTCAATGGAAGGGGTACCATCCGCAGCGCCTCAGCAGAATTCGATATTCCTTCGGTGATTCGCTTGGGTTACTTGGTTCGACGTCCCCGGCAAGAGATCAGTCTGACCAAAAGGGAGATCCTCCGGCGAGACAATTTCACCTGCCAATACTGCGCTCATCGCTCCCATGTAATGACAATCGATCACGTTATCCCACGCAGACTTGGTGGAAAACATGCGTGGACAAACGTCGTCGCTGCCTGTCCTGCTTGCAATCGGAGAAAAGGTGGCAAGCTTCCTGAGAACGCAAATATGCGGCTGCGACGATTACCCTTCCAGCCGAAACCGACAGCTTACTACCGGTTTGGACAGCATCTAGCCACTCATAGCGAGTGGGAGCAGTTCATTACGGGCTGGTAGCTGCGGACCCTTCTCTCGTTCGCCGACTTCTGGTCATTCTCCCGATACCCCACGGCTTGTCCCATTTCAGTTCATGTTGCCGCGTTCGCTGTCGCCAGTTCGATAATCCGAACCATCCCTTCATCGATCAAGGTGGTAACCTCGTCGACCATGCTCTCATAAGTTTCCAACGGACCGCCATAGGGATCACTCACGCTGTAGTGTTTGTCCGACATTTCAGTTAGCAGGAATATTTTGCGTTTCTCAAAGGGAAATTCTGCTCGTAAGGCCTCAGCGTGGCCAATTTCCATACACAGAACCAGGTCTGTCTCCGCCAACAGACCTTGGCTCACAATCCGCGATTCATGATCTTCAATATTTAGACCCTGGTCGGCCATCAATTTCGCGCTGTACTCTGCTGCGCTCTGTCCTGGATATGCCCAGGTGCCCGCCGAACCCACGATCCAGTCAACCAGACCCTCCTTGTTCAAACGGTCTCTCAAGAGAGCTTCCGCGACTGGTGATCGGCAGATATTTGCTGTGCAAACAATCAGAATATTGGGCATTCTATACTAAACCTCACAATGATATTTGAGTCTTACATCCAGATAAGCGAGTGGCACAATATCATAGTATCTCGCAGAACGCGAGCATATCCCCGGAGAGTAGACCATGTCCACCCAGAATGATAGGGATGGGCGCAGCTAATGCGGCAGCTGTAAATTCTCTCAGCCAAGGATCTGAGATTTTTAAGGCGAGACCCAGGTCTGAGTAAAACCTGTCACTCCGGCTGGGCCAACTTCTTTGGTGACCAAGTAAAACTCTTGTGTCGATAAACGCCGCTTGTGCCTGATTCGACAGCATTTCAAAGAATTCAGTTATGCCCATCTTCGAGATGTAATCTCCCAGGAGGGAGAATACTTCCCCCCTCTGTAGACGCCCACTTGAAACCATTCCCCTCTCTTCTGAAAGGACGCGAATCCAACAACTAGTGGCCTCATTAAGAGCTGTCCAAACGGTTGGGCTAATCCGACCTGTCACGAACACCTGGCTTGCAGGTGCAGCTAATACTGAAAGAGCATCTTCGAGAACGGATGTATCGAGGGGCAAACTTCCCAGGTATTGTCGAAGATATCGTTTCACAAGAGGATGCATTCGAAGCGCTAGGAGATCGCTCGGCGTGTCGATATCTAGCCTGGTTGAAGATGAGACCTGGGGACAGTAAACTGGAAGACTCGCCTCTGTCGACAATACCCAACCCATCATGTTATCTTGCGGGAGACGATCTTTCCATTTAGCGACTGCCGATGCTGGTGTGATCCCTACCCAATCACTGGCGTGACGATTATTCGTGACAACACCTTCGCCTGCTGACTCCATGCGATTAACCACTGATTCCAGAGCCTGGCTGCCAAGCAAGGGAGCCGCTCCACCGCCAAAGTATAGAAGTTTTGAAACGCTGTAATCTTCGATAATCTCTGCCAAGGTTTGACCGACATGAACCAGACCCGGCTGGCTCTTCACGTGGGAAGAGAATTGTGCTTCTTCAAGTCCATCTAGATCTGGGGTGACCAATACGACTTGGCCAATTCCCTTCTGGGCCGCTAGTTGGTCAAGGAGATCGCGGGTCGATTTCCTCCGGGCATCTTGAACCCAGGATTCGACAGAGCCGTCCCCTCCACTTTCGCCAACCATCACGACCGCTGTAATCATCTTTTTATCAAAAAAGGGCAATCAGGCATCCTATCAGCCTGATTGCCCGATTTCATTTTTAGTAATTACGCTCTTGTCTTCTATCTCTAAATCGTTAGATTCCGGTAATGACTGATTCTCTTTCTTCTAGTCAAAAACGGGCTGGAGTAAGCCATAATTGCCGTCATCCCGTTTATAGACGACGTTAAAGTTCTCTTCGTCCATGTTGAAAAAGACAAAGAAACTATGACCGAGTAACTCCATCTGCTCGACCGCCTCTTCTGATGCCATTGGTCTCAAGGCGAAGCTTTTACGACGCACGATAGATGGTTCTGGCTCCTCAAAATCCATCTCATCTTCATATGGTAGAGGTTCACCGACAATATATTCCTCGGCTGCTCCTCCGCCGCGTCGATTTTGTTTTCGCTTTCCACGATAGCGATTTATCTGTCTGTAGAGCTTATCAACTGCCGCGTCGATAGCAGCGAACATGTCGCTATTTCGCTCTTCAGCACGTAGGATGGTGCCTCGATTATCTCGTACCGTAACCTGCGCGACCTGCCGTTCGATGGCGCTCCGAGTATTTTGCGTGGAGAGGTCCACTCGTGTTTCGACAAGGTTAGGCATGTAGCGGTCAAGCCTTGCCGTTTTCCTTTCGACATGATCCTGCAACTTATCCGTGATATCAACTCCATGAGTGTTTATCGACACATCCATTATTTACTCCTAAATCTGTGATATTGTGTAACTTCCTGCAACGGTAGTAAGACAAAAAGCATCAACGGACAGCGCACCAGCATCATGCAGAACCCGGGCCGCTGAATCCAAGGTTGAACCCGTCGTGCAAACATCGTCGACCAGTAGAACTCGTTTCCCTGCCACCATAGCTTCGTCTGCGGTGAATGCTCTATGAACATTTCGCTGTCTTTGATTCAAATTGAGCCCGACCTGAGGTGATGTCCTTTTTGGTCGGCTTAACGCCTCTGGCACACTTAGCCAATTTAATGACTTTCGTGCTTCCTTCACCAATAGTTCTGCTTGATTATACCCTCTCTGCCGTTTTCTTTCCGAATGTAAAGGGATGGGAATAACGATATCGATAGCAGATTGCCACCTGGGCCAGGCTTGGACCATAAGCTTGGCCAAAGGGTCCGCCAGCGCAAAATATCCTTCGTATTTCATCCGGTGCAATGCACACCTTACCGGATCAACATGTAAGGTCGCGGAACGAATCTGCCTCACGGCGAAGGGGTATCGATAGCAAGCAATACATAAGCTAGCAACCGTATCGCTGGGCTTGCCGCAAGAGAGGCATACTGGATCCCTTACCCATAGAACCTTGCTTCTACACTCTGTGCAAAAAAGCTCTCCGACCTTGTTGCACCCCGCGCACACAGGAGGTAGAAGAACATTGATGAGTGCATCTGACAAATGACTAATCTGGCGCCAGATCGACTCACGTGGCAAAGATTCGGTTGACAACTGCTAACCTTCCAGTAAGTCTGGATCAGTGAAGTAGTCTTATCAGTTCGTGGTTCTTTCGGACCTTGATTTCAAGTTCAGGTTTATGATGGGTTAAATACAGCCTGGATACCTTCGTTACGCAAAATTGTAAATCCCGCGGGTCCAAGGAGGACGATGAACATAGACGGGAAAATCAAGAATACGAGGGGGAAGAGCATTTTAATTGGAGCCTGATGAGCTTTTTCCTCGGCTCGCTGACGCCTGCGAATTCGCATCTGTTCCGATTGAATTCGGAGCACACGACCAATACTGACTCCCAAATGTTCTGCTTGAAGAATCGCGGCAACAAAACTGCTGACATCGGGAACGTCCATTCGATTAGCCATATCCCTTAAAGACTGTCGCCTTGATTTGCCGAGCTGCATCTCATAAATAACTCTTCCAAACTCGCGGGCCAATGGATCATCCCACTTCTCATCTACGCGAGCCATAGAACCATCGAAGGTCAATCCAGCATCGACACAGATGGACATCAAGTCTAATGCGTCGGGGAATTTCTTAATAATAGCTTCCTGCCGGCGGCTTATAGATGCCGATAGGTATAACGATGGCAGGAAAAATCCCAGAACAGTAACAGCGACCGTATAGAGCAATCTTCTACCAGGATCTTGCCCGAAATTCCCCAGGATGAAGAAGAATAGTACCCCGAGGAGAACAGCTGCGACACCCCGAATAGCCCAGAATTCGGCAGCTGAGATATTTCCTGGGCTGCCGGCTAATTCCAACTTGTGAGCAGACCGCTCCAACATGGTCTGAGGCGTAAGACGAATCACCAGCTGGCTAATTCGTCGAAGCAATGGTACGAACAGCCGGTCAGTTACCGGCATCGAGAGCTCGATATCCTCTATGCTAGCCGGCTCTTCCCTAATAGCGTACTCTTCGATACGTGAGGTTAAAGGGTCTTCTTCGGCGCGTCTCAACAAAAGGATTGCGACGACGATTAGCGTTAGAGCACCAAGACCAGCTATGAGAACAGTAGGCGACATAATCTACCTCCACCCTCCAAATTTTGAAGGGTTAACTTCCCGAAGCAATCGCAATTGGTGGTTCTCAGGCACAAGACTCAAACGATTGATACAAGATAATTGATGAGTAGACATCGATGTCTAGACCTCGATGTCTACGATCTTCTGAATAATAATGATACCGATAGTCATCATGACCAGACCAACGCCAACTACTATCCAGCCGCAAGGGATACCAAATAAAAATGGCGGGGCATTGGCAAAGAGCTGGCCCATATATGAGGGATTAATCATGAGCAGAACCAAGGCCAACCCAATCGGCAGCAAACTGATAATCCAACCTGAGAGTCGACCCTGAGCGGTCAACGTACGAATCTCTCCCTTGATACGCACGCGCTCACGAATCGTGAAGCTGATGGTGTCCAGCACCTCTGCCAGGTTACCACCAACCTCCCGCTGGATGTTTACAGCCGTGATCACCAGATCAAGGTCATCACTCGGAACCCGCCGGAGCATATTGCCCAACGCTGCAGGGACCGTAAGACCCAAACGCACTTCCTGGACGACGCGCTCGAATTCAACCGAGACGGGTGGTGGAAGTTCCGTGGCGATGGCTTCCATCGCCTGAAGCACACTGTAGCCAGATCGCAGGGCATTTACCCACAGATTAAGGGTATCGCTCAGTTGGTTTTCGAAGGCTCGTAGACGCCGCTTGGCCGCAAACGAAAGATACATCCGGGGAAGAAACAGGCCGAATATGGCGCCAAGTGTGGCAAATATTAAGTTTTTACCAAATATGAAGTAGATGGCGGCTCCGACAGCGAAGGCAGAGAGCACCTGGATGGCGATGTATTCACTAACACGTAACTTTGCGTCGGCCTTTGCTATTCGTGATTTTATTCCGTCGGTAAAACCCCGGCCCGCGATAGCCTTCTCAATCCTGTCCGCAACTATTGTGTCTCTAGGTTGTGACGGTTTTTCAACAACTACAGGAGCAGCCCCACCGCTCCCAACGTATTGATCCAGTCGTTCTTCGACATTACTGCGTCCCCCAAGTATTAGGGCAACGCCAGCACCCATCACCATCAGTAGAGCAGCTGCTCCGAGTAGAAGAATCAACGGATCCAATTCCGACCTCCTAGCCTAGTTGAAAACGGTAGGCTTTGCCCTACCGACCTCGGGTTCCAATACCGAATATGGTCGGCGGCAACATGATTCCGGCTTCCTGAATCTTATACATGAATTTCGGCCGCAAGCCGGTTGGACGTAGTCGGCCGATTACTTTACCATTCTCGAACCCAGTCTGTTCAAATCTGAAGATCTCGGACATAGTTATAACATCGCCTTCCATGCCTTGGACCTCACTAATAGAGGTGATTTTTCGGGTGCCATCACGCATCCTGTCCTGGTGGACAACAAGATCAATAGCCGAAGCGATCTGTTCACGGATAGCCCTATGCGGCAGGTCCATTCCAGCCATCAATACCATTGTCTCCAAGCGGGACATGGTATCTCTCGGGCTGTTAGAGTGAAGCGTGGTCATACTACCCTCATGACCCGTATTCATAGCCTGCAACATGTCTAGTGCTTCACCGCTTCGGACCTCACCTACGATGATTCGATCCGGTCTCATCCGCAGTGAATTGACCACCATGTCGCGAATCGTCACTTCTCCCCTTCCCTCGAGATTCGGTGGTCGGGCTTCCAGAGTAACGACATGCTCCTGTCTCAATTGGAGCTCAGCCGCAGGTTCGATCGTGATGATCCTCTCATCATCCGGTATATAACCCGAGAAGATATTCAGTGTAGTTGTCTTCCCCGAACCGGTACCACCAGAGACGATTATATTGACCCTGGCAATAACGGCGGCTTTAAGAAACTCTATCGCCTCGCCAGTTATTGTGCCGAATTCGATCAAGTTATCGACGGTCAGCGGGATCTTTGCAAAGATACGTATGGTCAAAATCGGTCCCATGAGTGATATCGGAGGGATTACAGCGTTAACACGGGAGCCATCCGGTAGACGAGCATTGACCATCGGAGAGCCTTCATCGATTCGCCGACCCAATGGTGCAACTATACGCTCAATAATCCGCATCAAGTGCTCGTCATTCTCGAACCTCGCGTTGACGCGATGGATCTTACCGTTTCGCTCGATGTATATATCTTTAGGCCCATTCACCATGATTTCGGTGATGCCCTCAGTCGTCAAAAATTGTTCCAGCGGACCATAACCAAGGATCTCGGCCACGATCTGTTCAAACAGTTTTCGTCTCTCGTTCCGCGTAAGTACTATCTGCTCTTCCTGGAGCATCGTTTCAAACATCTCTTGAATAGTGTTGCGCATTTCGGTAGTCTGAGAGATATCCATACTCGGATCCAGCTCAGCAATCAACCTCATCTGAATTCGATTCTTCAAATCCGAGTATGGATCCCGCGAACTTGCTCCCGGAGACGATCGTTTTACGCGCAGTTCCTGTAATTTCGAGACCTGATCGTCAGCTTCGAGAACCTGACTTTTCTCAATGCGTTTAAGTAGTGACACTATCTTTCTCCGCTATCTACGAAATAGGCGAGCCAGAAGACCTTGGCGGCCTGGTTCTTCCTCGACGATGACTTTGCCTTTGCGCTCAAACTCCTTCTGAAGCTGGATCGCAAGCTGATCCAGGGCTTTAGATATTGGTCGTCGCTTCATTGCTGACGACACCAGAGGTCTACCCTGATCGGCTGCGCTGTAGGCTGTTTCATCTTCAGGAAGGACGGCAGTAACCGGCCATTTGAGAGTGTCAACGATGTCTTTTACAGTGATACTTAGCTTGTTGGAACCATGATTTACTACCAGCATGACTTTGTCTCGCTCATATTCCAGGTCTTCGCTAAGGTCGAAGAAACGGCTTACGTTCTTCAGACTCGTAAGGTCCTGTCGAGCGACAAGGATTATCCTGTCAGCAACATCGAGCATTGCCAGGTTGGAATCGTTCAAGCTGGAACTGGTGTCCAAAATGATGAAGTCGAACATCTCTCTAAGAGACTTGATCAATACCCGAATTTCGTCCGCCTTCACTAATTCCGCCATTTCCGGACGGGGGGGAGCGAGTAAAACGCTGAGACCGCTCTCATGCTTTGCTGCTACGCTGCTCACCAAATCCTGATCCAACTCTGACATTCGTTCAATAACGTCGACTATACTGGTCTGGGCTTTGATATTGAGCATGACGCCGACATCGCCAAATTGAAAACTGCCGTCCAAGAGCAATGTTTTGTGCCCATATTGAGAAAGGGCAACGGCCAAGTTGATCGATATGGTCGTGCAACCTATGCCACCCTTTGGGCTGAAAACAGCAATTACGCTGCCCTCGCGAAGCGCCTTTGTTCGTGTTCCAGAAGTTAATTCAGAAACAGCAGCAGCCGAAGCCACCGGGGCTCGAACGGTGGGCCGTGTATCGTAAACATTTCTTACTGCTTCGATCAACTCATCGCCGGAGAAGGGCTTCATTAAGAAATCCCGTGCACCGGCGAGCATAGCCCGGCGTATATAATCTGCCTCGCTTTGAACCGACATGATTATCACCTGAGCTCCAGGGACCGTTGTCGTAATTGTCTGACTGGCAACGATCCCGTCGGCATCAGGCATATTGATATCCATCAGCACAACGTGAGGCCGTAATTCCTTGGCCATGCTGATAGCCTCTTCACCAGAGCCTGCATGACCAATTACTTTTACGTCGGGTTCAAATTGGAGTAACTTGCGGACGTTTTCCCTTGTTTCTGGGATGTCGTCCACTATCAGGACGTTTATCTTATCTGCCATATGATGCCCAAAAAGTTTGATTGAGACGCTTTATTATCGATTCTTCTGTATGAAACCATAGAATTTGCCCGCCGCTCCGTACAGGCTGACAATTTCCATATTACTCATATCCCGCACAATGTCAAACAGCAAGCATCATAATCCACTATCCCCCAGCAACAGTATAAGCCATGGAAACTTAGCGTACAACCAGACGATAGTACCCCTTCAAATGGCCTACCTACCAGGGTAGGTGTTGGTGATGCAGCACGATTACAACTTACTGTACCTCGTAAAGAATTGTATCAGCGTTCTCGATTACTGGCTTTAGATAGGGTGCTTTGCTTGGGTCAAAGCTACCGAGAGCTCCTTCAGCTGGGCCGTGCATGATGTAGGTGATCCCGTATGTATTGATGAGTTCTTTACGCCAGCCGTCTGTGGTCGAGTCATCGTAGAATCGAGTTACCAGATCGAATTTTGACTCCCAATCGACTGTTTCTGCCCAGTGACCGATAAATACACGATTACCTGCTCGAGCAGCTATGTAATTCCCCGTCTCATAAGCAGCTAATACTACGGTCGTCCGCTCAGAGTTTTCTTGAAGCCAGGATACTGCTTCAAGCTCAGACTCTTGCCGAAAGAAAGGAAAGGGCTGTCTCAGTGCAGCGGTTGTGGAGACATCCGCCAAAAGGTAAATATTAGACAGGGCGATTAGCAGAATAATGGAAATTAGAACAAGACGCCGCAGACCTTCATCGGTATACCTGGGAAGCGTCAATATCCGCTGATAGAGTCTGGTGGAAGCCAGACGCGGCAGGAGGATCTGTACGAGTCCAACCGCGGCAAGTATCGATAGGGGAACCTGTAAACCTTGAACAAAACGTCGCTGTGCATTGATCGGCAGGTACACGAGCAATGCCGCCGCGATTATCCATATCCAAAGTAAGCTCATCCTCCTCTTGTAGTCAGCTGACGCCTTGCGGCTGAGTATTGGCAATAATGCGAGAGCCAACATTGTGCCAAATGCAACGAGATAGTGAGGCCACGGGGGAGATGAGGTGACGGCCTGATCCGCCCAGGAGCGGAAAACATTATTCATCTGGTTTGCGTATGCATAATAGATATACAGTGGCAGCGGTATAACAAAGCTAACACCTAACCGGAGGGAGAATGTCCAATCGATCTTTCTTAATCGATATGTAATTACCAGCCAATACAATCCCGCCGTTAAGACAATGAGATATATCAGAAATGGATATGCTATACCGATGGCTAGGTTTGAGATCCCTGCCAGCACTGCATACAGCCAACTCCTCGGATGGCCAGTTCCCATCTGGTAAACAAGCCAGAGGGAAATGAGGA
>DASRZI010000447.1:0-2117 GCA_035686605.1 Candidatus Zixiibacteriota bacterium
TTGAGATCCATTGCTTATGGGTGAGCGAAAGACTTCGTGACCAAGGGATCGGGTCTCGTCTTGTGCTTGCCATAGAACAAGAGGCTGCTGAACGGGGAGGTTCAACAGCCATCACCAACACTTATAGTTTCCAGGCGCCTGAATTTTACGCGAAATTGGGATACGAAACGTTCGGCATCATCCCCGGTTTCGGAAATCGCTTTCAGAAATATTTTCTCAGAAAAAATCTTTGACCTGGGTTGCTAACTCTTGCTAATTGGGGGAAGCCTGCCACAATTATGAGTCAATGTCAGCTAAAGAGTTGCAACCGGAGTTTTAAGAATGGCAGACCAGCCCGCAAATGTATCGAATTTCATACGTACGATTGTTGATGATGACCAGACCACTGGAAAGTTCAGCAATCGGGTCAACACGCGTTTTCCACCAGAGCCCAATGGATACCTGCACATAGGACATGCGAAGTCAATCTGGCTCAACTACGGCATCGCCAAAGATTACGGCGGCAAGTTCAACTTACGATTCGACGACACTAACCCCCTCAAGGAAGAGCAAGAGTATATCGATGCCATCATAGCCGATGCGGCCTGGCTGGGAGCGGATTGGGAAGATCGACTTCTGTTCGCTTCTGACTATTTCGAACAGCTATATGATTATGCCGTCAGACTAATTAAGGCGGGCAAGGCCTATGTCGATGATTTGTCGCCTGAAGAGATTCGGGAATACCGGGGAACTCTGACTGAGCCGGGGAAGAACAGCCCATACCGGGATCGATCAGTAGAAGAGAACCTGGCTCTGTTCGAGGGTATGCGCGCTGGAGACTATCTTGATGGTTCACGTGTTCTGCGAGCCAAGATCTATATGGCTTCTCCAAACATTAACCTTCGCGATCCAGTACTGTACCGCATTTTGCATGCCACGCACCCGCGAACTGGCGACGAGTGGTGCATCTACCCCATGTACGATTGGGCCCATGGCCAGTCGGATTCTATTGAAGGTATCACCCACTCGATCTGCACCTTGGAATTTGAAGACCACCGGCCCTTATACGATTGGTTCCTGGACGAATTGGATATTTACCACCCGCAGCAGATCGAATTCGCCCGGCTTAAACTGAGTTACACTCTTATGAGCAAGCGACTGTTGGGCAGGCTTGTCGCGGAAGGGTATGTCAGCGGATGGGACGATCCCCGCATGCCTACTCTATCGGGTCTAAGGAGAAGGGGTTACTCCGCCGGAGCTATCCAGTCATTCTGTGATGCTATTGGCGTATCAAAGAGCAACAGCACCGTCGATTTGGCCTTCCTAGAACATGTGGTCCGGGATGACCTGAACCAGCACGCACGGCGTGTGATGGCCGTGCTTCGGCCGCTTCGAGTCGTCATAGAGAATTATCCTGAGGACGGTCGGGAGGAGTTTTCAGTGCCCAACTACCCCCAGGATAGGGAGAATACAGAGACCCGCACGGTCCCGTTTTCCCGAGAACTATATATTGAACAAGATGACTTTATGGAGGATCCCCCTGGGAAATTCTTCCGGCTGGCTCCCGGACGAGAAGTGCGGTTGATTGGCGCATACTACATCACCTGCACAGATGTGGTGCGGGACGATGAGGGAGAGATTTTTGAGCTGCGTTGTACCTATGATCCTGAATCTCGCGGCGGTTCAACCCCGGACGGCAGAAAGGTAAAAGGTACCTTACACTGGGTATCTGCAAGAGATGCTCGAGAGGCAGAAGTTCGTCTGTACGAAACGCTCTTCACCCATGAGGATCCGGCACATGTGGATGAAGGCGGGGACTTCACGGATAACCTCAATCCCGATTCTTTAGAGATCTTGAAGGGTTGCCAGGTAGAGCCTAATTTGGCAGATGCCCGATCTGGAGACACATTCCAGTTTATGCGCCAGGGATTTTTCTGCGTCGATCCGGTCGATTCAGAGCCTGGGGCTTTGGTTTTTAACCGAACAGTGACCCTTCGAGATACATGGGCGAAGATCCAGAAGCAGCGCTAGCTAAAAGTCCGCGACAGATTTGGGAGAAAACCCATAGGCATATTGCATCCACGGCAGGGGTGGACAGCCAAACCGTCTCTTTCTTAGATTTCGTGGGGTGTGGTTTG
>DASRZI010000448.1:0-23618 GCA_035686605.1 Candidatus Zixiibacteriota bacterium
CTGCTTGATTTCAGCTAGGACAGTTATGTCAAGTTTCTTGCCGTCTTCGTTGTCTGTCAGTCGCATGTCGTAAAGAGGACGCCAGGCTGATTTACGAATAAGATAGATAATCTGCAGCGTGAATTTTCCAGCGGCTTCAGCTGCTACGTCGACGACCACTTGAAAACCTTGTTTCGATCGGCCCGCATAGAGCTCATTCAGCTCTCTGTTCAGTTTTTCTAGACTTACGTCTAGATCCCTCATCTCATTGTCCAATTTACGGATTGATGCCCTCAGAGAACGATCATTCTCCTGAAGATACTCTGACAGTCGAGCATAGTCTTCTATATTCGTCTTGCCCCGCGCTATCCCCTTAGCATATTCGAGGGTAGCCCGACGAAGACCTTCCAGGTATTCGCCCTGAGCTTGAAATATTGACTCCTCGTCAGCTAGAACCTTTCGCTCATCGTTCAGTTCTTGAATCTTGTCTTCGATTTCGCGAACGTTCTCCACCGGAGTTCGTTCGTAAAAGGACCTCCTTACATCGACCGATCCAATTTGCACCTGGGCTGTTCCCTGACCGCTTACGCGAACGGACTCCGGTATGATCACCAGAGGAAGCTCATCGACTATGATCTTGTGGTTTCCGCCATCCAAATCCAACTCCGCCATCGCAGTGAGGCGGGCTCGATCTGGATAAACGACAACTTCGGATACCTTGCTGCTAATTAGAAAATCCATCGCAATCCGTCTCCTTACTCTTAGCTCCTGGCGTCACGCTCTCGATCATTGTAGCCGGTTTTCAAGCCATTCCTCGAGGGTCCTCCCCACTCTCTCTAGACTCTCCGGACTGGCTTTGTCGGCCGTATCTTCCATAGTGTGCCAATAGGGGTAATCAAAATCGATGATATCAACAGACGGTATACCCTTATTCACAAAGGGTATGTGATCGTCAAGCATAACATGACGCTGCTCGGGAATAAAATTGTCACCATACCCCAGGTCAGCGGCTATCTGCCAGAGATTGGCGCGTAAGATCTGGTCAGAATTCCCCTCGTAATATAGCTGCTGATCCGCATCGCCGATCATATCGACGAGCACCATGGCTCGCGGCATTATGTCTAGTTGTTCTGCCATATACGTCGAGCCGACAATGTAGCTAAAACCCGGCATTCCGCCGCTTCCCTGGTCTTCAACGTCAAAGAATGCCAACCATATCTCGTGATCGATCTCACCGAGATCCAGAGTCCGAGCCAGCTCCAACAAAACAGCCACACCACTTGCCCCGTCCACAGCCCCAGGCACAGGCTCCAACGAGCCCGGTGTTTGGTCGGCGATCCTTCGAGAATCATAGTGGGCGCCGAGGATTATCACCGGACCCGCTCCTTCGTTTTGGCGACCGATGATGTTCCGGCCCGGCAAATCCAGATATGTAAAGGGCTGCTCCTCCACGTTCCAACCCTCGCCTGACAGCTGGCTGACAATGTAATCGCCGGCTATTGCATGTCCAGGACTGCCAGGCCATCTCGGGCCAAAATCCATTTGTTGGAGGAGGACGTTATATGCTGTTTCGCCATCGAACTGGAGTGGAATGGGGATGGCAGGCGTATTCGTGGCGACTGGGGTTGGCGTATTTGTTGGAGACGCCGTCGACGTAGAAGACGCCGTCGACGTAGAAGACGCGGTCGCCGTAGAAGACGCGGTATCAGTTGGCGGCAACGTTGCCGGAGGTAACGCGGCTGTGGCGACCGCTGCTGTCACCGCTGGCGGAATTGTTGCGGTTTCATTCTTCGGAGCGGAGTCGGCGCACGCTGCCAGGAGCAAAAACGCCAAGCCGATTAGTGTTGTCGATAATTTCATTAACTCATTTACTCTTGCTGACGCGGTTAATTGTTTACGTTCACATTCACAGATAAGTACGCGGAACCCGAAAGTTAGTTCCTAACTATCAGCTTCAGCAAGTGTCCTATCGTAGGCCACACGCCTATCACGGCAGAATCGTCGCAGCTGCTTCAGTGAACGGTCCCGATAATAGCGATACCTATCGGCCTTTTGCATGCGCTCTTCGGGCTGCGGCAAGAGACCAAAATTAGGCTTCATCGGCTGAAAGTTCTTTGCCTCGGCATGTGTTACATAGTGGCATAGGGAACCAATCATGGTTTTGGTGGGAAAGATCACAGGATAATCATTGAGGAGCAATCTGGCTGCATTGATACCAGCAACAAATCCTGTGGCCGCATTGCCAACATATCCTTCGGCTCCGACGATCTGACCGGCAAAGAAAAGATCAGATTTTCCCCTATATTGCATGGTAGGATGAAGCAGTTCAGGGGAGTTGATATAGGTATTCCGGTGCATCATGCCGTAGCGCATGAACTCGGCCTCTTCCAAGCCTGGAACCATCCGAAGTACGCGTCTCTGCTCACCCCACTTAAGATTGGTCTGGAATCCCACGATATTGAACAAAGAAGCAGCGAGATTATCTTGCCTGAGCTGGAGGACCGCATACGGTCTAAAGCCGGTATTCGGATTCGTAAGGCCGATCGGCCTCATTGGACCATATCTCAGGGAATCGATCCCGCGTCTGGCGATTTCTTCAGCCGGAAGACAGCCTTCGAAAAAACTGGCGTCTTCGCGTTCGAATTCGCGTAGGGTGATTTGTTCTGCTGCTAATAGCTCATGGTTGAAAGATAAATATTGTTCCTTGCTGAATGGGCAGTTAATATAATCCCCTTCTTCTTGATCTCCCGTGTCATGCCTCGAGGCTCTGTAGGCAATTTCCATGTTGATCGAGTCAAAATTAACTATAGGAGAGAGCGCATCAAAGAAATAGAGATAATCTTTCCCACTAAGTGTGGCGAGGCTATCGCTCAACGAGCTCGAAGTCAAAGGACCAGTAGCGATAATACAGGATTCATCGGGGATGGCTAAGACTTCTTCCCTAATCAGTTCAATATTGGGATGGCCTTCGATTTTCTCGGTCACAGCCTCGGCGAAACTGTCCCTATCTACAGCCAGGGAAGAACCGGCCGGTACTGATGTCTCCTCTGCGCAGGCCAGAATTAACGATCCGAGTCCTCGTAATTCAGCCTTGAGCAAGCCGGGGGCTTTACTCGTAATCGTCGAACCAAGCGAGTTGCTGCAAACAAGTTCGGCCAGGTATGGTGAAACGTGGGCCGGAGTATTTTGGAGGGGCCGCATCTCGAACAATTTCACCCAGATGCCCGATTTTGCTGCCTGCCAGGCAGCTTCAGAGCCTGCAAGACCCCCACCCACCACTGTCAGCGTTTTTTCCATGACGGCAATTCTAGCACATGTGGCATCCATCGCATTGGCATCTTAAGCAGTGGTGATCGAACTTTCATCTCAGGTATAATGCGCCATCCCTTCTGCATCGTCCTACTGTTCCAAAACCCAAGTTGAACCAATTGGAGAAAATCTCCCATGAAGAAAGCCCGATTCATTCCCATCCCGGAATTCAGTCGATATCCTTCAGCTGAGATGGTGAGCCGGTCGAAAGATTTCTTGCTGGAGATGAGACGACGCCGGACGGTTCGTGATTTCTCGGATGAACCTGTTGAAAGGGAGGTCATCGAGCTCTGTCTGCAAGCAGCCGGAACTGCGCCTAGCGGCGCTAACTTACAGCCCTGGCACTTTGTCCTCGTATCAGATCCGGAATTGAAGCATCAGATCCGGCTGGCTGCGGAGATGGAGGAGCGGGACTTCTATGAACGCCGGGCTCCTGCCGAATGGCTTGATGCTCTCGCCCCTCTTGGTACCGATCCGGACAAACCTTTCCTGGAAATGGCTCCCTATCTGATCGCGATATTCGTCCAAGCCTTCGGGCTCTTACCCGATGGAAGAAAAGTAAAGCATTACTACGCCACTGAATCGGTTGGGATAGCCTGTGGTCTGCTGATCACTGCTCTTCATCATGCCGGGCTGGCTGCTTTGACTCACACACCCAGCCCGACGAAGTTTCTGAACGAGATTCTAGGTCGACCATCGAATGAACGGCCGTTCCTACTGCTCACCGTAGGATACCCGGCGAAGAATGCCATGGTGCCCGACATTCACAAGAAGGATCTTTCGGAATTCGTCACCTTTCGTTAGGGGGTTTCGTCCGAACTCCCACTCTCTTGCATCGCCTGCATTTTCTTGTAAAGGCTTCTCGCATCTTTGTCGTATGGATCCGCCTTAATCGCCTTTCTAAACCAGTGTGCCGCCTCGGCCCATCGCTGCTGATCGCGATATATATGCCCAATATTGTAGGCGGCATTAGGCGCTCCCGGTTCTAACTCCAACACCTTCTTGAACGCTCCAATCGCCCTATCTTGTTCTTCACTTCTGGCTAACACCGGGTTGCCAAGGTATGCGGCTCCAAGATTTGTCCAGGTCATAGCATTGGATGGATCGATTTCCACGGCCATTTCCAACACCTTGACCGCTGGTTTAAACCTGCCGCTGAGGATATAAGCTCCGCCCAGGTTGATCGCCGCATCCAAATGGTCAGGCCTAAGTTGATGGGCTTGCTCAAGAAACTCCACCGCCTGCCAGGCATTATTCTGATGAAGGTGCTCCGTTCCTTGGCGAAACAGGGCTTCGAAAGATGGTTGGCTGTTCTCGTCAATCACGATAACTATCTTCTATGAGAATACTGCTGCTCTTCAAGCAGATAATTGAAGCTGCTCGATCAGAGTCCCAACAGGGTGATAACGAGTGGCAATGTAAAGGCGCTCAACAAGGTTGACAAGACTACGGTGCTGGTAACGAACGCGGGTCGAAGATTAAATTCAGTGGCAATGATCGTGGTTATGACAGCTGTCGGCATACTAGCTTCGATAATTGAGGTCGACCTCGCTAGCCCATCAAGATTCAATAGAGTGGCGATCAGTACAGCGATGACCGGAGCCACAAGTAGACGGACAAAGGACGCTGGAACGGCAAGCCTAATTCTTTCCAAGCTTCGCAAATCTGCGATCTGCATGCCCAGTACCAGCAGCATTACTGGGATCGCTCCCGCGGCGGTAATCTCGAGTCCTCGCATGATTGGCGTAGGGACGGAGTAATCCAGGCTGTAAACAATGATGCCTAGGACAACGGCATAGAATGCCGGTAGGCGAACGAGCCTGAGCAGCGATTCTTTCCAGCTCGTTCTGCCCATTGAGGCGATAAAAATACCTAGAGTGAAAAGGATCATCGTGCCTACGACGAAATAGACCGATGCTCTGGCTAATCCTTCGCTGCCGTAGCGAAGCTCGTTTAAGGTCAATCCATAATTTCCGCCGTTAACGAACATCAACACCATTAGGAGTGCCGCAACTTCGACCCGAGGCAGCTTGAGCAGCCACCCCATAATCAAGCCTACAAGGCCCATTGCCAAGGTGACGATGATGGTAAAGATCGAGAGTCGGAGGAGCTCATCACCAGGCAGTCCAGAATTAACCAGTGCCGTGAACACTAATGCAGGGGACAAGACGTAAAATGATGCAGTGGAGAGGGGTTTTTTGTCTACTTTGAGGCCAGCACGGAGACCATACCCCATGGCGGCGACGAGGAAAATGGGAATGATGTTGTTTGCAAATACTTCGATGAAGTCGCCCACTAAGTTGTCGCCTGTGAATACTGAGTCGTACCTACCCCGTGGTCATGAGGTAGTATTATCCTTACAAGTCACTTAGCGACAAATCTAAATCTCCCCCTAGCTACTCAATCTCCTCAAGGGCATCCGAAGCCGCCTCGAAGAGTTCTTGGTTGTCGGGATCATCGAGAATATCTAGCAAGAATCGCTGAGCGACATCCCCTCCAATCAAACCCATGGCGCTGACGGCCACAATCTGAACTTCCAGATCATCGTCGGAGGTCAGCTCAATGAGCTCGGGGATGGCCGATTTTTCGCCTATCTCACCAGCGGCTCGAGCAGCTTCCAATCGCATTTCAACCAGCGGACTAGACATCTCATCGATTATGATATCAATCCACCGGGGATCTGCGCTTCTACCCATGGCAAACAAAGCGCTCATTTGGGCAGCCAAGTCCGCACCATCATAGGCATCATAGATCAGGGATTCGACCCGCGGATGACCCGAGGCGGCTACCGATTCAAGGGCGGCATTCCTTATGGTAAATCCCGCCTGCTCGTCATCTATCTGGTTGAGTAATGACTCGACGATGGGATCAATGATGTGTGTTGGTATCTGACCCCACTCCCCAAGCACGACATAGTGCCCCAGGGTCGCTGCCGCCAGGGCACGAACCTCTTGATCCGGATCATTTTCCATGAGATCGATTAACCGCCCAATCAAGGAAACCCGATCGCTATCCCAAAGTCCAGCGAGGGAAGCTATCCTAACATCGGGAGAACCATCCTCAAGACAGTGGGCGAATACCTCGGTAAAATCCACATGGAAATTCTCTTCCGATATATCAGCCAGATGCCGGACTATTACTCGCCTGCGCTCTGGGTCAATCGATGTCCAGGCGCCGCAAAAGTCGCCCAGCTCATCCGACGATAGATCGGATAACCGATAAAGGAGGGGTATGGAAACAAACTCGCTGCTCCCGAGCTCCCTTAGAATCTCTTTCATTTCTTGTGAGTTAGTGTCTGTATTTCTTTCCATATCTGTAAAAAGAAGAGGAGACTGGTTCCCCAATCTCCTGATTAGATGCTATATTGTTATGTAAACCTACAAATGATCTCCGGCTAATACGGGATTATTGGATTGATAATATCCTGGATGATTATGAAAACCATCAAGCCTAGAAGGAACAACATTCCGACCAGATGGACCATGCCTTCTCTTTCCGGTTCGATTCTTCTTCCACGAACTGCTTCGATTAGCACAAAGAGGATTCTACCTCCATCGAGGGCGGGAATCGGTAGAAGATTTGTAAGTCCTAGAGCAATGCTGATCAAAGCTGTGAAACGAAGGAGCGGAAAAAGGGTTGCCTGATCCGCGGATTGGGCAGCTACTTGTCCGGCTAACTGGCTGATTCCCACAACGCTAAGCGGACGGGCTAATCTTGGCTCGATCTGTCCACGGATAACCATTACAGGGGCCTGGAGCGTCATCCACACGACATCACGAATCTCGCCCACTGCAAGAGTAGCTGACTCGATAGGCCCAATCGCCTGACCTGCACCAATTCCGGCGGCCGTAATCTCGATACCTGTCTCCCCCTCTACCTCGGCATCAAATTCGCCTGGCATACGAGGCGTGACATAGAGGACGATTTCCTCGTTTGCCCTTCGTACCGTCATCTTTACCGGTGAACCGGCCGACGAGCTGATCTCTTCCTTCAGCAAATCCATGCCATTCGCCGTACCATCCACCTCAAACCCTTCTCTCAACTGCACATCGTTTACACTGAGAATGACATCTTCAGCAAGCAATCCTGCTTCAAAAGCCGGAGAGTTCTCATTTACCCCAGATATGAGGATTTCATACCTGTCATATTGTCGTGGACCGGTCAGGAAGGCGATCCAAAGCAAGACCAGAGCAAACAGGAAATTCGCACCAGCGCCAGAGATGAGGGTGAAGAATCGAGCCTTCTTTGATGCGCCAGCTAATCCGCCGGGAACGGATGGGTCGTCTTCACCAGCTGGCCGAACAAATCCGCCAACCGGAATCCAGTTGAGTGAATATAGGGTACCACCGCGTTTGAAAAGCTTGACGGCCCGAGGAGGAAATCCTAGTCCGAACTCCTCCACCCGGATGCCAGATAGGCGAGCCGCGACAAAATGACCAAGCTCATGAATCAAAATGATTGGCGTCAGTATTAATATAAACGCGCCAATTGTCCATCCAATAGACATACTGCTGTATCCCTAACCTTACCTAAGAGTTCCAATAACTACGGGTACACGTTTTGCATTATACGCTTCGCACAACATTAGCGGCAACTCCGGCACAGATGATTTTATTCTTTTCTAACAGTCGTCATTTAATCCTTCTCACACGGGCTTCTCTAATCAAGGAGAATCTTAATGCTTTCAGGATCTAAATATAGAGTAACTTCGGCTCCGGACGGTGGCAATAATACATCAGTATCAAAATCGAACTTCAGACTTATATGTTTATCCTCCCCAAGATCGACGCGGAACGTAGCGTCTTGATATCTGCCCCTGAAAGACACCTCAGATAAAACCGCGACGATTTCAGAATAATCTTCTCCAGTCCGAGTCGATAAAGTGGCCGCCTCTGGACGTAAAAGAAGGATCACTCTCTGGCCTACTTCCAGCGAAATCGGGAAGATGAGGAACTCGCCGGCCTTCGTCTTCACTTTGGAAGGTTCACGCGAAACTATTTCGCCTTCCAGCAGGTTATCCATCCCCAGAAATCGCGCCACGAAGACATTCTTTGGGTTTCCATACAATTCTGAAGGTGTCCCCTCCTGCTCAATCAGGCCTGCGTTCATCACCAAGATGCGGTCTGCTACCGCAAATGCTTCTTCCTGATCGTGGGTAACAAAAATGGCGGTTATTCCTTCCGGCCTATCCAACACACCACCCGCCTCTTTTAGGATGGTTCGGAGTTCTCGCATCAATCTTTCCCGCAAGGCTCTGTCGAGAGAGCCCATCGGTTCGTCAAGCAGCAGAACCCTGGGTGATGGAGCCAGAGATCTGGCGAGGGCAACTCGCTGTTGCTCCCCACCAGAAAGCTCATGAATCTCTCGTTTTTGAAATCCACTCAATCCAACTAATTCGAGGACCTGGCTAACTCGCACAGCCCGCGTCTTCTCATCCCATCCTAACATTCGTAGACCAAATTCGATATTGCCCGCGACATGCTTATGGGGAAATAAGGCGTAGTCCTGAAAGACCAGACCGAAACCGCGCTGGTGCACCGGAATCTCGACCAGCTCCTGTCCTTTGTACAGCAAGCCTCCGCTGTTGGGTTCTTCCAGGCCGGCAATTATTCGCAGCAATGTCGTTTTTCCGCAGCCGCTCGGTCCTAACAAGGCGATAATCTCGCCTGACTCGACTTGAAGAGACACACCTCGCAGAACCGGCTGGTTGTTAAACGACTTTACTACCTGATGGAGATTAAGCAGCATTAGGGAATCAAAACTCCCCGACGTCCGGATAACGGACGCGTTCTATGGCTAAAAATCCAACCGCACACAAGACCATGAGTATGGTGCTCATTGCCAATGCTTGACCGTAGTTAAGTGCTCCCGGTTGACCTAAATAGCGCTCAATGGCAATCGGAATCGTGAGGTACCCACTATTAGGGCGGACTATGAAACTCGTTGCGCCAAACTCGCCCATGCTGACCGTGAATGCGAAAACTGCAGCCACGATCAGGGCTCTGCTGGCAATGGGAAGATCAACCTCTCGCCAGGTCCGCATGGGCGATGATCCAAGAATGGATGCCGATTCGCGTAGATTTGGTCTGATTCCCTGAAGCACTGGTAGAAGACTTCGAACGACAAACGGCAATGCTACCAGCGTATGGGCTATCAAAACGAGGGCCGGCGAGGTGCGGAACCTGCCGAGGGATACGACGTATGCAAAACCTAGGGTCACTGCGGAGGCGCCTAGCGGCAGCATGAATATGGGATCGAGAACACCTCGCCAGCGAGATTTCCGGTTGAGAGCCAGGGCAGTAATGACGCCAAGCGTGCAAGCCAATAGCACGGTCAGCAAGGCATAGCCAATAGAATTCCGAATAGCGGTGAGGGGCGGAATGAAAGTCACACTTCCCCGTTTAAGCTCGGGCAAAGCTTGATAATAGGCCAACGTAAACTGCCCATCACGGTCCACTATCGAGCCAAGAACCAATGCGAGCATTGGGCTAAGCATGAAAATTGATAGTGAAATGACCATTATCCATAGGAGAATCCGCTCGCCAAAGGTACGAGGTTTCTTCAAATTTGATCGTCTTGGCTGAAAATCGATCGGTACTGCCGACTTTCTCTGCCAGCTCGAGTAAAGCGAGATCAGAACAAAGGTGAAGACGATTTGTAATATGGACAAGATTGCCGCAACTTCTGGCTTTAAAAAGGTGACGTATTGGCGGTATATCTCAGTTTCAATGGTGCTATACAGCGGACCACCCAGGATTAGAATCACGCCAAAACTGGTGAAGGTAAACAGGAAGATGATTAAAGCTGCGCTAAAGATCGGTGGGCGAAGAATCGGCAATGTTACCTCGAAGAAAGCCTTTCTACGTGAAGCGCCCAGTACGCGGGCTGCCTCGGTCAATCTGGGGTTCAGGTTAGACCAATATCCGCCCACCAGGCGAATGACCACGGCTATATTGAAATACACATGGGCAAGCAGGATCAAGAAGAGCCCCTGGTTTATGCGGATCGGAGCTTGCTCCAATTCAAAAATCGATATCAGCGCCCCGTTTATTGGCCCGCGCGGTCCTAACAATGCGCTAAAGGCCGTGGCCACTACGACCGTCGGCAGGACGAAGGGTACAGTTGTCAAGGCTCTTAGGGTACGCCGGCCTGGAAACTGATAGTGGGAGAACAGATAGGCGGCCGGCAGCCCTACAATGAGCGTTATCAGTGTCGAAGCTGTTGCTTGCCAAAAGGTGAACCAGACGATTTCAGGGACAAAGGAGAGTTTCTCGAGATTCCCAATAGTCTCAAGGCTCAGACTTAACCGGAATATGTTTGCCAGTGGATAGAAGAAGAAAACTAGGATAAATGCAAGGGGTATCAGCAGCGGAAAATATCCCAGATACTCTGATCTGAAGATCTTGTCCCAAAACTTATCGCTCAACTTGGCAGCTCCAGAAATCAAGAACCTGCTGGGGTTTGTCTGACCACAAGTACAGAGCAAGGTGCTCTATCTACAACTTGGGGCGTTACCCGATCCATCAACAATCTCTGAATTGGACCTTCCAGAGAAGCGGCCCCAATTACGACCAGATCATAATCTCCTTTCATCGCTTCTCGCATGATTTCGTCCGCTGCGATTCCGTGTCTGATCTCAATTTCAGAATCAACATCATGCCCAGCCAGATATTGGGCGCACCAGCGCAGATGCTGGGCGACCGGGGTATCAGTTTGAAGCAGTTCCTCCAGCGTCTCTTCAATGCCATTGAGGCCAGTATACATCGAGGGCACCGGTTCGGTTACGAAGAGTGCGGTTACAGTTGCGCCAGATGCTTGGGCCAGGCCAGTTCCAGTCTCGATCAGAGACCGGTTTAGTTTTTGTCCACCCATGGCTATTAGAATTCGCTTTATTTCTGGCCGGCTTTCCCGGACGACCAAGACGGACATCGTTGCCCTATCAGTCACCTTTCGGGTTAATGTACCGATGAACTTATCAAGAAAACCCGCCACGTCGCGGGCTCCGACCACGATTAGGTCATACTCGTTTTCTTTAGACTCATTCAATATCTCGTCCAGAACATGACCCTTCCGCACTAAGATCGTGGCATCAGAGCGTTCCAACAAAATGCGAGCCTCGGCCAGTCCTTCTTCAGCCTCGGGGATTTCGCCTTCATCATCAACGACCGTCATCAGGGTAGTGGATCCATCCTCTAGTTTTGCGATCAGAGAGCCGAACCTTATCGTGTCTTGTGAATATGGTAGTTGACGAATGCAAATTAATGTTCTCATACCATTCCTTCGTACCAATTACTGCTTTTTATCACCCGGTCGCGATTATACTTATGCACCTTCTCCCCCAGTAAGGAGCCTGATCAAGACCAAAATCGCTCCGATTAGCGGAAGGAATGAGAAGAGCAGTCGAATTCGCGGGCCGGCAAAATACCGGGTTGACACCGCACCAATCTGAGCCCCTATGGCTGCACCAGTATTCATGACCAGGGCTATAATGATGTCTACATTGCCTTTCAAAGCATGAGAAATCGTTCCATAACCCGACGAAAATACTATTTCGAATAAATCAGTCCCGACGGCAACGTGCGTAGGAACACCAACAAGATAGACAAGCATTGGCATGCGAATGAAACCACCGCCAACTCCGAGGAATCCCGCCAGTATCCCGGTCAGGAGACCGACTCCCAGCACAACCCATAAGGAAACCGAAGCAATACCCGATCCTGGAAACGATACCATCGGCCAAATATTGATGCTATGCATTCGCTTTGTTATTCCTCCAAAGGCAATGACATCCTTAACATCAAGTTTCTGTGTCCGAATCATTCTAATTGCTCGAATGCTTTCCCAGGCAGTGAAAGCGCTAATGATCAGTAATATGATCACATAAGAAACGCCAACCACCTGATCGACTTTTCCGATAGTCTCCAGCTGCTCGATTATTTGAGCCCCGATTTCCACACCGATTATCGTTCCTAAAACCATGAGCGCGCCTAATTTGAGATCGACATGCCCTAGGGTCCGGTGTCGTCTTGCCGCAACGATTGATTTTCCTGTCATATGGGCAAGATCGGTGCCAACGACGATATTGGCTGGCACACCGGTCCATAGCAGCATGGGACCAGCAAGAAATCCGCCGCCAACACCGAAAAAACCGCCAAGAATTCCGACGACGAAACCTATCGCTACCAAGAATAATGGATTGATTGAAACGCCGGAGATCTGAAATTCCATTGTTACTCCAGTCGTTCTAGTCCGAGGCGTTCAATTAGAAAGGAAGTAATTACTTCAAGGAATACACTCTGGATGACGATCACTGCCAAGGCAGCAATCGCATAAATCGTTAGGTTGGAGTTATATAGATCGGCCAACCATGGTCCAAGCGAGCGGAGGACGACAAAGAAGTAGATAGTGACGAGAATCCCGTAAACAACCAATTCGAGGGCGAAATTGCGTATCAGCGTTCTCTTGTCTGGTTGCATCCCCTATCCTTAATGTGATGGATAATGGTGCTCTATCTAGCTTGAGCTTTGATCGAATTACCAACTGTCAAGTATCGCAGGTTGATGGAAGCTATTTTACCTAACGACGGGCTTTTTGTGAATATGGTCATTGTCCCGAATATCAATTACCAGGCATTGAAAATTCCGTCTGGGGTGAAACGTCGTCATCATCTTCCAACCCGGGTTCGATTTCGCGCTTAAACTGACTCTTGGACGGTGAGTTATAGAAGCCGCTCTGTTCGAGCAATCGGCTGTGAGTTCCTCGCTCAATGATCTCGCCGAGGAGAACCAACTGCTCACGATAGCTATTCTTTGCAGCATCGAGAACATCGTGTCTATCCATCGTTACTGATCCCTAGCGGATTTCCTAAAATCGAGGAAGTAGAAAAATGATCGTTGTTCTTCCCGCCCAAGTTGGTCCCAAAATTCCTATTGTCTCACCGGGTTGAGAGTGGATGTTAGAGCCTTTTGGCGCGGGCTCGCCCTCGCTACAATCCTCCCAACACACGGCCGAATATGACCAAATCGGGAAATAAAAAGAGGCCCAACAACATCAGTTGTTGGGCCTCGCAGTTTTGAATTTCTCGATTAGTTTACTTTGAACGGCGTCGTAGGCGATTGCCAAGGCTGTCGAAAAGACTGTACACGGTCGGGACGACCAACAAAGTAAGGGTAGTACTTACCAGTAAACCACCGATGACGACGGTGGCCAATTCAGAAGCGATCAGCGCACCACCTTCCTGGCTTAGAGCCAAGGGAACCAGGGCTAATACAGCTGCCAAAGCGGTCATCCATATGGGTCGCAGCCGTGTCCTACCACCCTGGACGAGGGCATCGTAAGCAACAGCGCCTTTCTGCCGGAGCTGCTGTACGAGCTCCAGGAGAACAATCGCGTTTGTCACGACGATGCCGACAAGCATCATCAACCCGATCATGGCCGATATGCCTAGCACGGCGCCTGACAGGAATAGGGCTGCCGCGGCTCCAACCAAAGCGAATGGTAGGCTGAACAGGATGGTGAGCGGGTGAATAAAGCTCTTGAAGGTGAGGGCCATGATCGCGTAAACAATGATGACTGAGATTCCGATGGCCTCTATCATCTGGGCGAAACCTTGTGTCTGCTGCTCAGACTCAAAGCCCTCCGATATTTCCGCGCTTGCCGGCAGACCAGAGAGGGAGGAAACAGCATCTTTGGCCGCGGCAGTTACGCCGAGTGTATTCTCGGTCTCGAGTTCTCCGTTGAAGCTCACTGCCGGCCTTCCATCAATCCTGATGATGGTGCCGTTTCCACCTACAATGTCCTGATCAACATTGCTGGATACATTGACGACATCCGGCTTCCCGTCCCCATCGATGTCGATTGAACCTATTGCCAGCTTGATGTCTTCGGCGAAGGGTTCTAATTCATCAGCAGAATCACCGGATATGATCAGGCCAAATCCGCTAAAGCCAGTCTGGGAAGCGGCCGATACAGTTGCGTTCTCCTCGCCAAAGATCTCGTTAGCCAGTGATCGAATCTCGTCAGTGAGGGCTATCAGATCGTCGGGATCCTCTGGTGTAATGGTCATGTTAGCTACATTTTGGCTTACACCGCCGCCACCAAAGAACGCCTCGAAACCACCTCCGCTGCCTATCTCGGCCTGCATCGTCTCAACGCCTTCCAACTCTGAAACTGCTGCTTCGAGTTCTCGAGTCAGTGCATCTGTGTCCGCCATCGTCACGCCATTATCTAGCTGGACGCTAACGTTTATCGTCGGCTCACCTATCTCAGGTATGAAGCTCTGAGGTAACTGGGTGAGAAGGAAAAGGCTGCCGATAAAAATGGTCGTGGCAATGACCATCGTGATTCCTCTATGGTTTAGAGACCACTCCAACAATGGCGTGTATGCGCGCTGCATCCAGGTCTCGCTTTCATCAGGAATGTTCTCTTTTCGAATCAGCACAAAGGTCAATGCTGGGACGACGGTTATGGCGACGACGAAGCTCGCTGCGAGCGCGTAGGTCACCGTCAGACCAAAGGGAAGGAAGAAGGCGCCGATGATGCCACCCATCATTCCCAGAGGAAGGAAAACGGCGATTGTTGTTGCCGTGGAGGCAAAAATAGCGATCGCCACTTCCTTCGTGCCGTTCAGAACCGCCACTCTTCGGTCCCCGCCTTTCTGAATAAACCTGTAACTGTTCTCGAGGACAACGATTGAATCATCGACAACTCGACCGATTGCTACCGTCATACCGCTCAAGGTCATTAGATTTAGGGTGACTGTGGCTGGAAAGAGCCGTGATATGAATACAAGAGGTCCATTACCCGTCTCATCGGCTAAATTGTTCAGCCAGGTGCCAAAGGTTGGGGGCATTACTCGCATCAGCAGCATGGCTGAGAATACGGACAAGGGAATCGAAACAGCGACGACGATGGTCGAGCGCCAGCTTGGTTTGAACTTGCCGTTGACCCGTCCGCTGAGAAAGATAAGAATGACCACGATGGCAAAAAACGCACCCATCAGCCCCTCACGAGCAACTCCCGAGATCGAGTCTTCGATGAACGTGGCTTGTTCAAAGACGAAGGCGAAGTTCACGGCGGGATTTACCGTTTCATACTCTGCTAGTTCGTCGAATACACGGTGGGCAACTTCTACGGTATTCGAGTCTCCCCGTTTAAAGAGGCTGAGTACGAGGCCAGGATTGGTGTCTGTTCTGGTTATGCTCGACTCCGGAATGAATACTTCGACTGTACCTGCGGCAATCGCAGCCAGCCGTTCTGCTACGGCTGGATCGAAAGAATCTGGATAATTCTCCAGCAGAAAAGCCAGCGCCTCCGGCGACATTAGCTCCAATATCGATGGTTCAAGAGCGGCAACAAATCCGTCCTCATTCTCGGCCAGATATGCCAGGACTTCGGGGCTCAAAGCCGACATCAGGACAGCCGGGTCTTCGATCTGCGGTGAGCTAGGGAGCAGGTTGAGAAGCTGGGCTGCACCTGGAACAAAAGCATTGTTTAGCAGATCGTCCGCCGTCTGGAAAGGTGATGCCGAACCGTCCGGTCCTGCTTCCGCCCATGGTCCAGCCAGTGCCGGAGCATCTGAGTCTCCTTCTCCATCCTGACCGGCTTCATCATCTTGGCCGTCGGCAGCCTGCATGGCAAGTCGACCGGCGCCTCCGAATTCTGATGCCAATCCGTCCAATTCTGCGAGCAGATCAGCATCCAACGTCTCCAGGTAGGCTGCCGGCAGCAAGGCGATTACCTCAGGCTGCATGGCACGTAAGTTGCCTGGTGTCATCATCTGAAGGACTTGCAGGCTTTGGGGGCCGATGGAGCCAATAATTTGCATGAACTCAGGAGTGATATCGTATGCATACTCGATGTCCGCTCCGAATGAGCTTGCGCCCTGGATAAGGAGGTCAGGCAATCTCGCGGGATCTTGTTCGGTTTCAGGTTCCGGAGAACCCGCGGGTGGTTGCGTGTCAGCTGCTGCGGAGGCGATTTCAGCCAGTCGCTTGCTAAGATCGCTGTCGAATGCCTCGGGAAATGTCGTTAATAGAAATGCGAGAGCTTCTGGCGACATCATTTCTAATATTGCTGGAGAAATCTCTGCCAGGAAATCTTCTTCATTCGCGACTAGATAGGCGACCACCTCGGGAGAGAGGGCAGCAATCAACGCCTCGGGATCTTCAACCTGCGGGGAGTCGACGAGTAAGTTGAGCAGCTGTGCCGCGCTTGATCCGAATGGATTGTTTACTAAGTCGCCTGCGGTTTGGAATGGTGATGGCGAACCATCAGGAGATTGGTCAAGCCATGGGCCACTAAGTTCTGGGGAATCAGCCATCGTGTCGTCTTCACCAGTTGCATCCTGAGTTGTTAGCTGGCCTGCGCCGCCGAAATCAGCGGCTAACACATCCAACTCAGCTTTCAATTCGCTATCCAGGGATTCGACAAATTCGGCTGGAAGCATGGCGATAACCTCGGGCTGGAGGGCTCGAAGATTATCGGCAGTAAGCATCTGAAGGGCCTGGATACCTTGTGGACCAAAGGACAAAAGCTGCTGCATGAATTCTGGAGTAATGTCTTGGGCATAAACTAACTCTGTCCCGAATGCCGCGGCGCCTTCCACCAATTCGTCTGGAAGACGGGCCAGCGTGATAGACAGGATTGCCAAGACTTCGGTTGCGGTATAGCTTCCCGTGCCCCCTTCTTCGGCGGCCAGCTCGTCAAGCAGTTCTCTGGTCGAGGAGTCAAGGGTGTCCAAGAATTCAATGGGAAGCAGAGCCAAGGTCGCGGGGGGCAGAGATGGAAGAAGTTCCTGGAATATTGCCAAGCTCTCCAACATATCTTCTTCGTTTACCGAACCAACGAAATGGGCAAGCACCTCAGGAGTGATCTCGTGGGCAAACTCGATCTCCACACCGAACGACGCCGCGCCTTCCTTTAAGAAAAGCGGGAGGGCTACCGGCTCATCGGATTGGGGAGATTCGACAGCTTGGTCAATTGCTTCACTCTCAGGAGAGACCTCTCCGGGTTCGGGAAGTTCCTGACCGCCGCTGATCGCGACCTTTTCGATATCTTCAATCTGCTCCAGGCGAGGTACCAGGTCTCGCTCAACTAATTCCTTGAGATCGGCCAGGCTCATCTCTGCTGACGACGCGCTAACAGATACAACCGGCAGATCTCCGAGGCTAAAATTGATGACCTGGGGTGTGTCGACACCCTCTGGCAGGTCAAGCGCAGCAACAGTTGATTTGATTTCCTCGACGATTTTGTCCTTATTTTTACCGAACTCGTTTCGGGCCATAATAAAGGCAAAGGTTCGGCTGGTTGTTGACTCGAGGTTAACCACACCATCGATATTCGATAAGGCATCTTCAAGGGGAATGGTTATTTCCTGTAGGAATTGATCTGCTGACTCGGCATCAGACCATTGAGCGACGACTACTGTTTGGGGGAATTCAATATTCGGCAGCATCTCCAAGTTCAAAGTGAGCATGGCGTAAATGCCGCCGGCGATAACCAATAGTGAAATGGCGATCACAAACCATCGGAATTGAATCGACAGTCGTGTAATCCGGTCGAAAAATTTAATCAGCATAACCTATCCTTTAACAAACTCTTCTATAAAACGTACAACTACAATCAGCTCTCATCTCCAAAGGCTTGCATCCATAGCTGTGCGGCAACCGCTGTGGGGATCCATCTCTTAGATGGATTGAGCCAAAATACTTAGTCTAAACCTATTCGTTATTCAAGCTCAATCATCGCAATCTTCTTGAGGGGACTGACCATCCGCAACTTCGAATAAACTGCCCATGACTGTTAGACCTATTGCCAAGGAATCCCGGTCTTCGTCGCTAAACGAGCTCAGCAAACTTACGAGCTTTTGCTCCGCGTGACGCTGGATTTCCAACAATTGGTTCAAGCCGGATTCAGTTAGTTCGACGTTTACTACCCTGCGGTCTACGGTCGAACGAGCCCTTCTAACCCAACCTCGCTGCTCCAATGTATTGATTGTGCTTGACATACTTGGCAGGCTAACGCCTTGTTCTTCTGCTAAACTGCTCAGATTACAGCGATGGTAGGCAAGGGTCACCATTACACCGAACTGGGCGGGTGATGGTAAATGAACGGATGCGCGAATTTCCGCCGACAGCATGCGCATGACCGGTGGTATAATTTCCAGAATCTGGCGAGCAACAACTTGTGCTTCAGTCATAATAACTTAGGTATCCTAATAATTAGAACGGCTAATTATACGGAGGGGTCCGAATAAGTCAAAGATTTTGGCAAATCCATATAAATGTGCGTTGTTGATTTTGGCTTTAGATGCCAGACCATCCAGTGTTGTTTAAGACTTAAGTCTGCTTGACAGTCGACCTCTGACAGGTTAGGCTGGGAGTCGATTATCAATTAGTATGTTGCGTATTACGATTGGTATCCCATCGTTTTACTTTAAAAGATTGTTTTACAATCAAATAAGCGGGTAAACATTAGCGCATGGACCTTGAGAAATCGAGGTTGACGAGGTGGAGGTTCCCCGTTTGCATGACGGGGCTAACGGTGACGATATTTCAAAGCCGGAAAATCGAAAGATCAGCGGATGCCTCCCAGGGTGATCACGCCCTGAATTTTACCCTCTCCGATTGAGCTCAATTACAAACCGGCACGCGCAGGCGGCCGACAAAAAATGGGCAGTGATATTATAGACAGGGCCGCGATTCAATGTCGTAGGCTCTGAGGAGAGGTATCCCCAGTAAAGAGCTTCTTCTGAGGTGGGATAGCCGCTTACTATCGGCCGGTGGCGAGGCGGTTGTTTTCTTGAAGGAAGGCAACTTGTCGCTAGTGGCCCGGAGGAACTGGTAATGTGCGGCATTGTTGGATATATAGGCTCCCGCCAAGCTCAAGAGGTAATCCTTAACGGTCTTAAAAGGCTGGAGTATCGTGGATACGACTCGGCCGGATTGGCCGTGCTTGAGAAGAACGGCGATATCGCGATCAGGCGAGACGTCGGAAAACTAGTCAATCTCGAGAATACGGTGGCTGCTTCGCCGCTTTCCGGAAACATCGGAATCGGGCACACGCGCTGGGCCACCCATGGCCGGCCGAGCCAGATAAACGCCCATCCCCACACCGGGATGAGTGGGAGGGTAGTTCTTGTACACAACGGTATCGTCGAGAATTACGCCGAGCTTCGCTCGGAGCTTGGTATTGAGGGTATAGATTTCAAGTCCGAAACAGATACTGAGGTAATCGTCCAGATGGTCGAACGATATCTTGAAGCTGGCTATGATTTCCATTCGGCCATGCGAGATACGCTGGTCCAACTGAAAGGAGCCAATGCCGTCGTCGCCATGAGCCCAGACTACCCGGAGCAGCTGGTATGCGCCAAATTAGGCAATGCCGGGGGCATCACGATTGGAATCGGCATAGATGAGATGTTCATCGCTTCTGATTTGCCCGCGATTCTAGAACACACTCAAAAGATGGCATTCCTTGATAAAGGTCAGCTCGCGCTGGTCACTGCCCATGGATTCCAGATCTGGGATCTGGAAAACAGAAAGGTGGAACCCGAGGTGATAACCATACCATGGGATCCGGTAAGCGCGGTTAAAGGCGAGCACAAGCACTTCATGCAGAAGGAGATATTTGAGCAGCCGCAAGCCCTCATAGATACCTTACGGGGTAGAGTCGATTTCGATAATCACGAAATATCCATCCCCGAATTGCCTGTCACGCCGGAGCAGGCGCTGTCTCTCCAGAGGATGTACATTATCGCCTGCGGTTCCAGTTTTTACGCTGGGCAAGTTGGCAAGTATCTGATCGAATCGATCGCCCGGCTGCCGGTCGATGTCGAATACAGCTCGGAGTTCCGATATTACAATCCCATCATTGATGAGCATACGGTGACCCTGGCTATCACCCAATCCGGCGAGACGGCCGACACCTTGGCTGCATCGGAGCAAGCCAAGGAGGGTGGATCTTTCCTATGGTCAATAGCCAATGTCATCGGCAGCCAATCGATGCGTATCTCAGATGGCGTCATACCTATGCAGGCCGGTCCGGAGATCGGAGTCGCCACGACCAAGGCTTTCACCGTTTCATTGATTAACCAGTATATGTTGGCCATCATTCTCGGCCAGCTTCGGGGCATTCTCTCGACATCACGAAAAAAACAGCTGATCAACGATCTATCCTTGTTGCCGAATTTGGCTGGACAGGTTCTTGAACGAGATAGCGAATACAAGGAACTCGCCGACCGGTTCTATAAGGCGAGCAATTTTCTGTTTATCGGTCGCGGCATCAACTATCCGATCGCCATGGAAGGCGCGCTAAAACTTAAGGAGATCAGCTATATCCACGCGGAAGGATATCCGGCAGGTGAAATGAAGCACGGGCCGATAGCCCTGATTGACGAAGTGATGCCTGTGGTCGCCATCGTTACGAAGGACGGGCTATACAGCAAAATGGTTAGCCAAATCGAACAGGCGAAAGCGAGGGGTGGAATCGTTATCGCTCTGGCAACCGAAGGGGATGAGCAGGTCGCTCAAATTGCTGACCACGTGATATACGTACCAGAGACCCCTCCCCTCCTTGCACCGGCGGTAAATGTCATTCCCCTTCAACTCCTCAGCTACCATATCGCCGTCAGACGAGGCTGCGATGTTGATCAACCCAGGAATCTGGCAAAAAGCGTTACTGTAGAGTAGGCGAGTCACGCTGCCCTATGTCACGTCACAATGATGTCAGCAGAAGTGCGATCATCCGGGAGTTTCGATCCGGAGACCAGTCTGACACAAAAAAGCTAATCTTGGCTGGTCTTGGAGGGCATTTTGGCGGAATTGATCTGGCGTTGAATCCGGATCTTGATGACATTGTCTCCACCTATTTGGAGGACGGGCATCAATTTGTCGTGGCAACATTGAACGAGCAGATAATCGGCACCGGCGGTCTATACCTCCAAGAAGAAGAAGTCGGCCGTATTGTCCGCATGTCCGTCGCTCGAGAATACAGAGGGTTGGGGATTGGCCGGATGCTCGCGGAGCATTTAGTAGGATTGGCGAAGGGTCTAGGCTTGCATCGAATCAATGTTGAGACCAACCATGATTGGTATCCAGCAATTGAGTTGTATAAAAGCTGCGGGTTTGTTCAGCTTTTCATCGATGAAGAGAGTATTCACATGGCCCTTTACCTCGACTAAACAGTCATAGCGACAGTACGTCTGCGGGCATCTCGGCGATTCCCCCGTATGCGATTCCCATGTAAATGTAAAGAATACCACGTTTGTTAGCTCCCTAACCCGATATTCTTTACTGTGTCGTTCAAATGCAGATGAACATTAGATAAGTGGCTTCTGTCGATACAGAAGTCTTTAATTTGGGGTGACAGATGTCTGGGCTATAATGATCTCCTTTTCTCGAGTGATTCCGATAGGCGCGATCTCTCGAGGGTACAATTGTCGATATGAACAAACCTCGGCTTGCATTTCTTCTACTAATCCTAGTGATTGGCTTCTTGGTCTGGCAGTTGCCAGCAATATTGAGAAGCATACCCAGTCGCTATGTTGCGGCGTACCTGCCAGAATCAATGCAATCTCTGGCGGAGAGAGAGCATGTCGAACTTTTACCAACAGCGGCGTTCAGTTCAGCCGGTGACCCTTTTCTCAAGCAAGAGAACCTATCAACAAATCCGGTTCCCGAATCCTTTGGGACGCCTGTTGCTGCTAATATTCGAAATGAGCCAAATGAGAAGCAGACCTCAGCAGGAACGGCGCGTAGTGATTCTGATGACCATTCGGTCGAACCGGATCCATCCCAGGCTGCGTTTCCGCTGACCTTAACTGCGCCTCTTGTGGAGGAACCAGATCCAGTACCGACTTCTCGCCCTCTGATCCCAACATCAAGTAGGCTTCATCCTTTTAAGCACCACTTTCAGACCTGGAATAATTGTGGTCCGGCGACATTAGCGATGGGCCTGAGTTTTTTCGATCTAGCGCTCAGACAGGAACAGATTGCTTCCACACTCAAACCAAATCCAGAAGACAGAAATGTAAGCCCACACGAAATCGCTGATTATGTAAACAACGAGACGGATCTGTCGGCGATCAATCGGGTGAATGGTGATCTGGAAACCCTGAAACAATTTGTGGCCAATGGATATCCAGTTATCGTCGAATTGGGTCTTGATCCTCCGGGAGAGTACCGGTGGATGGGTTGGTATGGCCACTACCTGCTGGTCGTTGCTTACGATGACGCTTCTGAGGAGTTCTGGGTATATGATTCTTGGTTCGGAACGAGTGAAGTGCCAGTGGAAAATGCAGATGCCGACGGGCGGCAGGTAAGCTATGGGGAGCTAGATAATTATTGGAGACAGTTCACTCGAAACTACATTGTTTTATTCCGGCCCTCCCAGGAATCTGATGTGGAGAGGATTATTGGTCTGGATATTGACGATAGTATCATGCGGAATCGAGCCCTGACTGTTGCTCAGTATGAACTCGAGTCAGAACCCGACAATGCCTTTCTCTGGTTTAACTTGGGCATGATCTATAACGAACTCGAGGATTATGAGAGAAGTGCAGCGGCGTTTGACCAGGCGAGGGAGATTGGGCTACCCTGGCGCATGCTCTGGTATCAATTTGGTCCATACGAGGCTTATTACAATGTCGAGCGTTATGATGACATATTGATTCTCGCTGATGTTACCTTGATGGATAGGCCGTATTTCGAGGAATCATATTATTATAAGGGGCTGGCACTTGCCGCTTTGGGAGACGAACGGGAAGCGAGATCGAATCTCGAGCAGGCCGCGGCCTTCAACCCAAATTTTGTACCAGCACAGGCTGCTCTCGACCAACTGGAGAGAAGCGGCTAGCAATGACATTAAGGGTGGTCAGGATTTTGATAAAACTGACCGATCCTTTGTAGGAGAATCACTGTACCTGTGTTAAGTAGACGCGCGAAGCGAATCATATTAGCCATTGGGCTATTTCATATCATTTTGATTGTGGTGCTGATCGCCTTGCCCAATGTGGTATTGGCGATTCCAGGACGGTATCGAGTTGCCTTGGCGGAGCAGAGTCCATTTCTAAGCGACCTGACCGAAGGTCTAATCGAGCAAGTCGCCCCGGTAGCTGAGTTTCTTCCAGCTCCCGAGACGGCGGTCGAGATTCCGAGAATCACTATTCCTTCGATTAAACCAACAGTTATGCCGCAAGCAATGGAGACTTCTCTACATACGGCAACTGCTGCTGAATCCTCTGGCGAACTGTTGACAGCAGACCTGGATTCAACGCCGGAACCCACACCTACCCAAACACCCTTACCTATACCCACTAGCACCCCTGCCCC
>DASRZI010000449.1:0-2591 GCA_035686605.1 Candidatus Zixiibacteriota bacterium
AAAACCTTAGATTGAGCATATGAGCTGTCCTGTCGCTTAGTTGGGAAACTTGGGCGGAAAGCTGAGCGCTAAAGTCCGCGTGCTGACCCGGGTGTGGGGGCTCGCTAGCAGGTCTCACACTATCGCCAGCTACTTGGCCAACATCAAGTCGGCTGGTTGCTAAGCAGAAGAGGTGTAGTAGGCCAGCAATCTTCAGTGCCCGATTTCGCGGTCGATGGGTCCTTTCCAGGTGATTGCAGACCGTCTTCTCTACCCTCCCCTTGCCCTTGAAATATCGGCCAGCTATGGATATAGCGACCCAGGTCTTCCGACGCGAAGAAGATATATTCGAAGGCCAGGCTGATATATGTGGCCATCAGGGCATCACCCTCCTGAAGGCCAGGACAACATTCATAGCCATGTGGACTCATCGCCCAGACATCTCCCAAATGTCTCCCACTGCGTTTCCTAATAAACCCTAATGTTTCGGCATTCTACTCGGCGAAAAACCCAGCTAAGTGTTTGTATTTCCTAACGTTTCCTAACGATTCGGCACTTGACACTCAGGACTTAAAATCCTGTGGGGAGTAACCCATCGGAAATCCTAGTTTTCGAGTCCCAAATGCCTAGAACGCCCGTCCCACGGGGCTTTCCGGCTGATTGGCATTCTCCAGGAATGGGCTTAAAATAGGGGGTTGTGCCCGTAGTTGTGCCCGCGTAGATCCAACTCCAGCTCACTCAGGCCAAGATAGAAGGTCTAATTCGGTGTTGCACACGAACCTCAATGCTGACGGTCCTTTGGTGAATCTGTATTGCCTCTTCGAGGTCTACAACCTACAATAAAGATCAAGATCTGCGGAGACAATCATGATCGGTCAGACGGTCTCTCAGTATCAGATCACGAAAAATCTCCATAAGGGAGGCATGGATCTGGTGTACAAAACCGAGGACATCTGGCTGGGCCATAATGTTGCCCTAACTTTCGGGCAGAGTTTTTAAGGATTAGAGGGACGAGATGAATACTGCTCATGTAAGGCCGAACCTTTCGATGGCCAGGTTTGTGGTGCAGGTTTGGTGCACCTTGACGATAATTCAGGGAGGTGCGCTGTCAATTCTGGGAGGAACCCGTTCTGACCTGCTCAAACAATCCAAGACGGCTGTGATGTCTTCCTTAATCAAATCTCCCCTGGTTTTCGAACGCAATGAAGGTCAGACCAATCCCAAAGTGAAGTTTATCTCCCGGGGCCGAGGTTCCGCGCTCGCACTGACCTCAAATCAAGTACTGGTGCTTTTCCATGACTCCACGCCAATTGTCAGGGCAGATGAAAGACTATCTCGATTTGACAGGGAAGATCCGAGGAGGTGCGAAAGGGGAGCAGAGACCTTGCTGCGAATTGAGTTCCTGGGGGCAGACTCAACTCGTGGAGTCAGAGGTGTCGGAGAACTAGTCGGAAAGCGCAATTACTTCATTGGCAACGATCAGTCGAAATGGCGAAGCAGAGTTGCGACCTACTCCCAAGTCAGATACGAAAGTATCTACGATGGAATAGACCTGCTCTTCTACGGTAACCAGCAGCAACTCGAGTTCGACTATGTTGTTTCTCCAGGAGCTGATCTCAATAGCATAGTTCTGTCGTTTGAGGGGGCAAACGATCTGGAGATTGAAGATGACAGCAATCTGCTCGTCAGAACTGGATGCGGCCGACTCAGGTTGAGGGCCCCCATTGTTTACCAGAAGGCGGGGACAGAGAAGGAGATGATTCCCGGTCGCTATGTGATGAAGGGCGAAAACAAGGTTGGATTCAAGATTGCTACTTACGATCATTCCCGCGTTCTTATCATAGACCCGGTACTGGAATACTCCACTTACCTTGGCGGAAGCTGGGATGACGCCGTAAGAGGTGTTGCATTAGACGATGAGGGCAATATTTACGTGACGGGCGAGACTAGTTCTCCAGATTTCCCGACTGAGAATGCTGTTCAAGATACCCGAAGCGGCTCTAGACGCGATGTGTTTGTTACGAAGCTCAATCCCACAGGCTCCGCCATTATCTACTCGACGTATTTGGGAGGATTCTTTTCTGACACTGGTCACGACATCGCTGTGGATGCCATGGGAAATGCCTACATAACCGGGAGCACGGATTCGAATAATTATCCGCTCTTGAATCCGATCCAGGCCGAGTATCGAGGTGCGGATGCATTTGTAACGAAGTTGAACTCGACCGGTGATTCTTTGGTCTTCTCAACCTATCTGGGCGGAAGCGACTTTGACTCCGGCAACGCGATTGCGGTGGACTCTTCCGGCAGGGCCCATATCGGTGGCGATACCAGTTCGACTGATTTTCCGGTGGCAAATCCCGTTCAGGCTGTCTTTGGTGGAGCCTTTTCGGATGGTTTCGTGACGAAGTTGAATGCTGATGGATCGACATTCATTTATTCCACTTATCTTGGCGGCAGCGGCGGCTCACGACAGGGTGGCGACCCGGTCAACGACATTGCCGTTGACTCATCCGGCAATGCTTACGTAACGGGATTTACGACTTCAACCGACTTTCCGACGGCCAATCCTATCTGGGAAGGTGATGAAGAAAGTAACGATGCCTTTGTCG